>NZ_CP150166.1:927500-1245000 GCF_037963765.1 Sporosarcina sp. FSL W8-0480 | reverse complement strand
AGTTCCAATCTTTTCTCGATCGGTTCCTCGCTCATAATTAGTTCCTCATATAGTTTATAAATCGCAGGATCGATTTTTTTAACTTGAGTCCATACGGTGACCTCAGGTGCATATCCCTTTTCAATAACAGTCAATCTCGCAAGATGATGAAGAGATTGGATTGCATGATGATAGGCATCCATATAATTCAGTTGCTCGAAAAACATTTTCCCTTCCATGTACACTCTCACTAAGCGGGAGAGCTCAATCCCCATTTTCAATTTCCGTCCATAGAACGGATACTCCCTTAACTCTTTCTTCAATCCTTCGACAAACTCATTGCGGTCGAAGAAGATTTTGCCGTAGAAAAGCCAGTCGACGACTTTTCGTCTTGTACCTAATAGAAGCCATTTCCTCAGTTGTTTTTCACTGATCACGTGCATTGCCGCTTTTCCGCTTCCATCCGTATAGTGTTTAGTATATATAGGAGTTTCTTCATTCGAAGTTATGATTAACATGATTTCATCAAATGTGTCTGTTATCGGATCCCCCGTGCCTCTTTTTTCAACAAGAATAACACCTAAAGTTTCGGGTGAGCTTGCGCGTTCCTGATAAATTGGTCTAAGAACTTGTTCCATATTGACACCTCCACACCTATTTCTTCGACAGTACTTCACCAAAATCCTTCAACAAAATATGATGTATATGGATTTTATGCTATATTGATTGAGGAACGTTTTGCGTTTCTTACTTTATATGTTTCAGTTTCAAATATCTATTATTAAGGAGGATTATGATTGAAACCTTATAAGAATAAAATAAACCGAATCCGTTCATTTGCGTTATCCCTTATTTTCCTCGGGGTTATCATAATGTATCTCGGAATCTTCTTTAGACAAAATGAAATCATCATGCTGATATTTATGGTTCTTGGACTTCTTTCCATTATCGGCAGTACGGTTGTTTACGCTTGGATCGGTACTTTATCAACAAGGGCCGTACAAATTATTTGTCCAAGCTGCGGGAAAGCAACTAAGATGCTTGGTCGAGTTGACATGTGTGGACATTGTAGAGAGCCGTTAACGTTGGATCCATCACTTGAAGGTAAGGAATTTGATGAATCTTATAATCGCCCAACTAAAAATAAGAAAACAGCAAACAAATAAGAAAAACCGGTTCCTTGGCAATATCGGAACCGGTTTTTCTATTTTTTTATCCTCTGTACAGTTAGGACGCACATTCAGGACATGTACCATATACTTCGAGTCGATGGGAATTGACTTTGAATCCTGTAACGTGGGAAGCAAGGTGTTCAACTTCCTCCAAGCCAGGATGATGAAAATCGACGATCCTGCCGCAGACGTCACAAATGATATGGTAATGGTCATGCGTTACAAAATCGAAACGACTCGATGAGTCACCGTAAGTAAGTTCCTTCACAAGCCCTGCATTCCGGAATACCCGTAGATTATTATAAACAGTCGCGACACTCATATTCGGAAAATCAGCTTCAAGTGCTTTATATATTTCATCTGCTGTAGGATGCGTCTCAGAAGAAATAAGAAATTCTAAAATAGCATGCCTTTGTGGTGTAATCCGAACACCACTTTCCTTCAATGTGACAAGCGCGTCTTTCAAACATACATCAGACATCGCCAACACTCCAATCCATAAAGATTACTTCTTTATAATCATTATAATTAGTTTACTGAAGAAGATGCTGTTTTGTCAATAAATACAATGTGCACTTTCAACTAAAGTAGTCAATTTCTCATTAATAACCTTTTTTCGGGTCGACTAAGTTTGTTAACTCTCTATTACCCGTTTGCCACTTCTTTAGGTTTTCTATAAAAAATTCCAAAGCTCTTTCTATATACTTCCCGGAATGGCTGGATACATGCGGAGATATCGACACGTTCGATAAATTCCAAAGCTCGCTATCGGCTGGCAGAGGCTCTACATCAAAGACGTCTAAAACGGCATGTCCAATCTCGCCATTTTGCAACGCGTCAATTATGATCGACTCCTTCACCAAATCCCCTCGTCCAAAGTTCATGAAAGTGGCTGTCGGTTTCATAGCCTTGAAATGCCTTTCATCTAACAGGTCCTTTGTTTCCGCTGTACTTGGTAAAATGGAAATCACATAATCGGCCTCCGGTAATCTGTCTATCAGATTATCGAATTGAATTGTCTCATCCATGCTTTCCGCCGGGCTACCAGAACGGTTGCAACCGATTGTCCGTACACCGAATGCTTGGAGCAATCGCCCGATTTCCGAACCGATTGCACCCGGACCAAGAATGATTGCTGTCGATCCCCGCAACTCCGTCTGCCTGACTCTTGTATTCCACTCTTTCCGCTTTTGCTGTTCAATTAATGAAGGCAAAGCGCGAGTTAGTGATAAAATATGGCCGATTACTGATTCCGCCATTGGGGTTTTATGAATCCCGCGAACGTTACTCATGACAATTCCTCTCTCGGCAATTTCAGTTAGAGGCATCTTTTCCACTCCAGCTGAGGCTACCATTAACCATTTAAGGGATGTTGCCTTTTCAAGCACAGCTGTATTGATATCCCCCCCGTATGTAACGATTACTTCGAACTTATCAATTGGTGACTCCTCAATCTCTTTATTATATGCAAATTGAACTTCTGGGAATTTAGACTTCAACCTTTCAAGTTGTTCATCTTTAATTTTAAAAGTGAATAAGACATTCATCAATCCCACCGCCATTTCCCTTATGCTTTCGTCAACTGTTTTAGAGTTGCAAGTGCTTCTTCAATATGGCCCGCCACTTTCACTTTCCGCCACTCTTTTACAACCGTACCTGTTGGATCGATCAGGAAAGTTGAACGTTCAATTCCCATGTATTCTTTGCCGAACATCTTCTTCAATTTCCAAACACCATACTTTTCGGCCACTTCATGCTTTTCATCGACTAATAGGGAAAACGGTAGCCCTTGTTTTTCGATGAACCGTTGATGTGATGCTTCATTGTCAGGACTTACTCCCAATATGACTGCATTTAAATTGCTGAAGTCTTCATACGCATCCCTAAAATCACATGCTTGCGTTGTACATCCTGGTGTCGCGTCCTTCGGATAGAAATATAGAATGACATATTTCTTCCCCTCGAAATCACTTAGGGAAACTTTTTCACCTTTTTCATTTGATAATGTGAATTGCGGTGCTTGCAACCCTTCTAACTTTTCCATGTACAATCCCTCCCAATAACTTTACTACATCGTACCGAACTACCGGCCCGGTTTCAATTTCTTTGGCGTATCGGCAATGTTTTGTATAAAATAGGGATTGTACGTGATTTGAACGGAGGAATTGTAAATGATCAGAACGAAGTCGGAACAAATCTATCAAGAAGCTTGCGAACATATCGTAGGAGGGGTAAACAGCCCTTCCCGTAGTTATAAAGCAGTCGGCGGTGGAGCACCTACAGTTATGGAGCGTGCACAAGGTGCCTATTTCTGGGATGTCGATGGCAATAAGTACATCGATTACTTAGGCGCATATGGACCAATCATTACGGGACACGCCCATCCACATATTGCAGAAGCCATTACGAAGGCGGCGACTACAGGGGTTCTATACGGAACACCGACACCACATGAAGTGAAATTCGCGAAAATGCTTAAAGAAGCTATCCCTTCAATGGATAAAGTACGCTTCGTCAACTCAGGAACAGAAGCGGTGATGACGACAATCCGTGTTGCGAGAGCGTATACTAACAGAACGAAAGTGATGAAATTCGCTGGTTGCTATCATGGGCATTCGGATCTCGTTTTAGTAGCAGCAGGGTCTGGGCCAGCCACTCTTGGAACTCCCGATTCAGCAGGTGTTCCGGCATCCATCGCACAAGAAGTGATCACAATCCCATTCAACGACCCGGAAGGTTATAAACAAGCAATGGACAAATGGGGAGACCAATTGGCATGTATCTTAGTAGAGCCGATCGTCGGTAATTTCGGCATCGTCGAACCAAATGAGGGATTCATCGAATTGGTCCATGAAATCGCTAAAGAAAAAGGTGCACTCGTCATTTATGATGAAGTGATTACAGCTTTCCGCTTCCATTATGGTGCTGCTCAAACACTGTTAGGCACAACTCCCGATTTAACTGCGTTCGGTAAAATCATTGGTGGTGGATTGCCAATCGGCGCTTACGGCGGAAGAAAAGAGATTATGGAAACAGTCGCGCCACTTGGGCCTGCATATCAAGCTGGAACAATGGCCGGAAACCCTGCTTCCATGCTTGCAGGTATTGCTTGCTTGGAAGTATTGCAGCAACCTAACATTTATGAAGAGATGGACCGTTTAGGCGGATTACTCGAGGAAGGTATTCTCCAATCAGCAGAAAACCACGGTATCACTTTGACGATTAACCGCCTTGGTGGCGCATTAACATTATTCTTCACAGATGTGAAAGTCGAGAACTATGAACAAGCTGAACAGACAGATGGAGAAATCTTCGGCAAGTTTTTCAAATTGATGTTGGATAGAGGCATAAATCTTGCCCCTTCAAAATATGAAGCTTGGTTCCTTACAATAGCGCATAATGAGGATGACGTGAATCATACATTAGATGCGGTTGATGAATCTTTTGAAGAGCTATCACGTCTATTAAACAGTTGACCAATTTGAAGAGTTACGGTAAAGTCGCGGAAATGAGTAACATATTATTTTTCTATAAGAAAGGATAATCCCATGAAACTTGGTGCCCGCATTTTTAAAACGGGTATTGCAATCGTTTTTGCATTGTTTATCGCAGATGTACTCAGTTTGCCGAATCCGGTTTTCGCTGGAATCGCTGCCATCTTTGCGATTCAGCCTACCATTTATCGGTCATATTTGACGATAGTAGAGCAAATACAAGGTAATCTAATCGGAGCAATTACCGCTGTCATTTTTGTATTAGTGTTTGGACATCAAATTGTGACTGTCGGGTTTGCTGCTGTCATCATCATATTGGTGATGTTGAAATTAGGGCTCGAAAAATCGGTTTCGCTTGCGCTTGTTACAATGATTGCAATTATGGAGATCAAAGGAGATTCTTTCCTCTCTTTTGCAGCTCTTCGATTTGTAACAATCGTTATTGGAGTCTTATCTGCATTCATCGTAAACTTGCTCTTCATGCCCCCCAAATACGAAACGAAATTATTCCAGGCGATTCATCAAGCACAAGATGAAATCATCCGATGGATCCGTCTCGCGGGAAGGCAGGCTTCTGAGCATGTTGCTACGAAGAAATCTTTGGATAAGTTGAAAGAGCGCCTTACAAATGTAAATCAGCTTTATACATTATTCAAAGAGGAACGAAGCTATTTCAAGAGAAATACGATGGTGAAAGCCCGAAAACTTGTCATTTATAGACAAATGATCGCCGCTTCACAGAGCAGTTACGAAGTACTTTCCCGACTTCATAAATTTGAAAATGAATTGCTTAACCTTCCGGAACATTTCCGGATGATGATACAAGAACGACTTGATTCTTTACTAACGCATCATGAGCAGATCCATTTGAAATTTGTAGGCAAGTTAAAATCCGGGAAATTGACGGAGAGCTTAAACGAGGAATATATACAGCGCCAAGAAGTGATGGACATTTTTGCAAAAGAAATTGCCATTACAAAGGAGGAAGAGGAATTTTCCGCATATCACCTTCTTCATGTGCTGTCCGCATTGTTGAATTATGAAGAGCAGCTTGAGCATCTCGACCGCTTAATCGTCTCCAATCAACGCAGGCACGGACATGAACTAAGTACTGAACTTCGTGAAGAAATATTTTAAACCTCCTTGGGTCAAATTGGCCCAAGGAGGTTTTTTTCAACTTTTCATTTTCGGATCAAGCGCATCACGCAAGCCGTCCCCCATTAGGTTAAAACCTAAGACAGTCAACATGATGGATAGCCCCGGGAAAATCATTGTCCATGGTGCAGATTGTAAATATGCTTTTGAATCCGCTAACATCTTCCCCCATTCCGGCTGGGGAGCTTGTGCGCCTAAGCCTAAAAAGCCTAATGCCGCTGCTTCAAGGATAGCTGTCGCCACTGCAAGTGTTCCTTGAACAATGACTGGAGCCATCGAATTAGGGAGGATATGCGAATATAAAATACGGGCATCTTTCATCCCAATCGCCTTCGCGGCCATAATATACTCGTCCTCTTTGATACTAAGAACTTTCGATCGTATCAACCTGCCGAAATTCGGAACGTTAATGACAGCAATGGCGATCAATGCATTTTCAAGTCCAGGTCCTAATACCGAAACAATTGCAATGGCTAACAGGATTGAAGGGAAGGCAAGCATAATATCAAAAACCCGTGATATGATCGTATCTGTCCATCTACCATAATACCCTGCTACAATCCCCAAAAAGCTACCGACGATAACCGATGCAATAACCGATAAAAATCCAACCGAAAGCGATATCCTTGAACCATGGATGATGCGGGACAAGATATCTCTACCGAAGTCATCAGTACCGAGCCAGTATTCTGAAGACGGCGGCTGGAATCTGTCCGGTGCAAACTGTTCGTTTATGCCTTCTTTTGCGATAAAGGGACCAAACAGAGCTAACAGTATGAAGAATATGATAATGATCATACCAGCGACAGCCGACTTACTCTTTCTGAAGCTTTTCCATGCCTCCCGCCACGGGCCACTCGTCTTTTCTTTCTCTTTAATGATTCCATCTAATTTAGGTGTTATCTCAGACATCCCGCAATCCCCCTCTCTTAGTCATATTTAATCCTTGAATCGATCAGGCCGTATAGCAAATCGACGACCAAGTTAATCATGACAAATATAAAGGCGATTACTAGAACGCTCGACTGAATTACCGGGTAATCCCTGAAATTAATGGCGTCGTAAATATACCTTCCAATGCCCGGCCAAGCAAAAATCGTCTCAGTCAAAATGGCACCGCCAAGCAACATGCCCATCTGAAGTCCGATAACCGTCAAAACCGGAATGACAGCGTTTTTGAAAGCATGTTTATAAACGACCCAAAACATCTTTTGCCCTTTCGCCCTCGCTGTCCGAATATAATCCGAACGCATCACTTCAAGCATACTTGAACGAGTCATCCTTGCAATGATTGCCATTGGTATTGTCGCTAATGCAATTCCTGGCAAGATAAGATGCCTCATAACTTGCCACAGCTGATCGAATCTTCCTTGTATGATCGTATCTATAATATAGAGATTCGTAATTGCGTGCACTGGATCCCTCACCTGTTCCCTACCAGTCGTCGGTAGCCAGGAAAATTCAAGCGCAAACACCCATTGGCCTAATAACCCTAACCAAAAAATCGGCATCGACACTCCGATAAGCGCCAAAATCATCGCTATGTAGTCAAACCATGAATTTTGGAACCAAGCCGAAATGATGCCAGCATTAATGCCAATGATGATCGCTATGATAATTGCAAACAGTGCGAGTTCTATTGTTGCTGCCAAATGTGGCCATATTTCATCCGCTACCGGAAGGCGTGTCCGCATGGATTCCCCAAGGTCGCCCCTCAAAATACCACCCAGGTACTTAAAAAATTGCGTATACCATGGTTGATCCAACCCCAATTTTGCATTCATAGCGGCCATAGCTTCAACAGTCGCTTGCTGACCTAAAATGAGCTGGGCTGGATTTCCAGGTATCGCCCGAATCATCATGAAAACAATGAACACCATACCAAGTAACACGGGGACAAGCTGCAATAATCTTCTTCCAACGTAGCTGAGCATCACCTTCACCTCATAAGCACAAAGTATCTTTCGTCGTCCCATTATCTTAAGAAGGAGGAAACCTATCGATCTCCCCCTTTTTGACTCATTCAGATGTGGAAAGTGAATTCATTACTTAAATTCGACTTTTGATAATAAATCCGAACCAGTTGGATGCGGTAAGAAGCCCGTCAATTCCTTTTTAGCAGCCAATAATGGTGTCGAGTGGGCAAGTGGAACCCATGGTGCTTCTTCGTGAATAATCTCTTGTGCTTTCTTATAAAGCTCAATCCGCTTATCCTCGTCTACCTCTGTTTGTGCCTCGATGAACAAATCATGCATTTTGGCATTTTTGAAGTATGTGTAGTTGTTGCTTCCGATATTGTCTTCATCCAATAGGACGTATAGGAAGTTATCGGCATCTCCATTGTCTCCAGTCCAACCTAACATGAAAGCGTCCGCTTCCCCTTTGCTTGCCTTATCTAAATAAGTTCCCCACTCATACGATACGATTTTAGCTTTTATGCCGATATCCGCTAAATTGCTTTGGATGACCTCAGCAACCTTCGCTCCGTCCGGCATATATGGACGCGGGACAGGCATTGCCCACAGTTCCATTTCGAATCCGTTCGGATATCCTGCTTTCGCAAGTAGCTCCTTCGCTTTTTCAGGATTGTATTCATATGGCTCGATGTCGTCGTTATAACCTGAGATAGAAGGCGGCATCGGGTTCTTGGCAGCATTCGCTTGCCCCTCGAAGAACGAGTTAATAATCGTTTCTTTATCAATTGCATGGTTCAGCGCCTGACGAACTTCTTTTTTATCAAAAGGTGGGCGCGTTACTGTTAAACCAAGATAACCGATGTTCATGGATGGACGTTTAATCAGTTGCAGCTTGTCGTCCCCTTCGATTTTTCCTGCATCTGAAGGGTTAATCCCATCAGCGAGGTCAATTTCCCCAGCAAGCAATGCATTCAGTCTCGCGGAGTTATCTGGAATCGATCTAAATACGATTTTATTCAACTTCGGCAAGCCTTTCTGCCAATACCCGTCGAATTTTTTAATTGTAATAGACTCATTCGGTTTCCACTCCACGAATTCAAAAGGACCTGTACCGACCGGGTTTCTTGCAAATTCGTCGTCACCCTTTGCAAATGCAGTAGGGCTTGCAATCGCGAACATGCTCATCGCGATGTTTTTCAAGAAAGGCGCTTGTGGGCGTTTCAATTTGATAATAACCGTGTACTCACCATCCGCCGTTACGGATTCAATTACATGACCTTCATCGCCTTTGAATCCACCAAACATCGAGCTATAATATGGGAATTTATCTGCATCCCCATTCGCCCAACGCTCGAAGTTTGCAACGACCGCTTCCGCATTGAAATCAGTTCCATCATGGAACTTGACGCCTTCTTCCAATTGGAATGTGTACGTCAAGCCGTCATCCGTATTCCATTCCTTAGCAAGTCCAGGTTGAATGGTTGTGTCCTGCTCTCCAAAGTTCAATAATGTCTCATATAGATTTACTGTAACTTTGAATGTCTCGCCTTCAGTCACCCGTGACGGATCCAGTGAAGTGGAATCATTCCCACGACCGAAGACTAATGTATCCTCCTTGCTGCTCGAACTTCCCTTTCCACAGGCGGCAAGTGCAGTTGACAGGACCAACAGTAATATGAGCGCAACCGGCCACATTCTCTTTCTACTCATAGAGACCCCTCCATTTGTTTTATATCATTGTCAACCTTGCTATCGTAAAGATGGCAGGCGACAGAATGACCTAAAGATTGTTCATTGAACTGTGGTGCAGCTTTTGTACAAATATCCATTTTGAATGGGCAGCGTGTATGGAATGTACATCCAGTGGGCGGGTCGGCTGGATTTGGGATGTCGCCTTCTATGATGATTTGTTCTTTCTGGAAATCCGGATCCGGTACGGGAACCGCCGAAAGTAACGCTTGTGTATAAGGATGCAATGGCCTTTCGTAAAGTTGTTCACTTCCCGCAAGTTCAACGATCTTTCCTAAATACATTACGGCGACGCGGTCACTAATATGCCGTACGACCCCGAGGTCATGTGCGATAAAAATATAGGTAAGGTTGAACTCTTTTTGCAAGTCTTGCATGAGATTCAGCACTTGCGCTTGAATGGAAACGTCTAACGCCGAAACTGGCTCATCCGCTATGATCAATTTCGGATTGGTCATCAACGCACGGGCAATCCCGATACGTTGTCTTTGCCCGCCGCTGAATTGGTGGGGATAGCGCTTTGCATGATATTCATTCAACCCGACAACTTCAAGTAATTCTTTCACTTTCATTTTTCGTTCTTTTGCGTCCTTTACCCCATGTACTAACAATGGTTCCTCCAGTATTTTTCCTATCGTATGCCGTGGATTCAGTGAAGCATATGGGTCTTGAAAAACCATCTGTATATCACGACGGGCTATCCTCATCTCTTCTTTTGATAAAGCAGTCAATTTTCTCCCGTCAAATTCAACAATTCCTTCAGTCGGCTCCAACAAACGCATAAGTAAACGTCCTGTTGTCGATTTCCCACAACCGCTTTCACCAACAATGCCAAGCGTCTCCCCTTCATTCACATGAAAAGACAGGTCATCGACGGCTTTAACGAAGTTAGTGGTTCTTGCGAATAGCCCTTTTTTAATCGGGAAGTATTTCTTCAGATTTTCAACTTTCAATAATGGCTTTGTGCTCATCCTCTGTCACCCTTTCATCGTCGTATAAGAAACATCGGGTTTGATGAACATCTGCAATGCTGTATAGTTCAGGGTTTTCGCTAAAGCATCGGTCGAAGGCAAATTCACAACGTGCCGCAAACCTGCAACCGCTTTTGATGGAGCCCGGTTTCGGCACATTTCCTGGAATGGAATGTAGCCTGTCTTTTTTAAATCGCATATCCGGTACAGACTGAATTAGCCCTTTCGTATAAGGATGTTGTGGATTCTCAAAAATGAGTTTAGTCGGAGCCTCTTCGATTATTTGTCCCGCGTACATGACGATGACCCTCTCGCAAGTTTCAGCTACAACGCCAAGATCATGGGTTATTAACAAAATGGCAGTCCCTAAACGAACATTCAATTCTTTCATCAGTTTCAATATTTGCGCCTGAATTGTTACGTCAAGTGCGGTTGTCGGTTCGTCCGCGATTAATATTTTCGGATTGCAAACGAGTGCCATCGCGATCATCACCCTTTGCCGCATACCACCAGATAACTGATGGGGATACTCTTTCATCAGTCCATCTGCCCGTGGCAAGCCAACAAGTTTTAGTATCTCAATCGCTCGTTCTTCCGCCTTTTTCTTCGACCAACCTTTTTCGTGGATCAATATCGCTTCGACCATCTGATTACCGATTGTGAATAAAGGATTCAGGGATGTCATCGGCTCCTGAAAGATCATCGCTATTTCATTGCCACGAATTTTCCTCATTTCTTTTTCCGATAACTTCGTTAAATCCAATGACCCGTATAGGATTTCACCACCGACAATTTTTCCAGGCGGATTGGGGATGAGGCCCATAACAGAAAGCGAGGTTACACTTTTTCCACATCCCGATTCCCCGACGATGCCTAAAATTTCGCCATCGTGTAGATGAAAATCAATGTGGTCGACAGCAGGAATCTCTCCGGTATCGGTGAAAAAGGTAGTCTGTAAGCCATTCACTTCAAGGATTCGGTTGCGATTATTCATCAGATCACCTTTTCGCTTTAATACTTTCTATCATTAGATAGTCTATTGAACCGCAAGCAAAAAAATGCCCATTAAACCATCCTCCAAGGATTTTAAAAACAAAAAAAGCCACCGAAGTTAATCGGTAGCTTTGTAGATCCATTATATTGATTGAACTTGAAACAGGTTGTAGTAGATGCCTTTTTTCTCCATTAGCTCAGCGTGGTTCCCCACTTCTTTCAATTCACCATGGTCAATCACAAAAATCTTATCTGCATGTGTGATTGTTGACAATCTGTGGGCAACGATCAATGTCGTCCGATCACTTGCCAGTCGTTCAAGTGATTCTTGAATGAGTGCTTCACTTTCCAAATCCAAAGCTGAAGTTGCTTCGTCAAGAATTAGCAATGGAGGATTTTTTAGAAATACCCTCGCAATAGCAATCCGTTGCTTCTGTCCGCCAGAAAGTTTTACCCCTCTTTCGCCGACTGTTGTATCATACCCTTCAGGCAATGATTCGATGAAATGATGTGCATTTGCCGCTTTAGCCGCAGCAATCACTTCCTCATCAGTAGCGTCCGGATTCCCCATCAAAATATTACTCTTCACAGAATCACTGAAAAGAATACTATCTTGTAGAACAATCCCGATCTGATCGCGTAAAGTTTTTAATTGGACATCACGGAGGTCCTTACCGTCAATTCGAATGGAACCCGAAGTGACATCATAAAACCGTGGTATTAAACTGACAATGGTGGACTTGCCGCCGCCACTCATTCCAACAAGCGCTACAGTCTCACCTGGTTTGACAGTAAAGTTGACGCCCCTTAGCACCGGATCGTCTTCTTCACTATACGTAAAACTGACATCCTCAAATTGGATTTCCCCATTGATTCGCGGTAGAGCTTTTGCACCGTCTTTATCCTTGATATCATAAGGCTCTTCCATCAGTTCAAAGACCCGATCCATTGAAGCGAATGATTGAGTTAAAGATGTAGATGCATTCACCAATCGTCTAAGAGGATTATACAGTCGATCGATGTAAGCGATGAAAGCAACCATTATACCGACCGATAAATCGCCGTTAATCACTTGATACCCTGCATATGTAATGACCAATAAAGGAGCAACATCAGTAATCGTGTTGACGACAGCGAACGCTTTCGCATTCCATCTTGTATGATCCAATGCCTTATCAAGGAAATTGCCATTCGTTTCATCAAAACGTTGCTGTTCTTTCTCTTCTAACGCGAAGCTTTTAATGACGCTAATTCCCGATACTCTCTCATGCAAATAACTTTGCACATCCGCAAGCGCTTGGGATCTTTTCCTTGTGAGCGTCCTTAGTTTGCCGAAGAAATGCTTTACACTATATGCATAAAACGGAAATGCTAATAACGTTACGATTGTTAGTGGAATATCCATCGACAGCATGATGATTACTGCGATAATGATTGTCGCAAAGTCTAACCAGACGTTCATTAACCCAATCATTACGAAGTTTTTAGTTTGCTCAACGTCATTGATAATACGGGAAATGACTTCACCTGCCCGAGTGTTGGAGTAAAAACGAAGACCCAATTTTTGAATGTGGTCATACAGGTTTTCTCGGATATCATACAGGATTTTATTGCTGACATACTGTGCATAATATTGTCGATAATACTCTACTGGAGGCCTAATGATGAAAAACAATAACGCCGTTCCACCAAGCCATATGAATAGCTGCCTCGTCTTTTCAGCATCGGTCAGCATTTCCTCCAATATAATATCGTCGATTACAATTTTAATAAGATACGGAATGAATAATGGGATGGCAAATTTGACAACACCAATTAGAACCGTCAAAAGAATCATCCAATTATATGGCTTCACAAACTTGAGATACCGCTTAATACTTTCCCCCAATTTTTCTCCCCCTTAAAAGCATTATAAAAAGCCCTACTGCATGTGGGATGCAGACAGGCTTTTATTGATCATTCTTTTTAACCTGTTTGTAAAACCGATACCTTGAAGTCCAAACTTCAATGAAGTCGGGTGCGAATGGGCCTTTTCGCTGTTTAATCCACATAAGCAACTTATCAAGATTGCGCTTTAATATTTGATCAATCACTTCGGGGTAGTTCATCTTCTTTTTATGCTCATCATATTCATCCTCATCAAGGATCAGATAAGTCATATCCGGAAACACCTTAACATCCAAATCATAATCGATGTATTTCAAAGAATGATGATCATAGACGAACGGGGAACTCATGTTGACATAATAATAAACCCCATCTTCGCGAAGCATGCAAATTATATTGAACCAATGTTCAGCATGGAAATAGCAAATGGACGGTTCTCTTGTTAACCATGTCCGACCGTCCGCTTCCGTCACAAGCGTTCTTTCGTTTGCACCAATCACAATGTTACGTGTTCCTTTTAAGACGGTCGTTTCCTGCCAAACACGGTGAATATTTCCGTCATGTTTATAACTGTGTACTTGTATCGTTTCTCCTTCTTTAGGTATTGTCATCTGTAAAACCACCTTTGAAATTCACAAAACTTAATATTCGTATATTATACCAATTGAAGTGACAAAATTGAAACGATTTAACTTAAGAACGTTTTCACATGTTGAATCCAATTTAAAAACCGGTAGCATCAGCTACCGGCTTTTGAGATGTAAATCCATTATTTAGACTGATTTTCGAAACCGTTAGCACCACCAGATGTCTTGTTCATTTCAGACTGTTGGTTTTGCTTACGTACCTCGTTCACGTCAGTCTCAGCTCCAAACTCTTCAGCCATAATTTCCTTCTTCACTTTGTTTGCATTTGTGAATGAAGCTTGTGGCGCTTGTTTACCGAAGTTTTGTGGGTTTTTGTTTGGCATGGATTTTTCACCTCCGTGACCAATATGATATGCAAATCAGCTTTTTTTATCCTTTGGAACCTTTTTCCTTTTTAGCGCATCCCAGATTTTCAAAACCGGAACCGCTTTCGGAAGTGCTTCCACTTCATCTGCAGAAAAGAAGCTATATCCATCTGGAGCAATGTCGTTCGTTGTCGCCATATAGCTTTCCACTTCCCAAACAAGATGGGAAAAAACATGTTTATATTCGATTAACGGCTTAAAGTTTCCAAAATTAATCCCTAAATTGATTTTCAAAAATTCTTCCGGAGACGTCATGCCTTTAATTTCCATCATTGGAAATTCCCACATATCTGCCAATAAACCTGTGGATGGACGTTGCTTCATCAACCATTTCCCTTCAGTGTTTTGAATGGCAAAAGCGAAAAGCGGTACCGTTTTTGTATTCGTCTTTTTACTTTTCACAGGAAGGCTCTCCTGCCTTCCTTCATGGAAGGCTTGGCAATAATCCCGAACTGGACAAAGAAGGCATCTTGGTTTCGGCGTACAAATTGTTGCTCCTAACTCCATAAGCCCCTGATTAAATGAGGATGGATCATTTTTGTCAATCAGTTCCATTACAACTTCCTCAAATATCTTCCGGTTTCGCGGAATTGCTATATCATCTTCAATAAGTAAGAGACGTGAAAAAACGCGCATGACATTTCCATCTACTGCATGTTCAGGAACACCGAATGCAATACTTAAAACAGCACCTGCCGTATAAGGTCCGACTCCTTTTAACTTGGATATCTCTTTTCGGTTCCTTGGAATTTCACTTCCATATTCGGCTACCACTTCTTTCACACCGGATTGTAAATTTTTCACCCGTGAATAATAGCCCAAACCTTCCCACATCTTAAGGACATCTTCTTCCTTTGCATTTGCAAGATCAAATAGTGTCGGAAATCTCTTGATAAACCGTTCATAATACGGGATAACAGTGTCTACACGTGTTTGCTGCAACATCACTTCCGACACCCATATATAATAGGGATTTTTCGTTCTTCTCCAAGGCAAATCCCTTTTTTCTCTTTCATACCATGACATTAATGCATTTCTAAATTCGTCTTTTCTCTCAAACAGTTGCATGAATTCCTCCATATTGCATATGCTTTTCGTTAATGAAAAATAGGGTATATAATGAATAAAGATAGTTAAAACATTTCACAGCCGTCGTTTAAGCATTGTAAGGGAGTGATTATTTGGATACCGGAACACATATTGTCATGGGCGCCGCCATTTGCGGTCTTACATTAGCGGACCCCGTCGTAGCATCCGATTCAGTTACAATGACAGCGGTTTTTATTGGAGTTGTGTCCGGCTCTTTGATTCCTGACGTAGATACTGTACTTAAATTGAGGAATAATGCAGTTTATATACGAAATCACCGAGGAATTACACACTCGATTCCCGCTGTATTGTTATGGCCGCTTGTCATTTCTATTTTATTGTCTTTCCTAATACCTAATACCGAATTCTTCCATCTATGGGCATGGACGTTTTTAGCCGTTTTTGTCCATGTGTTCGTTGACATATTTAATGCCTACGGAACGCAAGCATTAAGACCTTTTTCAGATCAGTGGGTCGCCATCGGGGTTATTAATACGTTCGACCCGATTATATTTGCACTGCATATTGCCGCACTTTCCGCTTGGATGTTCGGTGCTGAACCGGTTCTTACGTTTGTGATTCTTTATGTCGTGATTTTCTTCTATTATTTGCTTCGTTTCGCAGTGAAAGCGGCGGTGAAACGAGCTGTCCAAAATACCATTCCGGATGCTGATGAGATTTTCATCGCACCGACAATGTATTTCTTCCAATGGAGAGTCGCCGCTTCGAACAAGGAATGTCACTTTGTAGGACGAGCCTACGGACGTTCTGTTAATATCTACGACCGATTTGAACGTGAAGCGATGCCGAAATCCCCTTATATCGATGCAGCGATGGAAGACCGAAACATACAGGCTTTCGTTTCATTCTCACCAATTTACAGATGGTCTGTCTCCCATGTCGGAGATCTGTACGAAGTAAGGCTAATAGACCTGCGCTACCGAAGCAAAGGCTATTATCCATTCGTCGCGGTAGCCCATATCAATGAAGAAATGGAAGTCGTTAACTCATATACAGGTTGGATCTTTTCAGAAGATAAGCTTCATAAAAAGCTGAACTTCATCCCTAATTCCTAACAGCAAGAGCTTGCCAATTGGCAAGCTCTTTAACATTACAAACCTTTTTTAACAGGTTGCAGCATCGCAATTGGCAATGCTTCTTCCGCACGTTCACCGCCTAATCGGTACCCCCATGCAAAGCGGCCCTTTAAATAATCAACGTGGAAAAATACCCCTTCATCGCCTTCAATTCGGTATATTTCCCCTTTGATGATCGTTTTCGGATCGATCATATATGATTTCGCCATTAAAGCTTTGCGCTGGTAAACGGCAAACTCATTGATCATACCCATCTGCTCGGCTTTCCGTGCTTTTTCCATAAGGCTTCCGATTTCTGACCGTAATTCATGTTCATTCATTTCGCTATACTTTTTACTGTTCTCCATCTTCTTCGTTCTCCTTTTTTTCGATGAATCTCTCAATTCGATCAAGTGGAATACCTTTTTGATACATCGATTGTTTAACACGATTCTTTAATTCATATCCGGAATACTTGGAATGGTACCGTCGCCAAGCCTTTTCGCCAACAGAATTGCAGATTGACTCCCATTCATCCTCTTCCCTGCCAAAGTCAATCTCCTCCAACACACTGCTTATCAATCCGAAGGAAAATCCTTTTCGGGCAAGTGCATTCTGGATCTTCTGTTTTAACTGTGCAGGCGCGACAGATCTATTGGAAGCTGCCGCTTTTTCAGCAAGCCTTTTGGCAACAGCGAACTGTTCCTCTTCTGAATAGCTTTCAAGCACTTGTTCCTGCAGCTCCTTCTCGACCCCTTTTTTCTGTAATTCCTGTTGGATCGCTTTCGGACCTTTGTTAGATGCATTTTTTTGGGTTCGTAATAAAGCTTCGGAAAATGCTTGATCATCTAAAAAGCCAAGCCTTCTCAGCTTTACGATTGCCTCCATAATAACGGCTTCTCCATATTCAAGATCCAGCAACTTCTTTTTCACTTCAAACTCGCTCCGCATTCTAAACGACAAAAAGTGCAGAGCACGGTTAAATGCTTTTTCTATTTGATCCTCATAAGCAATTTCATCCATCGCCCAATCGTCAAGCTGCATTCCTTTTGTCAACCCGAACTTAACTAAGACCGTTTCGTGAACACTAAAAGCATATTTATCATCAATGAATATATTATAACGCTCGGTATCACGCTTTTGTTGTGTTATTTTCGTCAATACATGCAAGAACGCTAAACCTCCCCACTTTTATATAAGTATACATGTTCTAATGTATATTTAATAAGACTACGCACATCCTACGAAAAAAGGAGATGTGAATATGGTTGAAGAGCATGGTCCTGGTATTCTAATGGCCGCATTCATCATTGTCGTCGGCATACTATTTAATCCATTTGCAGCAAAAGCTGAAGAATTCCATTGGGGTTTCAAGAAATCGGTAAACGGAATACCACCTGATGCAGGAGCTGCACTCAACGCAATGCTCGAAAAGCATGGTGCCATCTATAAAGGAAAACCGGATGAAAAAGTAGCCTATTTATCATTTGATAATGGTTACGAGAATGGGTACACGGAAAGTATTTTAGACACATTGAAAAAAGAAGATGTACCAGCTACTTTTTTCCTTACCGGTCACTATTTAAAAAGCGCCGCCCCACTTGTCCAACGAATGGTGAAAGACGGACACGGAATTGGCAATCATTCATATGATCATCCGAATATGGCCAACCTTTCCGAAGAAAGAATGGAAGAGGAATGGAAGAAATTTGATGAACTCCTCTATAAAACGACAGGCGTAAAACGGACAGTTTACGCAAGGCCACCTGAAGGCATTTTCAATGATACTGTCTTAAGAAAAGGGAATGAGTTAGGGTATCGTCATATTTTCTGGTCCGTTGCATTCATCGATTGGCATGCCAATAAGCCGCGCGGAAAAGCTTATGCTTACAACGAACTGATGAATCAGCTTCACCCAGGAGCTGTTATCCTCATGCATACTGTGTCTCCCGATAACGCCGAAGCGCTACCAGATTTCATACGAGATGCCAAGAAGCAAGGCTATGAATTCAGAACACTCGACGATCTTGTTCTTGAATATGAAAATGTCGATGCGATCCTAAGATGATCAAAGAAGCATCCCTTATGATGGGATGCTTCTCTTTGGCTTTCCGAACAATGACACAAGGAATATCAGACCGAATAATACCGAAATGATCAATAGATAGCTGACATTCTCTACAAACTCAAGGAAAAGGCCACCCGCAAAAGGTCCAGTCAAACTACCGATACTAAAGAAAATTCCACATAAGAGATTCCCGGTAGGCAATAGGTCTTTCTGTGTCAAATCCGACATATACGAGATGCCAAGGGAGAAAATCGAACCAACGAATAGTCCTGCAATGAAGATCGTCAAGATGATCAATGGAACTGAATTCCCCATCAGACTTGCTGACCAAAATGCAACCGCCCCGCCTCCATATGCGATAAGGACAACGGAATGCCTACCGATTCGGTCGGACAACATCCCAAGCGGTATTTGTGAGACAATGCCACCGATTGAAAATGTCGCAAGGATTAACGATACCGAAGTGAGCTCCAGTCCATTTCGCAAAGCATATACTGGATACATTGCGTTCAAGGAAGATTCCAGGAATCCGTATCCGAATGGACCTAAAAAGGCAATCCACGCAACACCAATCGTAAGCTTTGCACGTTTCATAAAACTTCCGGTGTCTACATTTCCCTTTAACACTTCAGGTCGATCGTTTTTTAAAGAGAATACCAACAGCCATGCTGTCATGCAGAGTAGACCTGAAACGATGAAAGGCAACCCTTCAAAAATATTCACAAGTGGGGCAAATAAAGGGCCAGCCGCAAAACCGACACTAAATGAAACTCCATAAATTGCAATATTCCTACCTAACCTTGCTTGCGAGGAAGTGCTCGTTATCCAAGTTTGTGTTGAAAAATGAAGGGCATGATCCCCTATACCGATCAACAACCTCAATATGAACCAAAAGAATACATTTTTCCATAATGGAAATAGAAGCAAAGACGAAAAGACGAGTATCCCGCCTAAAATGATGACGGGTTTATATCCATATTTCCGTAACGGTGCCTCCATAAATGGAGAAATCAGAAGAGTACCTATGTACAACCCTGTAGCATTCAACCCATTCAATGCACTTGATAACCCGTCGCGCTCAAAAATGGCTGATATAAGAGGCAGCAGCATGCCTTGCGAAAACCCTGAAATTGAAACGATGATAACCAATATCCAAAACCGTCGTTGTTCAGGTCTATCTATAATATTCATATGTAATACGCTCCTTAAAACTCATGAATCATCTATAATAGTAGCATAAGGAGGATTGATATTAATGAAATTCGAAATGACTGAAAACGATTTCGAAACAGATACAACTTTTGGTAATCTACAGATTTCCGCCAATGACGAGTTCGGATTCAGACCCTACCAATTGCTTGTCTCTTCCGTTGCGGTATGTACTGGCGGCGTGTTGCGCAAGATTCTTGAAAGAAAGCGCATGCCTGCAAACCATATTGCAATTGAAGTTAAGGAAGTTATGCGTAATGAAGAGTTTGCAAACAGGGTAGAAAAAATCAAAATAAAATAAAAGCCCAGTCCATATCTGATTTTGCAGTTCAGATTTCGGCTGGGCTTTTACGTATGAATAGAACCTTCACAATCATTTGACATATAAATCGTAGGCGTCGAACGGTTAGCCGTTAAACGTTCACGGATCCCCTCCTTTAATTAGGATTCGATTCGTCTCTACTCTACAGCCTCCTCTCTTATTACTTACTCATAGCATACCATGATATCCGCCTATTGTAAATATTTTGTTAAGATGAATTTTCCATACATTCAATTTAGTCGCTCTTAGATTGAAAAAACACCATTAATCATATACGATGATACTGATGAAAAGAGGTGTACTTCTTGGAAAAACGACAAAGTGGACAAGTTGATGAATTAAAAAATCGCCTTCATCAATTCCTGGAAAAACTTGAGTCAATCGAGCCAGAAACAACAGACCTCGATGAAATCGATCAACTGATTCGTTTAATCGATGAGCTGGAAGAACAGATGAATAAAATAAAAAAAGATCAATGATTCCTTAGGGGGAAATGAAAATGTACATAGAACAAGTTGAAAAAACTATGATTGAAACACTTGAAAAAAGTATGTATGACCTCGTATGTGAAACTTCGACGAACCTTCCAAAAGACGTCCGTCGTGCTGTCAAAGCAGCCCGTGAACAGGAAGATGCCGGAACACGCGCAGCAATGAGCCTTGATACGATAGCGAAGAATATCAATATGGCGGACGATAAGCTATCTCCAATTTGCCAGGATACTGGATTGCCAACGTTCAAAATTAAAACGCCTATTGGGGTCAATCAGCTTGAAATTAAAGCAGCGATTAAACGCGCTATAGTCAAGGCTACGAAAGACGGAAAACTAAGACCGAACTCTGTTGACTCATTAACAGGTGATAACAGTGGGGATAATCTTGGTGAAGGCCTTCCAGTCGTTAAATTCGATCAATGGGAAAACGATCATATTGAAGTAAAGCTTATCCTTAAGGGTGGCGGCTGTGAGAACAAAAACATTCAGTATAGTCTACCAACTGAACTTGAAGGTCTTGGCAGAGCGGGACGCGATTTGGATGGTATCCGTAAATGTATCCTCCACTCCGTCTATCAAGCTCAAGGACACGGTTGTTCGGCAGGTTTCATCGGTGTTGGAATTGGTGGCGACCGTGCATCAGGTTATGATCTTGCGAAAGAACAGCTTTTCCGTGATTTGGATGATGTAAACCCGAACCCTGACCTCGCAAAATTAGAAGAATATATTCTTGAGTCAGCAAATAAATTAGGCATCGGTACAATGGGCTTCGGTGGAGAAGCAACGTTATTAGGTTGTAAAGTTGGAGTTATGCACAGAATTCCAGCAAGCTTTTACGTTTCAGTAGCGTATAATTGCTGGGCATACCGTCGTATGGCAGTCGATCTGAATGCCGAAACGGGTGAAATAACAAAATGGCATTACGACAATGGCGAAAAGCTTAAATTCGACGAAGACAACGAACAGGAAGAAGGAAAACAGACTTCTCGAACTGTCGAATTAACAGCTCCTATTACAGAAGAGCAGATCCGTGATTTACGCGTTGGTGATGTTGTGAAGATTAGCGGCCGCATGTATACAGGTCGAGATGCTATCCATAAGCATCTTTCCGAGAACGATTCACCTGTAGATCTGAACGGCCAAATCATCTATCACTGCGGTCCCGTCGTATTGAAAAACGAAGATGGCGGTTATGAGATTAAAGCTGCTGGCCCAACGACTTCCATTCGTGAAGAACCGTACCAAGGCGATATTATGAAGAAATTTGGCATCCGCGCTGTAATCGGAAAAGGTGGAATGGGACCAAAAACCCTTGCCGCCCTAGAAGAGCATGGCGGAGTCTATCTGAATGCAATCGGTGGAGCTGCACAATATTACGCAGATTGCATAAAAGCTGTTGAAGGCGTTGACCTTCTCCAATTCGGTATTCCTGAGGCAATGTGGCATTTGAGAGTCGAAGACTTCACTGCTGTCGTCACAATGGATTCTCACGGAAACAGCCTCCATGCGGATGTAGACAAATCATCACTTGAAAAATTAGCCCAATTCAAAGAAAAAGTATTCAGCTAATCCAATAAATAGAAGAGTAGAGTTGGAGATTCCTAAAATTCTCCCACCCTACTCTTTTTATTTATACTCCGACAAATTTCGAGTTCCACTTTTCCTATTTAAATGATATACTGTTAATTATAATAATTATTATGTGATAATTAATATCTAATTGAAGTTGATATTCATTATCAGTAAGGAGGGGTACAATTGACAACGGAAACGAAAGAGATTCAACATGAATCGGGTAAGTGGCTCACGCATATCGAGCTCGTCGCTGCTATTCTTTCTGGTGTTTTGATTTTAGCTGCTTGGCTAATTGGAAAAGACGGATCGCAATCGGTATCCATAGCCCTCTACATTATCGCTTTTCTCATTGGGGGATTTGCAAAAGCAAAGGAAGGAATCGAGGATACGATTGCTGATCGGCAGTTAAATGTCGAGATGCTAATGGTCTTCGCTGCAATTGGTTCGGCTGTTATCGGCTATTGGGCAGAAGGTGCAATTCTCATATTCATTTTCGCAATTAGTGGTGCCCTTGAAACGTACACATTGAATAAAAGCCATAAAGAAATCTCCGCACTAATGGAGTTGCAGCCCGAAGTCGCATGGCTGATCAAAGAAGATGGATCCACTGTAAGTGTAGCCACTTCTGCCCTTTCAGTCGGTGCAAAAATCCTTGTTAAGCCCGGCGAGCGTATCCCTGTCGATGGGGTTATCTTACAGGGTACGACTTCTATCGACATGTCGGCCATTAATGGCGAATCAGTCCCAGTAACCAAAGGGTTGAATGATGAATTATTTGCAGGGACCGTCAATATAAGCGGCGCCATCCAAATGGAAATGACGAAGCCAAGTTCAGAGACTTTATTCCAAAAGATTATTACACTCGTACAAAATGCACAAAGCGAAAAGTCACCGTCTCAGCAGTTTATCGAAAGATTTGAAGGAACGTATGTAAAGATTGTCATTTTCTCAGTCATCGTAATGATGTTCCTTCCTCATTTTCTATTTGGCTGGGACTGGACGACAACTTTCTATCGGGCAATCGTCCTGTTAGTTGTAGCCTCCCCTTGTGCCCTTGTCGCATCGATTATGCCGGCGACATTGGCAGCAGTATCGAATGGAGCAAAGCGCGGCGTCCTTTTTAAAGGCGGTGTCCATCTTGAGCACCTTGGATCTCTAAAGGCAATTGCCTTTGACAAGACAGGAACATTGACCTCAGGGAAACCAGTTGTAACTGATTTCATCGTCCGTGACGGCGAAGATGTTAACATTTCACTTGCCTTATTAGCGAGCATAGAATCCCAATCGAACCATCCACTCGCAGTTGCAATTGTAAAACATGCTGGGGAGCAAGGGATTGTAAACCGTGACCATCTACAAATTGAGGATGTGCCAGGATACGGTATTCGTGCAATTACCGATACTGGTGAAGTATTAGTCGGCAATCCAAGGTTTGTCGGCAAAGATTTGATAGATGACTTCCACGAAGGGATTGTACAAAAACTTTCTGATGAAGGAAAAACTGTAGTGTTCATGAGAGATTCAAAAGGAATACTTGCAGCTGTCGCATTGAAAGATACGTTACGACCAGAAGCTGTTCAGGCGATAAAGGATTTAAAGAAATTAGGAATACAATCCATCATGCTAACAGGTGACAATGACAAAACCGCTAAAGCCATTGCAAAAGAGGCTGGACTCGATCGATTTGTAGCTGAATGTCTGCCTGAAAAAAAGGTGGAGGAATTAAAGAGGCTTAAAACGGAGTATGGAGAAGTCGGGATGGTCGGGGACGGCATTAACGACGCCCCAGCACTTGCGACAGCCACTTCCGGAATTGCCATGGGCGAAGGAACCGATGTCGCTTTGGAAACAGCGGACGTCGTCCTTATGCAAAATGATTTAACACGTATTTCATACGCGGTCAAAGTGTCCAGGAAAATGCAAAGGATCGTAAAGCAAAACGTCTTCTTCTCAGTCGCGGTTATAGCAGTGCTTATTGTTTCCAACTTTATGCAAGTCGTGGACCTTCCTCTTGGTGTAATCGGCCACGAAGGAAGCACAATCCTCGTCATATTGAACGGATTGCGTTTATTAAATAATGTGAAATGAAAAAGCAATGCCGGTTTACCCTACGGCATTGCTTTTTTCTTTTGCGGATTTCAATTGTTTTCGTTCCGTCATTACCGCATTCAGCTGACCGCCAAGCATCAGGATGATAGCGGAAAAATATAGCCAAAGCATAAGTACGATAATTGCTCCGATACTTCCATATGTTTTGGAATAATTCGCAAAACTACCAACATAAAACGAGAATGCTAACGACGTAAGAATCCACCCCGCTGTAGCAAAAATCGCACCTGGAATCGCACTTTTCAGCCGGATCTTCAAATTAGGAACAGCCCAGTAAAGGACTGTAAATACAAGGAAAATAAGAACCGGTGGAATGCTCCAACGTAAATTCCCCCATAATCTCATGAATCCCTCTTCCATGCCAAAATAAGAGAAAGCCAAATATCCAACTTGCTCACCGAAAATTGGTAAAAGCAAAGCAACAATCAGTACACCTATCAATGCTATCGTGAAAACGACAGACATTGACCTTGCAACGATGAACGACCGTGTCTCCTCTACAAAATAGGATTGGTTCAACGCCTTTGTCAGTGCATTCATGCCTTTAGATGCCGACCAAATTGTCGCCAAGGCACCAATGGACAACAGTCCACCATTCCGATTTGCCAGTATCTCTTGAAGAGTATCACGGATAAGTCTAAAAACACTTTCGGGTGCATAATCTCGTATAAATAAGAACACTTGGTTTTCGTCTATATTCAAAAATGGTAATAGTGTTATCAAAAAGATTAATAGAGGAAACATGGATAATAAGAAAAAGAAGGCCAGTTGTGATCCTAAACCGGTAATATCAACTTTTTTTATCCTAACAAGCAGCTCTTTCCAAAATCCTGCTGTCGTTGTTACGTCAAACTTCTCAAGGTCACCGTCGTTCACATCATGAATAAATTTCATAATGTATAAATTTTTTATAAATCCACTACCCTTTTGTTCCTCAGTTGTTTCTTCCTTCACATTTCCCTCTTGTGATTGCATCGTTTTCGGAGTTAATGGGTCATTTTTGCTCACATTCGACTCACTCCTTTCGGTACTTATATCTTTTTTGTTTCCATACCTTCTTTTTGTTCGTTAACAATTTCTTTGTATTCTTCTTTCGACTCAACAAATGCCTCTTTTGTATCGACAACCAACTCTTTCACCTGTGGAGTTAGTGCTTTCAATTCGGCAACCTGGTTTTTGATATATGTAGCATCACCAGATATTTGTTCATAAATCGACATGTATTTATCTTTTTGTTGCTGTAACTTCTCCTTTAGTACATCCGGATTTTTTGAATAATATTTCACCTGAGAAACCATCCTATCCGTATTTCCCTTCAGATGTCGGCGAGTGCCTTTGTCGTACAAACTGATTGCCCCACCTAAGATTGCTCCCAAAATAATAAATTTCCCAAATTTGCTATTTCCCACAGAAAACCCTCCATAACTTTCTAATTTGCTTATATTATTATACCCCTCTAAAAAATAAAACAAACAATTTTGCTGAAAATGAAAATTAGGTCTTGACTTAAGTGTTAAAGTTTCGGAATATTAACAATAACACTATTGATTCTTAATAGTCTAATCTATTAGGCAGAAAGGAGGATTAAAAAATAGAATTGGGGAATGTGAGATTTGGGAAAAAGAACAAATTGAAATGGGGGTAGAAGGATGGATGCAATTACTGGTTTTTTAGACACGGTAGGCGGATATGTTTGGGGACCACCTCTTCTTGTCCTACTAGTAGGAACGGGTATCTATTTAACAGCAAGACTCGGATTTATACAAGTACGGTTATTGCCTTATTCCTTGAAACAAGTATTTTCACGTAGACATGATAAAAAAGCGGATGGCGATATTTCGCAGTTCCAGGCACTTATGACCGCAATGGCGGCAACGGTAGGTGTCGGTAATATCGTCGGTGTGGCTACTGCGGTTTACATGGGTGGTCCGGGGGCTATCTTTTGGATGTGGCTTGCCGGATTCTTTGGGATGGCAACGAAATATGGGGAAGCCATCCTCGCAGTTAAATACCGCGTAAAGGATTCCAAAGGCGAAATGGCCGGTGGACCAATGTACTATTTGGAACACGGCTTGAAACAAAAATGGCTTGGTGTCCTATTTGCTATATTTGGTGCTCTCGCTGCATTCGGTATCGGTAACGGAACGCAATCGAAAGCCGTTGCAGACGTTATGAAGAGTACTTTCAATGTGCCACATTTAGCTACAGGAATTGTCCTTTTGATTTTCGGTGCGCTTGTAATCCTTGGGGGGATTAAAGTTATCGGACGTGTTACTGCGTTCTTCGTACCGATCATGGCACTCTTCTATTTCATAGCCGGTGCAATTGTCATGATTATGAACATCAATTTAGTTCCTGAAGCATTCGCGACTATTTTCAAATTTGCATTTACTGGTGAAGCTGCTGTAGGTGGTGCAATTGGGGCGGCAATCCGCTTCGGGGTTGCCCGCGGACTCTTCTCAAACGAAGCGGGTCTTGGTTCTGCTCCTATAGCTGCTGCTGCTGCGAAAACAGACATGCCTGGTCGTCAGGCACTCATTTCAATGACGCAAGTATTTTTCGATACACTCGTTATCTGTTCAATTACAGGAGTCACAATCGTAATGTCTGGCCAATGGAAAGATAAATCAATTGGAGCTGGGTCATTGACTGCCGAAGCTTTCGGTGAATTCTTAGGTGGAGCCGGGCCGATGATCGTTGCAATTGGTATCATTTTCTTCGCCACTTCCACAATTCTTGGTTGGGGCTATTATGGAGAAAAATGCTTCCAATACCTCTTCCCTAAACATGGAGCAGTATTGGGCTACCGTATTGCCTTTGTTGCGTTCATCATTGTCGGATCCGTTGCGTCCCTTGAAGTTGTTTGGGCACTTGCGGACGTCTTGAACGGCCTAATGGCTATCCCGAACTTGATTGGTCTTCTTGGATTGTCTGGAGTTATCATTTTGGAAACTAAACGATTCAAAGCGAAGATTGACGAAGAGAAGGCAGCTGAAAAGCTTGGAAAAGCGGTTGACACTACAGCTAAATAATGCAATGATAAGTCCGATGATAGCGAAGGGCGGACGAAATCAATGGATTTAACTCAACCAACAGCTGAAAATGTTTCCTATATGATTGATAAGATCAAAGAGAAACTAAGAATGGTAAACGTAGATGCTATGAAGGCGGATAACTTCGATACGGATCGTTATGAAGATTTGGTTTACATGTATGAGATGGTCATGAAGAGGGATACGATCACTCCTAACGAAATGCAAGCCATTGCCGCTGAACTTGGTTCACTTAGAAAAGCGTAGGTCACCTGCTTAGAGGCGACCGAAGCTGGACAGAAAGTAAATGAGAAAAGCCGATGCCATAGGGTAACTCCCTGAAGCATCGGCTTTTTTTATTCAACTGATGTTCCGTCTTTAAGTACAAGGGGTTGTATAAGCACTTCTACACGACGGTTCTTACTTCTGCCCTCTGCTGTGTCGTTTGATGCGACTGGCTTGTTTTCCCCGTAACCTTTTGCACTAAAAAGCTGTGGATCAAGATTATTCGTATCAATTAAGACCTTTAAAAAATTGAGGGCACGCATCATACTGAGTTCCCAGTTCGATGGGAATTCTGCATTATTAATCGGAACATTATCCGTATGCCCCGTTACGACAATTTGCCTCGGCTTTTCAAATTTGAGGAGATTGCCAATATCCTTCGCCAAATTCGAATACTCCGGTTTAATCATCGCTTTCCCTGATTCAAAAAGAATGCTATCACGTATTGTAACCAATAGGCCTTCTTCGGTCAGTTGGGTTTGAAATTGGCTTTCCAATTCATTTACAGCGATATAGTCATCTAACGTTGACCGGATTTCCTCCAGTGTTTGCTGATCCTCCAAATAAGCTGGATTTGCATTTCCCTCAATCCCTTTCGTGTTGTATGAAGGGACTGGTGTAGGAGATGTGTTTTCCATAACGCCTGTCCCACCATCGAATATCTCACTAAAAACGGATGACATCCGACTTAACTTCTTTTCATCTACCGAGCTTGATGCAAATAACACGATAAATAATGCCAAAAGCAGAGTGAGTAAATCCGAGTATGGTAAAAGCCAGGATTCATCGACATGACCGTCGTCTCGTTTTTTCTTACGTTTCCTCGACAAATTGGCCCTCCCCCTTGTCGCTATTTTTTTCTGCAAAGAACTTGCGGCGCTCTTCCATTGATAGATAGGAAACTAATTTTTGCTCGATAGTCCGTGGTGCTTCTCCTTCAAGAACAGAAAGGATGCCCTCAATCATCATCATTTTCTGTCGGACTTCTTCCCTCGATTTTCTTTTTAATTTGTTAGCAAATGGATGCCAGAGAACATATCCGGTGAAAATCCCTAACAAGGTCGCTACAAAAGCCGCTGAAATAGCATATCCAAGTGCTTCAATATCGTTCATATCTTTTAATGCGGCGATCAATCCCACAACCGCCCCTAATACACCTAATGTAGGGGCATATGTACCCGCTTGACTGAAAATGAGTGCTCCAGCAGTGTGCCTTTCCTCCATTGCCTCTACTTCTTCAGTAAGGACATCTCGTATATAATCAGCGTTTTGACCGTCTATGGCAAGGTCAAGCCCGTTCTTTAAGAATGGGTCTGCAATTTCATCAGTTTGTGCTTCCAATGACAATAAGCCTTCTCGTCTTGCAATATCCGCCCATTTGGAAAACATTCTTATCAAGTCCGAATCGGAATTCAAATTTTGTTCCTTGAAAAGAATCCCAAATAACTTAGGTACCCGTTTAATTTCCTTCAATGGAAACGCAATGACAACAGCTGCAATCGTACCTGCAATGATTATAAGAATAGCAGCTGGATTAAGTAAATTATCTGGTGTTACGCCCTTCATCGCCATACCGACAAATAACGCAACTATGCCAAGAATAAGTCCAACAATGGTTGATAAATCCATATAAAGTACCCCCGTCTTCTCTTCTTCTTCTTATTTCGACATAAACATACAATACTTTAGTTTATTAAAAATAAATCCCATTATTAATGAAAAAAAGAATAAAAGTTACTCCACTTTAAGCAAAATTTTTGTTAATTTATCTTTGCCTGTTTTATTGCACTGGAGTACTATTAATACATAAGGATGAAGGAGGTTTTTTATTTGTTGTCTTTCGAACAAAAATTGGAGAATTATGCAAGTCTCGTTGCTGAAGTTGGAGCGAATATCCAAAAGGATCAAACATTATTCATTAGTGCATCCATTGAAACTGTGGAATTTGTTAGGAAAGTGGCTGAAAAAGCATACTCTTTAGGCGCACGTCAAGTCATCGTGGATTGGTCCGATGATGAGTTAGTGAAACTACGGTATGAAAAGGCACCTGCTGAATCATTCTCCGATTTTCCTGAGTGGAAAGTAATGGAACGTGAAAAATTGGCTGAAGGTGGTGCTGCATTCGTTAGCATCGTATCCCAAAGCCCAGATTTACTGAAAGGTATCGAACCTTCCCGCATTGCGGATGCACAAAAAGCTGCTGGAAAAGCACTTAGCAATTACCGTAAAATGTTGCAAGCCGACCGATTCAGCTGGTCGGTCATTGCTGCACCTTCAAAAGCATGGGCAGCAAAGATGTTCCCTGAACTTGGGGAATCTGAGCAAGTATTAGCACTATGGGAAGCCATCTTTAAGGCGGTTCGTGCAGATCAGGCTGATCCGGTTACAGCATGGAAAGAGCTTGACAAAACGTTAAACGAAAAAGCTGATTACTTGAATAAAAAGGCGTATGCAACTTTGCAGTACAGAGCACCGGGAACTAATTTAACAATCGATTTGCCAAAAGGCCATATCTGGGCCGGCGGCGGAAGCGTCAATGTTGACGGAAATGCGTTCATGGCAAACATGCCTACCGAGGAAGTATTTACAGTCCCACATAAAGATGGTGTCAATGGCTATGTGAAAAACACAAAACCGCTAAGCTATGGTGGGAATATTATTGATGATTTCACAATAACGTTTGAAAATGGTCGAATTACGGAAATTAGTGCTGGACAAGGTGAAGAGGTTCTGCAACGTCTAATCGATACGGATGAAGGTGCTAAGCATCTTGGCGAAGTGGCTCTTGTTCCACATGCTTCTCCAATTTCCGAGTCCGGTCTACTCTTCTACAATACATTGTTCGATGAAAATGCATCAAATCACCTTGCTATCGGAAGTGCTTATTCATTCTGTTTGGAAGGCGGAAAAACAATGTCGACAGAGGATTTGGAGAAACACGGTCTGAACCAAAGTATTACACATGTCGACTTCATGATTGGCTCAGCAGAAATGGATATTGACGGTATTTTACCTGATGGAACTGTTGAACCTGTCTTCAGAAATGGAAACTGGGCATTCTAATTTCCGTCACATTTACTAATAACATTTCAATCTACCCTTTAATTATTTCTGTTTTATAGTATAATGGGTGTATATTAAACAATCGACGTAGAGAGGGGTCTCGCTATGGGCTTAATGTACACTACAGTTATCGGTTATGCCGTTATGCTTGGTATTTCAGCTTATTTCACAATGCACTATTTGAGTAAAGCTCTTCATTCTTCCGATTCAGAAAGAATCGATCCGAAACCGGAAGTAAAATAATCTATGAAAAGGGTTGCCGCTTGGCAGTCCTTTTTTTTTTATGTAAACTATCTTAAAGGCAACTATTTGGAGGTGCATATATGACAATTTTATCCGAAATCATCGATTTCAATAAAGACTTTGTACAAGATGAGAAATTCAAAGAATATGAAACAACAAAATTCCCCGACAAACGGATTGTTATGCTGACTTGCATGGACACAAGGTTGACAGAACTACTTCCAAAGGCCATGAACTTGAAGAATGGCGACGCCAAAATCATTAAAAGTGCTGGTGCCATTGTCACACACCCATTCGGTAGCGTAATGAGAAGTATCCTTGTCGCCATCTATCAATTAAAGGCGGACGAAGTATATATTATAGGACACCATGACTGTGGAATGAGTTCGGTCGATACTACTTCAATTGTTGAAAGTATGGTGGAAAGAGGAATTGATAAAAATCTATTTACTACATTGAAGTATTCCGGAATCGATATGAAAGAGTGGCTTCGAGGCTTTAACGACGTTACGCAAAGTGTGAAAAGCAGTGTAGATCAAGTACGGAATCACCCGCTAATGGACCGCAATGTTCCTGTTCATGGACTTGTCGTCGATCCCCACACGGGTCAACTGGATATCATAACAAATGGTTATGATTATCTTGTCGAAAATTGACGATCTATATTTCCTGGGGAATAGACAAAAGTGAGGGGAAATATGCCCTAAGATGACAAAAGCCGATTCTTCATAAGAAGAATCGGCTTTTCATCTTAGCTAATAGTTTCCGCCAGGCGGCCTTACCCTTTCAATGATCATCTGATAGACTTGCGTACATATAGTGATCCTCCCAGGATCCATTAATGTACAATAGCTTCCTAAGCAAGCCTTCACGGACATACCCTGCATTTTCAAGGACTCTGACGGAGCCAATATTATTCGGGGAAACGAAAGCTTCAACCCGATGCAATGAAACCGTTTCAAACGCGAATTTTGTCACAATTTGTACCGCTTCAGTTGCAAGTCCCCTACCCGTTTCCCGTTCGTCAATCGAATATCCGACAAAACCGCTTGAGAATGGAAGCCTTTTAATACTGTATAGAGAAATATGGCCTATTAACCTGCTTGTTTCGGCGTCAAAAATACCAAAGTTATATTCGCGCCGATCTCTCATTTGATAGAGGGATTCCCTAATTTTATTTCGCTGGACAGAAACCGTGTAATAGCCCGGATCATGTCGCGGCTCGAATACCGTCCAAAACTCTTTATTCGCAATAAGGAGTTCAGTAAAAATGACGGCGTCTTCTTCTGTCAAAATACGTAAATAACAAGTTCGCCCTTCAAGCAGAATCAATACTTCTTCACCTTTCTTCGGAAGCTATTTTCAAAAACTCTTCGACATCTTGCACGCAAAGAGCTACTCCTTTAGCCCAGAATTCTTCTTTAGTGATGTCTTCACCAAGATGCTTCATGGCGAGGTCCTCAACGGACATTACAGCCGTATCACGCAATAACGCCATATACTTCTGTTCAAATGATTCCCCTTCTGTTAACGCCTTCGCATAAATGCTTAAGGAGAATAGGTAGCCAAATGTATATGGGAAGTTATAGAAAGGCGTACCTGTAATATAGAAATGAAGCTTGGAAGCCCAGAAATGCGGATGAGTTGAATCAAGTGCACCTGCATAAGCCTCATGTTGTGCTTCTTCCATTAATTCGTTTAAGCGTGAGGCTGGTACGACCCCATTTTTACGCTCTTCATAGAAACGAGTTTCAAATAGGAAACGCGCATGGATATTCATGAAGAATGCCACACTTCGTTGTATTTTATCCTCAAGCAAAGCAAGTTTTTCCTCTTCTGTTTCAGCAGCTTTCACAGATGCGTCTGCAACAATCATTTCAGCAAATGTTGAAGCCGTCTCCGCTACTCCCATCGCATATTGTCGGTTCATATAATGCACAGGTCGTAATGCGTATGAATGGAAAGCATGTCCTAATTCATGAGCAAGTGTAGCAACATTCGACATAGAACCACTATATGTCATGAAAATACGGGATTGTTCAGAAACCGGCATTCCTGTACAGAAGCCCCCTGGACGTTTATCCGCACGATCTTCCGCCTCAATCCAGCTGTCTTCGAATGCTTTACGAGAAAACGCCTCAAGTTCAGGACCGAATTTCCCGAAATGCTCAAGAATAAATTCTGCGCCCTCCTGATAGGACATTTCTTTTGTAGAAGATGTAACAGGAGCGCTCATATCGTACCAATTAATCTTCTCATCACCAAGCATTTTCGCTTTGTATTTCAAAAAGTCGGCGAATGGAGCTTTATTGGCACTGATTGCACCCCACATTGCATCCAATGTCTCTTGGCTCATTCTGTTGCGCATTAGCGGCTCGGCTAAGACATTATCCCATCCGCGTTTTTCATAAACCGCCAAACGGAAGCCAGCCAAATGATTCAATGTCGATGCAAAGAAGTCCTCTTTCGCTTTCCATGCATCTTCAAGCTTTTCAAATACTTCCTTACGAACTGCTGCATCCGGATGAGAGCCTAAGTTATTTGCTTGCCCAACGGAAAGCTTTTTCTCAACACCGTCAACAGTCATTTCAATTTTGATGTCTCCGACCAATTGGTTGTATAGTTGTCCCCATGCATTGTATCCATCAACGCTTAACGCCGTTATCAGACTTTCCTCTTTCTCAGATAACTTCAACTTTACTTGTTCGCGCCATTCGTTTAATACAAATGCAAATGGAGATAACTGTTCTGATTCTAATAATTCATTCCACACATTCTCTTCAGCTTTAGTAATCGTTTGTTGGAATTTCAAAATGACTGTTGAATATCGTGCACCCAATGAGCCCATTTCTGACTGGAGCACAAGTGCTTTTTTGTCTTTTATATCTGCAGCAGTGAAGCAGCCAATAACAGCTCCTGCTTCTCTTAAATTTTTACCTGTGTTCGTGATTTCCTCAAGTACGTTTAATACTTGAGCCGCATCGTTTTTGGATACCGGTGTCTCTGTAGTTTTTGCAAGCTCTTCCAATGTACCAATTTGTACTTTTACCGCATCAAGGTGTTGACGAAGTTCCTCGGAATCACTTCCCCCTTTGAAAAAAACATCTAAATCCCATACCTGTGAATATTCTTCTTTTGTCTGCATTGATTGATTCCCCCTAATCGTCTAAAAATTTGTAATTAGTGCTTTTTCAATTATAACATGAATCTTCGGGATTCGAAATATTAGATTTGTGACTAAAACTTCATACTTTCCTTCGCATGCTCTACAAATCCTATGTATACTGTTCAAAGGGAGGATTTATTATGTCTAGAATCATCATGATGACTATAAGTTTATTCGCAGTCATTATTGTGAATGTAATAGCAAGATTTTTTTCATTGAATGGGGCTACAACGAGTGAAATTGCGAATAGGTTGCCTATTCTCTTTATCCCTGCTGATTATGTGCTGCTCATTTTGGGCGTAATAGTTGTCCTGCTTTTTTACTGGATTTTCAATTTCAATAAAGCGGGGCGAAAGTTAAGTAATACGTACCAAAACCGTGTGGCTTCACTTTTTATACTATGTTGCCTATTGCACATTGCTTGGATTTTTTTATGGCATTACGGATTGTTCAACTGGACGGTCGTTGTAAAGCTTGCACTTCTATCTTTATTGCTTGCCTTTTACTTTTCCTATCCGAAAAGGGAAAACCGATTACTTGGAAGAATTCCGTTCAGCCTGTTAGTTGGTTGGGGCGTCATTTCGACCATTGCAAACGTCAGTTATACACTTATGATTAACGACTGGTCCGGAATGGGCTTAAGTGATCCACTTTGGACGGTCATCTATTTAACCATCTCTACTGCGTTCGCACTACATTTTATGTACCACCACCGAGATTATGTAATGAATCTTGTTTTCGTTTGGGCTTTCATCGGAATTGCCTTTAGAAACGGGACCGAGGAGTTGTTCATATCGGCAGCTGCAAGCTTCTTATGTGCAACAATCATTACATGCATCTTCTTATTCTCAGGAAAAAATACGGATAATAAAAATAGAGTAGGTGCCTGATTTTTTCAAGCGCCTACTCATTTTTTTATGCCGCCCTTTGAATAAGTCTTGGAGCAGTTGTGAATAAAGGTACTGCTACAATCGCACAAAGGATGATTGAAGGAATCATATACGAAGCGTTATACACAAGTGAATACAACCATACTGGCTGATCTCCTGCGAATTCGGCGAAGAAAACAACTCCTCCGATAAAATGGGCAAGGAATCGTAATACTCCTCCAATTACAGTTCCAATAACGATTGCCGAAACCATCGATCGTTTATTCCCCGATTTTCTACTACTAAGCAACCAGCCTAATGTAACTGCTGCGAGCCCTACCACCGAATAAGCAACAAAATAATCGAGTGCCGCTTGGTAGATATTCAACACATATGCCCCGCTAATTACCTGTAACAATCCGGTAATTAATCCTGTTAACATTCCGCCAAGTATTCCCCATCTGAACGCGATGACGATGATCGGCAGCATCGATAATGTGATTGATCCGCCTTGAGGCATTTTGAACAAAACGAGCAAATCCAAGACGAATGATAGTGCACCAAAAATAGCAACCTCTAATAAAAATTGTAGACGTTTACGATCCAATTGAAAATCCTCCTCTTTTTTTGTCGGAGGGATACGGGAGAAGAAAAGACTTCAACTGCTTCCACATGACGGCCGCTTATACCAGTTTGGCAAATATTACGGGACTAAAAGTTTAATTTTGGCCAATCAAGGTTACGTTTAAAGCAGAGTCACCTTTTTTACAAACAAAAAACGACGTCCCGGATAGAACCGAGACATCGTTAAATAATGTCAGTTTCCATCCACATCCCTACGCAAGCATGAACTTACAGGTTCGAAGGGTTAGGACAGATGTCCAATCTCAGCCAGTGAAGGCACCCCTTGTGGTCGTGTAATTCAATTGTCGTATACATTGTATATGTTAAAGTACATAATAGCAAGATGATTCTATAAGGTTTTGAAAACTATAGGAGGTTTGCCAATGTCCAACAGTAAAATACTATCTGCATTATGTTATTTCAGTATATTCTTTTCACCCCTTCTCTTACCTGCCATCGTTTTTTTCATCACAGATGATCATGAAGTAAAAGGACATGCCAAACGCTCGCTAATTTCTCATTTGGCACCGGTTGTACTGCTGATAGCCGGGTTTATCCTTTTTTCATTCTCAATCATTTCATATGAATCCAGATTATATACGATGATGAGTGGACAGTTTGACTTTTGGGGGTTGGCTCCTTTCCTTTTCATGCTTTTGTATGGTCTCCTTTTTTTATTTGTCGTTATTTGGAATGTCTTCCAAGGTGTAAAAGTACTGAAGTGATTTAGGCATACGGACCTTTTGGTTAGAATAGTTATGTTATAATCAGATGGAAAAGTATGTTGCGAAGAAGGGACCTGTAAACAATGATTGTTAAAAATAATGAAGAAATTGAAGCGTTAAAAAAAATCGGACGAATTGTTGCGGAAATTCGTGAGGCGATGAAGGAAGCGACCGTTCCCGGCATGACAACTAAAGAGTTGGATGAGTTAGGTGGACGTCTTTTTGCTGAGCACGGAGCTGTTTCGGCACCTATCGATCAGTATGATTTTCCTGGATATACATGCATCAGCGTTAATCACGAGGTCGCTCATGGAATTCCGGGCTCACGCGTCATTCAGGACGGTGATCTTGTAAACATTGATGTTTCAGGATCGTACAATGGATACTTTGCGGATACGGGCATTTCATTTGTCGTGGGTACCGCTGATGAAAAGAAACAGTTGCTTTGTGATGTTGCGAAGCGTGCATTTGACCGTGCGATGACGAAGGTGAAAGCGGGGTCCAGTCTGAACCAGATTGGAAAGGCTGTTGAAAGAGAAGCGAAGGACAATGGGCTTAAGGTGATTAAGAATTTGACTGGCCATGGTATTGGTACTTCGTTGCATGAGGAGCCTCAGCATGTTTTGAATTATTATGATGCTTGGGATAAGACGTTGATGAAGGAAGGTATGGTTTTGGCGGTTGAGCCGTTCATTTCTGAGAAGGCTGAGCATATTATTGAGCTTGGTGATGGATGGACGTTTGTTACTCCGGATAAGTCGCTTGTTGCACAAATTGAGCATACGATTATTGTGACGAAGGATGAGCCGATTATATTGACGCAGATATAAGTTGCTTTACGTTCCAGGTGGACGCATTCCGCGGGCACGGCTTCAATCTCCTCGTCGCTTCGCTCCTGCGGGGCTTTCAGCTCGCGCTGTTCCCGCTGGAGTCGCCGCCTTGCACTTCAAGCAACGGAAATGCCTGTTACTAAGAGTATTTTTAAAAATAACAAAAAGGGCGAGCCAATCCACTTTTTCATGGAGTTGGCGTTGCCCTTTTTATCTTTTTTTATTTGGTTTTTTGGATGTTGTTTTTTTAGCTGCCGGTTTTTGGCCGCCTACTGTTTTGGAGTTTCCTTCTGTCAGTTTGCCTTTGTACCATACTTTTTGGACAGGTTTGAAGCCCTTTGCGAGTTTTCGATACGTTCGTTCTTCTGGGTAGGAGAGTAGTGTTAGGACTTCTCCGTCCTCGCCAGCTCGTCCGGTGCGTCCTGAGCGGTGTAGATATTGCTCGATTGTATGAGGGACGTCGACATGGATGACGTGGGTCAATCCTTGGATATCCAAACCTCTCGCAGCAAGGTCGGTGGCAATCAGTATATGGATTTCACCTTTACGGAAACGGTCAAGCGTTTCTTGTCGTTCGAATTTTTTCATAGATGAATATAACACAGCGATTGGTGCTTCATTGTATTGTAATTTCAATTCTTTCATCCGAAGCTGATCGACATTGTTCATGAATGCAAGGGCTCTAATATCGGGTAGATGTGATAGACCTCGTAGTAAATCCGTTTTGTCACGGGCATCCGTTTTGACAAACGAATGCACCACCTTTCCGGATAACGGCATATCTTCTGGCGACACTTTTAGTCGAATTGGGTCATTCATAAGATTCTTCGCGACAATTTCAATTTCATCTGTAATGGTTGCAGATACAACCGCCACTTGGCGATCAGTATTAGCAGCTTCAATCAAATCTTTAACAATGACTCGGTACTCACGAGAAAGAAGCTGATCACCTTCATCTAAGACGATATACCGAATATCACTCATTTTTAATCGTCTTGCTTTAACAAGTTCGACCAATCGACCAGGGGTTCCAACGACGATGGTCGGCTTTTTCTTCAGCCGCTCAATTTGCCGTTGCATATTCGCACCGCCAATTAGCTGCGTGACGGATATGCTTGTTCCTTCCACCCAATCACGAATGACATTGACGATCTGCATCGCTAATTCTTGTGACGGTGCCATGATCAATGCCTGTGTCTGCATTTTATCGCCATCTACCTTTTGCAGCATCGGCAATACGTATGCCAACGTCTTTCCTGTTCCTGTTGGGGATTCTGCTACGACATCCTTGCCATTCAACAATTCAGGAATCATTTGTGATTGGATTGGCGTCTCGTGTTCAAATTTCCACTTCTTCTTAAATACTTCGTCCATTTTTTCCAAGAAGGACATTCTCATCCCTGCTTTCCTTATACCTCATCTCATAATGGACTGGATTCCATTTCATTTCAACATTTTTATACATTTGGCTTGGTTCTGGCCAATGTCTGTTGTTCGAATGCATATGCATAACCTATTAATTCCGGCTCGGAAAATGCCCGGCCGCACATAGTAATACAAAACGGCTCTCCATTTTCCGAAAAGGATGCGGGAGCTGTGATTGCCGGATAACCCGCCGCTGCGCTGAAGCTACATCCATGGTCTTGTGGAAATAATAGGAAATCAATTTGATGTTCGTTAAATGCCTTGTCAAGGGCTACTTCCCCCGCCAAATGTCGGTTTTTGATCAAAGCATCGATATAGGCCGGTTCCTTCAACCTTCCACTTGTTCGGTCCACTTTCTCCAACATCACTTGACCAAATTTGAGAGTTTCTTCTGAATGCTCTTTATTGAATTGAATGATGTCGGACAACGTTCGCATCGGGTTTGTCATAGGTGTTTTTCCAAGATACGCATTCAATGCAGACTTGAATTCATAGAGTAGGACATCATAGCCTAAATCATCCTCCATCGTTCCTAAGTCGATTGAATCGATAATTTCAGCGCCTAATGATTGCATTTGAGTAAGGACTGCATCGAACTGCGTCTTTCTTTCTGTCGAAATTTCACGTTCGAAAATTGAACGGGCAATACCGATTCTTTTACCATTAAGCGCATTAGGGTTCAATAAGGAAAGCCAGTCAATCCCGGCAAAACATTTGGATCCTTTCGTAACCGGATCGTCAGGATCGTACCCTATCATCAGACTGAACGTTATCGTTGCATCTTCAACTGTACGCGCCATTGGTCCCGGGGTATCCTGAGTGAAGGATAGCGGGATGATGCCGCTTCGGCTTATTGCACCTACTGTCGGCTTTATCCCGACAAGTGCGTTCTGTACGGATGGATTAATAATCGATCCACTTGTCTCTGTTCCAATTGATACCGCTGCCATGTTGGCAGTGACAGCGGCTGCAGCACCCGAACTCGAACCTCCAACGTCGAATGGTCCGTATGGATTATTCACTTGCCCCCCGCGGGAACTCCAGCCATTCCTCATCCGGTCAGACATGAAGTTCGCCCATTCAGTCATATTCGTCTTGCCAAGAATGACAGCGCCTGCATCACGTAATTTCTTCACTAAAAATGCATCTTCATCTGCAAAGTAATCTTTCATTGCCAATGAACCACAGCTTGTATGCATTTTATCACCAGTATCCATATTATCTTTTAGCAGCACCGGTATTCCGTGCAAAAGAGAGCGCACTTTTCCAGAACGTCGTTCCTCATCAAGTGAACGCGCTATTTGGAGTGCTTCTGGATTAATCTCTAAGATAGCGTTTACCGTTTGATCTACCTCTGAAATTCTTTGTAAGTACATGATCACAAGTTCTTCAGAATTGATTTCATTGTTCCCCATCTTTTGCTGCATTTGGCGAATGGTCGCTTCCTCCAACCATTCTTTGCGAAGTCTCTCCAATTTCCCGTTCAAGCTTATCCCCCCAATGATTCAATCTACTCTCATTGTATACTGTTTTAACAATTCATATAAAGTAAGCTCATATAATTGTTTGCCATTTATTTTATATATGCCATTGCTTACAAGTTTCTCAATGATTGTATTTCTTTTTGAATCCATTTGTTTATTTTGTTGTTTTCTCATGATGTTAAAAATTCCTCCTTGAGCTATTCGCCTATCTATTCCACCACCACCCACACTGTAAACTTAACTAAAAAAACCCAATTGCAGGTGCAATTAGGTTTAGGATATATTATTTATTGCCAACTATTATTTTTATACTTACGGTAGTAATTAATTTGTCTTAACAAAAGGTATAGTTTTCTTTTGAAGCTTCTGTCCCTTTTATAGAATAATGGATTGGCGTATTTACCTGCCCGTAACAACTTCTTAATCTCTTCCCGTACTTCTTTATTGTCAACAAACTTCTTAAGGACTATCTTAGGAACGACAGTAAATAGGAACTTTTCATCCAATAAGGTTAGGGATTTTTCGACATTATAGATGAGGTCGTCGACAAAGTTCTTCGCCATATTATGACCACATGATGTTATATAGTAGCTTGATCGTCCTTGACGGATATTCACTTCAAAAACTTTGAATTTGCCGTCGCGATGATCATATTTCAAGTCGAAATTGGCATAGCCCACATAATTTAGCGCTTCAAGGAAGCCCTTCAGCTTCAACATCATTTCTTCATTGTATCTCGTAATGACTGCTGTGTAATTTCCGATAGCGGTAGGAGTATGCTCTTGGAGCACAACTTGTCCAAATGTGACTAACTCGGTATTTCCTTTGCTGTTAATGTAAAAAACCGAGTCCCACATGTATGTATCGTCGCCAGGGATGAAATCTTGGATGATCAGGTCATCTTTATAGCCGCTTTTCTTAATCGTTCCAATGACTTTTTTGATTTCCTCATACGAGTCGACTTTATAGACTTTTTGCATGCCCGGAAACGGGTGTTTATAATATTCTACCCCGTTACTTGGCTTAATGATTACCGGGAACATGACTTCTTCAGTAAAGTGGTCGTCACTTTTACAGGAATAGAAGTAAGTTGCCGGTGTATCGATTCCATGTTCTTCGCAAAGTTTATAAAAGTTCTTCTTCACTAAGAGATTATTCATTAGTGTTTCGTCGATATAGTTGAATACAAAGTCTTCGGAGAGGGCATCGCGGTTCTCGATGATGAGGCGGACATATAAGTCATTCGTACCGACAAGGAGTAATTTTTTCTCCGGAGTTTTGTATTTGGTTGCGACTTTTTTTAGGATAGCTGCAAATTCTTTCTTTTCTCCAAGCTTCGGGAACAGTTCGATTGCTCCGGGGATTGTGCTTAGGCTTGTAAAGGATAAGGGTTCTTTTCCTACAAGGATTGGGTGTATGCCATATGCCTCATGAAAGGAGATTGCCATATTGTATGCATTAATATCGGTTCCTACAATAATAGGGATAAACGGATTTGTCATAATTTCCTCCAACTGATTTTCTCATTCTATAGATACGAACTAAGGATAATTGCTTTCCGTTCCAGGCGGACGCTTTCCGCTCCAAACACTGAAATTCACAAAGTCGTTCTGTATAAAGTGTAGGGTTATGGAATTTCTATGTCAATCAACCGGATGACCTGCTTTGAAGTTTTTCGGTGAAAGTCCCTCACTTATCCTCCCAAATGTTCCACGGATGGGCGGAAGGTGGGTTCGATTCGAATTTCAGTAATTCCTTTGTTGTCGGATGAGGAAATTCGAGGGTGTTTGCCCATAATGCAATTTGCTGTCCGGGTTTATTCACATGTTGCCCGTATTTTTGATCTCCGTAAAGGGGGGAACCGACTGCAGCCAACTGAACTCGGATTTGATGGGATCTTCCTGTGTGAAGTCGGACGTTCAATAGGCTCATGCCGTCCTTTTGCTCAACTGTTTCATACTGGAGGATGGCCTTTTTGCCTCCCGGATGGCCTGCTTTAACCGTATGTACTATATTCTTCTTCGTATCTTTCCATAAATGATGTTCCAATACACCTGAATGCTTTAGATTTCCACGCACAACGGTTAAGTAAGTCCTTTCCATTTCCCTTTTTCGTAATACATCGGATAAGCGGGAAGCGGCTTTGGATGTTTTAGCAAATACCATGACTCCCCCTACTGGACGATCCAGTCGATGAACCAATCCAAGATAAACATTGCCGGGCTTTTGATAGCGTTCCTTCAAATCCTCTTTCAATAGAGTAAGTAGATCTGCATCGCCGCTTTCATCGGCTTGTACCGGTATATTCACAGGTTTTTCAACAACAAGCAAATGATTGTCTTCATATAAAATGCGTGTCGACATTTTTTACGGCTCCCTTCAATTTACATTTATGATGTACATTTCTATTATCTCTGTCATATTTCATAATGCTTCTCCTCCATTCCGTCTATCATACTATAAATTTTCGGATAATCCCTTGGAATAAAGTGTTTTTTTGCAAGTAAAAAACCGGAATGCGGAATTCCGGTTTTGATCACTTATTCTTGTACGAGATAGATTGGTTCGCTTATGCGCCAAGTAGGATAATCGGAAATGATTCCGTCGACTCCGTATTTATGGGCTTTTGAGACGAGTTTCTTGTCGTTTTTCGACCAAACAAGGACTTTGCTTCCCCGCTGTTGAACTTTATTCACCATGCTTTTATTTACAAAGGAAACGTTGAAATTAACGAAAGAGGCAAAGGAGGTTAAATCATCCAATTTACTTTCGGATAAAAATGATTCTGCGGGACGTATCAGGACTGCTACGCTTAATTCCGGCAGCAAGGATTGCATTTTTCTCATAGATTCGACGTCAAATGACTGGACGATGATTGAACTTAAATCTTCATATTTACTTAATACCGATACTACACTTTCTTCAATACCCGGATAGTTTTCGGGATTTTTTAATTCTATTAATAAACCGATTTGGTCAAAAAATTCATCTAATAACTCATTAAGGGTCATGATCGTCTCACCCTCGAATTCCTTACTAAATGTGATCCCAGCATCAAACTCCCTTAATTCGGCCAATGTGTAATCCTTTATGAAACCGCTTCCATTTGTTGTACGGTCAATCTTTTCATCGTGCATGATTATAAGCTCTCCATCTTTTGATAGATGAACGTCGCACTCCAAGTAGTCCGCTTGAAGTTCTACACCTTTTTGAAATGCCGATCGGGTATTTTCCGGCGCAAAACCAGAAGCGCCCCTATGAGCAATACTCATCATATTCGGTTGATGCACCCGCTTTGTCTGATCGCTGTACCCAACTAGAAGTAATAAACAGGCCCCTACAATTGTAAGCCAAACAAGATTATGTTTTCTCATATGAATACCCCATATCTCTCATCAGATTAGTATAATCCGAATTATCTTTCTATTATAATAACATATTTCATGAGACTTGAATACCCCTTTTATCCATTTATCTAATAAGAAAAATGTCCCAGTAAGCTGCGATTTATGTCATTCACAATATTTTACTTAGATGATAGGATAGGAATAAGTAGGCAAGGAGGTCAGGGGCATGAATATTGAAAAGTACCTAAAGCGTTTTAATGCAAGTCATTTGACGGATCCTTCATTAAACAACTTGAAAGAACTACAGTTTTTGCATATGACGAACATTCCATTTGAAAATTTAGATGTCATCCGCAAAGTTCCTATTTATCTGAACTTGAATACGATCTATGAGAAAATCGTCACCCGAATGCGCGGGGGATATTGTTACGAGTTAAACGGCCTTTTCCATTGGTTGTTGGTCAAACTTGGATATGATGCAACCTTGGTCGCAGCGACTGTCTTCAGACCTAATGGGAAATGGGCAAAGCCGGAGACACATGCGGCTATTCTCGTTCATTTGGATGAGACTTATCTCGTAGATGTCGGTTTCGGAGATTCAACAGTTCTTCCAATTCCGTTAAATGGTGGCATATGTACTGATGTAAGTGGAAGTTACGGCGTTACGAAACTCGATGATGTAATGTATGTACTTAACCGGACAAGAAATGGGGAATCCCGTATGATTTATAAGTTCGAAGCAACACAGAAGCGCCTTGAAGATTTCCATGAGGGCTGTGTGTTCAATCAAGTTTCTGCGGATTCAACATTCACTCATGTGGATATCATTACGAAGGCGACTGAAACAGGTCGGATTTCATTATATGATGATGAACTATCCATTTATGAAAAAGGAATCAAGACAAATAGAGTACTTACACCTACTGAGAGAACTTCTGTCATGGTAGAGCTGTTTGGCATTGAAATCATCTAAAAAAGCATCCGGTCGTTATGCCGGATGCTTTCTTGTTTGTTTTTATATAGCTGGTTCTCTGAAAATTGTTTTTAAGGCTAATTGCAATGAACTCGTTGTATGAATCTTAGAGAAATCCAAACCTAATTGGACAGAAGTTTGTGCGATTTCCGGTCTGATTCCTGTAATTGTCGATTCAATACCAAGCAAACCAAGAACTTGGGTAAGTTGATAGATATGATTTGCCACCATTGTATCAAGAATGGATACCCCTGATAAGTCGATGAAGAGGTGGCTCAAGTCAAGCTTTGTGCATTTATGGGGAACATAATCCGATATGGACTGAACCCGTGCCGTATCGACGTCTCCTATAAGCGGTAGCACACCGATTGAAGAATTCAGCTTAATAATTGGCGCATTCAATTCTTCAATAAGAGTTTGTTGTGCATCCAATCTGTTATTCATCAAGTCATCATATCTCTTTGAGAAATCCACCATCAGTTCGTCCAACGCCCTATGGATGGTAATGCCCCAGCCCATGATGTCCGAGCGAAGAACCCTCTCCCCTTCTCTTTCAACAAACTGCTCAATAAAAAACCAATATGTCGACCGGAGCTTGGAAAGTGCATCTAATACTTCAAAAATGGGAGTATTAGAATTGACTCGACTTTCTGTAACCACAATAGCCCAATTTCTTTTATTTTCCTGAAACACGCTACAATCATTTAACAGACTGCTTGCGACAGTCAGATTGGTCAACGTATTTTGTTCACTTAATAACTTATCAGCCCATTCACCGGCGTTTTTGGAGTAAATGGACCCTTTTAATTCCTCACGATCCAATAGCCATTTCTCAGTTATCGAGTTCGTATTCTCACATAAGAAATTATAAAGCTCACGATTCATGTCTATCATTATACTTCCCCCAACTTTATGCCCTTTTCATTAATTGTACCATACTGTGAAACTTGAATCAGTTTTCACAAACCAATAAAAAAAACCGCACTGGGAGACAATTGACTCCCAATGCGATTCTACTTAATTCAAAACTTTTATCTTTACTTTCTTTACTCCCCATTCCATCGCACTATCATAAGAAGGGATGAAGACATCAATTCTATGTCCTTTGATAGCTCCTCCAGTATCTCCAGCAATCGCCTCACCATAACCTTCAACCCATACTTTCGTTCCAAGTGGAATGAGTTTTGGGTCGACCGCGATTACTTTTTGATCCGGATTGGATCGTAGGTCAATTCCATATGCTGTTGTTCCAGAACAACCAGTGCAATACGCTGTATATGCTGTGGCTGTTACAATAAATTCGTCCCCTTCAGAGGCGGGAGGTGTTGAAATGGCAACTTGGAATGCAGGTTGCTTAGGTTCTTTTGGCTCTTTTAAATCTTTCGGTTCTTTCGGTTCATCAGATTCTGGGACTGTTTCAGGTGTAATCGATGCGACTTGTACAAGACCCACATCTTCAGTTAGATCCCCACCTTTAATCACTAAAACTTCACCCGGATGGATTAGATCGCCAGTTAAGTTATTCCAACTCATTAACTCGGATAGAGAGACGTTATGATTCATCGCTATTCTAAACAGGTTGTCCCCCTTCATTACCGTATACGTTTGGGGCACATTTTCCAAAATCTCAGGCGGCGGATAAATATGTGGTATTTCCCCCGCCAATAACTCCATGAATGGAATGTCACTTTGGATAGTTTCTATGTCTTCACTAAATTCTTTTGTTTCAATAGTAACACTTGCAATTTCCCCTTTAAATTCCGCCTGTTCTGTTGAGCCGACCGGGGCTGCTTCGGCTAAAACACTATAAGAAAATGTCAGAACAACAGTCAATAAAATCATTTTCATTTTCATAAAAAAGTAGTTCTCCTCTCTTACAATTTCCCCCATCCTGCCCCAAAACTTTTAAAATCAAACATATTTTTAAAAAAGAAAGTATAAAAAATGCCAAACAAGAGATTGATTGGCATTCTGCAACAGTTATAGAGGAGAAAGTTTTGTTTATAATTCTGTAAGAGAGGGCAAATTAATACATAAAAGGAGCGTAATAAAATGAAAATAGGAAGACTGATTAAAACGGCTATTAAATGGGCTCCAATCGTATATCCAATTGTACGCAAAGTGCTCTCCAAAGAAAAAACGACTATAGCGCCGCGTAGACGATAGACATTTACTGTTCTCGTATTTGGATATTTATTGCTAATATCGCCATCCTATTGGGGAGTACTCAATGAGGAGGCAGTAAGATGTCAGAATCAAGACGCAATATGTCCAAAGAAGACCGAAAGGATATCGACTTTCGCTATTTGGCGCATCCGGAAGGAATCCCTTCTGAAGGGGTGAGTTTATTTGATATGCACGAGGACATGCAAACAGTAGATACCATTAACTTGGATGATCAGAAGGAAGACTTACGTAAAGAGCGGATTCATAAAAATCCGCGATGAATGAAAAAAGCGTGTAAACATCCAGTGATGTTTACACGCTTTGATTTTTTGTTCCAGTTTTATTACTTGGTGCAAACCAACCAAGCAGTGCAATACCTACTAATACGCCATAAAAAATAAGTGTCCATACAGTACTGTGAGGGAAATCATGGTCTATGAGACCGATATCCTTGTGGGCAAGAGTGATGACCGCAAGTTTGACACCAACCCAGGCAACGATTGCATATGCTGTTGCTTCCAATGCAGGACGTTTGCTCAATAGCTGTACAAACCAAGTTGCTGCAAACTTTATCAAAATAAGTCCGGCAATACCTCCAAGAACAACGACAATAAATTGCCCTCCATCCATACCGCCAAAATTACCTAATGGTGAATCAGGAAGACCAAGGGCAAGCGCAACCGCGGCTAAGATCGAATCAATTGCAAATGCAAGGTCAGCTAACGCAATTTTCCCTACAGTTGCACGGAAACCTTTACCAGCTGATTGCTTATCATCGTTCTTATGAACATTTTTATCACCTTTTGCTAAACGCGCCCTTATAATATGCTTTAAGCCTAAGTAAAGAAGATAGGCAGCTCCTATGGCCTGTATCTGCCAGACATTCGCGATAAAAGAAATCGCAAAAAGCGCAACAAACCTAAAAGCGAAAGCCATAATGATTCCATAATTAATCGCTTTCTTTTTCTGGTCCTCTGGTAGATGCTTTGCAATAACAGCAAGTACTAATGCATTGTCTGCTGATAATAAACCTTCCAATGCAATTAGAATTAATAATGTCCAGGCATATTCCAACCATATTGACTCCATCTACACACCCCAATCCATTACCTTTTGTCAGTAAAGACTTTTGATAACTATAGATTCCCCTTATACGTATCGAGTATGCTAAATATTCATCAATAAAAAAACAGGAGATAGGATTTTTTCCTTTTCTCCTGCATTTGCAAATTTTTATTTCTTTTTGGAAGGATGCTTCCGCATGCTCTTCGTGACTTTTTTCCATTTATCACGTTCAGCCGCCTGCGCTTGGCGATTCATTTTCCGATCGAGAAAAGCAATTTCTTTTTGCAATTTAACATAGTTTGCATAACGCTCCGTGGACAATTCACCCGTATCAAGTGCTTCCTGAATTGCACAGCCCGGTTCCCCTACATGTCGGCAATCATTGAATTTGCATGTCTCGGAAAGTGACTCAATATCTTTGAATCCGGAGTCCAAGCTTTCGCTTTCATTCCATAATTGGAACTCCCTCATCCCCGGTGTATCAATCAGAACGCCACCCGTAGGTATTTTCAGAAGTTCCCGGTGGGTCGTCGTATGACGGCCTTTTGCATCATCTTCCCGAATGCCTTGCACCGCCATCGTTCCATCCCCGCAAATCGCATTGACAAGCGATGATTTTCCGACTCCGGAAGAACCTAACAACGCCGCGGTCTTGCCGCCCTTTAATAATTCAGTGAGCAGCTCGATCCCGTCACCGGTTGTATTGCTCACTGAATAAATATCCGCACCGGGTGCGATAATTTCTGCCTGTTCGATATAATACTCAGGGTTATCACAAAGATCCTTCTTCGTCAGCACAACAACTGGTGTTGCGCCTGAATCATATGCCGCTACAAGATATCGTTCAAGTCTTCTTGCGTTGAAATCATAATTCATCGACATGACAAGGAAAACGATATCTACGTTCACCGCGATGATTTGCTCGGAAATTGTTGAACCTGCCGACTTCCTTGAAAACAATGATGTCCGTGGAAGGATTCCGTGAATGATTCCTCTTTCTTCCCCAGGCATCCTCTCGACTAACACCCAGTCCCCGACCGCCGGGAAATCACGTCTTTCAAACGCTGCATGCTGAAATGCTCCCGAACAGACAGAGAGCCATTCACCTTCTTCTGTCATTACCCGATACATCCGTTTATGTTCAAGCGTGACTCTGCCTGCCACGCAGTTGTTTGCTTTCAATTCTTCTTGGATTGCATTGAAGTTCTTTTCATGTGTTTCGTTCCAACCGTATTCTTTCAAGTTAATCAAATGTAATTCCTCCAGTTATGTTCGTGAATATAAAAAAGCATGGTTCCGGATCGGACACCATGCTTTCACGCGCATAACAGAATAGACATGCCTAATTGGCAAGTCTCGCAGGTGATAGAATGGGTCCGATCATTTGCACATTAGCCATATTGATTTTCGCCATAAAACATCACCTACTTTCTGAAAGTTGTTTTTATCATAACAAAATGATTATTTACGGTCAACAGTTTTTTCACGTCGAGAAAAGATTTCCCAAACAAGAAAGACGCCATATCCAATCATTACGCCGATTGTGTTCAAGATAATGTCATCAATATCTGTGCTACGGCCAATGAAATATTGAGTACCTTCGATGAAGCAAGTGACACCTAATCCTATGAATAAAATCGCTTTAAATGAATCCATCCTTCTCCACAACAATGGAATGTAAAATCCTATCGGAGAAAACACGAAAATGTTACCAAGGAGATTCACAAGTGAAACGCTGCTCCAGCCGCTGACATGTTCATTAACATGAAAGTAATTTAAAATCGTTTGAAACGGTATGAGATTGACACTTGATATGCGATTAATTCCATAAACATCTAAATAGAACTTTCCCGTATGGACGTCCACGCCCATATTCCACTTCGGGATAATTGTCTGGGTGGCGAGCCCGACTAAGTAAAGGACGAATAAGGCAAGCAGCACTTCATGCCACTTGTTTATGGGAAGCTTCCTTCTTTTGACGATGAGCATTCGCACAATCGCATAGATAGGGAACGCGACGATCATATATAAAAGCATCTCGATGACATACATACTAATTAACCACATAGCTTCTCCTTTAGACTCCGATTTCTTCTAAAAGACCTTGACGTTTTCAATCGTAAGCGAGTTTCATTTGGTCTTGTGAAAGTTATCGGTCATTTCCCGAAGTTTATCGATCATTTCCCAAACTTTATCGATCACTTACGACGACTTATCGATCATTTCCCGGAAGTTATCGGTCATTTCCCGGGTTTTATTGTCATTTTGTGACTTTTGACTCATAGTAGAAAACTTCGATAGGCCAATGCCATCGAAGTTTTTCAAATTATAACAAACAATCCTTCGGAATCCATCCCACTTCACCACTGCTCAATTTCACTAATGAATACCCAGCTTGTTGATCATCAATGATCGATACAGTTTCTCCAGCCTGAACTGATAAGAAAGTAGTGCACAAATCGTTTTTACACATACCCTCGTGAATAAACTCATTCTTAATCCACTGTTGAATACCAAGGTTCTTATTTTCACAAAGGGTGAAAAACTCCCCTTCCTCAACTACTCGTATTTCATAGTTCGGATAGGTGACTGTTCCAACACGGTTTGTTTCATCCACATGACTACGTGTAATAATTTCTTTTTTCAATTCATCCACATATGTATAAGTAATTTCTTCCCCGTTCATTATGAGCGCATTTAACTGCCCGTCTCTTTTAATTTGGTTGCCGCCGTCAAGAGCGATTATCTTTTTATCCAAATCAATAATGGGAGAGTTGGAACTTGGCTCATTCGCACGGTAGTTGACGACTGGCCAATGCCCGACGATAACCGTTTTATCCGCTTGATGCCCTTTTTCATAAAACGATGGTGCGTATAAAGCAAACTCATGGCTCGTCTCTTTCCAATCGGGAATATCTTCAATCCCCGCATGAATGATAATAAAATCTTCCGTTTCATAGGCAATTGGCAACTGGTCCAGCCAGTCAATCAGCCCTCCAAAATGCTCTCGATAAAACTCACCAAGTTCCTGAAGTGTTTCAAAATCGCTTAGTGTTTTTCCATGCTGGTCAAGCATTTCATTCAAAACCGAATTCTTGCGCTTCCGCATATAGTTTTTAATTCCCTCAACATTATTAAATACATAATTATGTACAACATCACAATTCCCTTTCGTGATGAAAACACGATCCGATTCGGCGCAAAGCTTTCTTGCAAACTCCACCGTCGAAAGACTATCCGTTCCTTTCTCACAAAGATCTCCATTTATGAACAAATAATCATTTGACGTATAGTTCACTTTCTCAAGCAATCTCTGAAACAACGGCAGATTTGCGTGAACATCTGACGTTATGATAACCCGTCTGTCCCTCTCCAACTTCAATTCCCTTACATCGATCATATTGCGATTTCCCCTTTTCTGAACAGTTATCAGAATTTCTATAAGAATGACTATACCATATGGAAATGAACGACAAAAGGGTCCCACTGCGAACGGGACCCTCATAAATTAATTTATATATTAAGCACTTAAACAACTTACTATGAGCAACAACATGAAAAGACTACCCATATAGCCATCCACCTTACCGATTGGTATAACTTTGTAAAAGCTCCCCCTTCTTTCGCCCTTAAATCCCCTTGCTTCCATTGCAAATGCTGCCCGTTCCGCTTTCCGTACCGCCCCTGCAAGCATCGGGAGAAGAATCTTCCTCAAATGCCAAAGTCGATGAATTACATTTTTCTTTTGTATTGCCCCTCTAAGACGATGAGCTTGCTGGATTTGCACAAATTCATCCTTCAAGACAGGGAGAAACTGATAACCGACCAATACGCTATAAGCGATTTTCGGTGAGAGCTTCAATTGCTGCATTAAGCTTAAAATGAATGAGACTGGGTTTGTCGTTAATGCAAATAGCAAAGACAAACCGGAAAACGCCAAGACACGAAAGCTTAAAGACAAAGCATGGTTCAACTGGACTTCCGTAATGTTAATTGACCAAATCGATAGTACAACTGGTCCTGATTTGTCTTCCGCAAACACAAGCGTCGTCCAAAAGTAACCGAAGGCCATAATGAAAAATGGAATCATAAATACAATCCACACTTTCCAATTGATCCGACTGAAAAACAGCTGGATCAGAAGCACACCGATCCAGACGAATAGCGGCGTCCACGGATTGAAAAAGAAGGCAAGCGTGAACATGCAAATCGTGACAAGCAGAAATTTCACCGATGGGTTCATATTATGCAAAGCAGACTTCACGTTCTAACCACCCTTTCGGCTGAAGCAAGTGATGTGCTTCGATTATTTGCTTGTCACACCATACGCGCTCGGCCTCGAACTTGCCTGTCAGCGAACCCTCTTTCATCAATAAAATCGAATCCGCCACTTTGAACGCAAATTCCATATCATGAGTGACGATCAAAAAGGTGGTCCCTTCCCTTGCTCGCTCGTCAATTAAGCGGAACAACTCGACAAGCGAAGCGGCGTCTTGCCCGGATGTCGGTTCATCCATCAAGATGATTTCCCTGCCGTCACACAGCATCGAAGCAATTGCAACTCGCCTCTTTTGGCCATGGCTCACAGCAAAAGGATTGGCATCCGAAATCGCCGACAAGTTCAGCCTATCAATTAATTCCTTCACATTTGCACCGCCGCCGTACGCAATTTCCTCCCGGACCGTATTCGTTACGAATAAAAATTCCGGCGATTGTGGGACATACCCTAAATTGGAGGGACGAACAATTCCACCTGCAGGAATCATTCGGCATAGTGCTTTCAACATCGTTGATTTGCCACTTCCATTCGGTCCTGCAAGTACCGCCACCTCCCCCCGACTCAAAGTGAAGGAAACGTCTTTCAGGAATGTATCCGTACTGACATTGCTTACAACCAATGATTGGTGCTCCTGCCTACTGCTGACCCTCTTGGAAATTGGATTGAAATCATTTATTCGCTCTAACTGAATTTCACGATCGAAAAAATCACCCCATAAATCGAGCCGATGCTCAATCGCCAATATCGTCAAAGATCGTTTCCGTTTGAGGTCATCAAGCCACCAAATAAACTGCTTTGCAGTATACGGATCCAAATGGGAAATCGGTTCATCAAGGAGAAGTACTTCCGGCTCCATGACCAGTGCACATCCGATTGCAATCCGTTGTTTTTCCCCGCCTGATAACTGCTGAATGACGGAATGACGAAACTTGGTCAACCCTGTCAGCTCTAAAACATCCTGAATCCGCGACTCCATTTCTTCACGATCTACATTTAGGTTTTCGAGTGTGAACGCAAGCTCCTCTTCGACAGTTGGCATGCAGAACTGCGCATCAGGATCTTGGAAAACAGTCGCCATCCGGTGATTCACTTCACCAGGAGAATAGGACTTGCTTTCTTTATCAAATAACGTAACAGAGCCCTTTACGATTCCATCACAGTTTTCTGGATACAGCCGGTTGCAAAGATAAAGAAGCGTCGATTTGCCACTACCGCTTGGCCCCGTAATAACAACCTTTTCCCCTCTTTCGACAGAGAATGATAGATTTTCAAAAATCCACTCCTCTTCATCTGGATAGCGGAAACTTACGTTATCAAACTGGATTACTTCACGCACGAGCCTCACCTTTTTTCGCACGCGTGATGGCATATCCCTTAAGCGAGCCAGTAGCAAGCAATCCATCGACGACTGCCTTCCCACCAATTCCCGCAATCACCGCTCCACTCATAATCCGGATGCCAAGCATGAGCAGTACATATCCTGTGCTGAAAACTGTAAAACCACCTAAGAAATAACCATACGTGAAACTGAACACAGAGGCACCAACACCCGCCAACATCAGCACCCATACATCAAACCTTCTATAGCGCGTCGCAGCAAATGCCGCCTCGGCACCTAATCCCTGAATTACTCCTGCAAGTATCAAACGCGGACCGACCGCATTTCCCAACAACACCTCAATGGCTGCGGCAATTGTTTCCGAAATAACAGCCGCCCCGGGTTTTCGGATAATATACATACAGATGATCGAAACAATGAACCAGATACCGAAAATCCATTCATACGCAATTGGGCCAATAAAACCCGACCAAATATTCCCGACATGTAAAAACAGCAGGTAGACGATTCCGAACACGACTGAAAACAACGACATGAGGACAACCTCTTTCAGCTTCCATGCCTTCAACATGTTAACATCCCCCATGTGACGGACTATTGATGCTCATCGTAACTGTCATGACCAAATGCTTATGTTCTTCAGAACGTGCATTGCTGAAAGCTTCTTCATAAAATGCAAACACATCATGGATATCCCCGTGAATACCACTTGCATAATGCATTGATTCATTGAACACACCTTGCTTCTTTGCCCGATCCACTTCGCGATATATGATTTCCATATATCCCGGATTATTCATCGGATATAGTGCAAATTGAGAGGAGACATATTGCTTCGTCGCATCCGTATTCGCGATCTTCTCACCTTTCTCCAAATACACATCGCCAGCAGTATCTCCTGGGCATCCTGCCGAGAAGGTGCCGGATAACGCGATATGCTTCCCTGTTTTTGCAGCATGAAGTGCAATCGCCTTCGCCACGTTAAACACATGTACTTGCTTGCCACGAATAACCGTGGACACATCATCCGTATGCATCCACACATTTGACGTGTCCGTCTCCTTCAGCGCTCCTTTAATCACACTCACAAAATCATCTGCCATCGGATATAACGAAAAACGAAATCCGACGATGGGACTTAATCCACATTCCATTTCCTTCGACCTCCCAAAAATTTTCCATAAAAAAACTACATCCCGGAAGATGTAGCACTTCTCCAATATGAAAAAATCGGAAAGCCACTACACTTCCCCACGCAGGCATTATCCTGATCGGGTTATAAGGGATCGAAGCATCAGCTTTCATCTCAGCCAGTAATAGGCACCCCTAGTGCAGAAACGGTATGTAGTTATAGTTTATGTTGCCACCAGTATAGACGAAGAATTTTTCATTGTAAATAAAATCTTGCAAACTCGTTCTTTCGTCCGTATATAACAATTAGTCGGTAGATACGCATATAATCATGCATTCCCGCATAAATACAATCTTTCCCTCATAATTTCGGATACTTGCGCATAAATCCTAAAACTCGCGCATAAACGTAATTAATTGCTCATAAACCGCCGCAAAGACGCATAAAGTATTTTTGAAAAGTAGAAGTTACATCTTCCTACTCAATTTCACTTCAAATTCAGGTTTTGTTACATACTCCAAATAGTTAACGTTCCCATCGAATTCAAAATAGGCTTTTACTCTTGCCGTATAGGCAGGATTCTTGATATAGTCCAACACTTCATCCCTATGAACCCATTTGCAATCCGATGTCTCATCCGATGTACTCAACTCTCCGCCAATCGGTTTGCATGCAAAATCGAACATGACTTTCGTCGGAACATCCGTCACTCCGTCATACCATTTGTAAATCGCAGAATTCGTATATACCCCTATCAAATGACTGACTTCCACATCGATTCCGCTTTCTTCTTTCACTTCCCGGATAACGCCGTCCATCAAGTTTTCTCCTACTTCGACCTGCCCCCCAGGAAACACCCAGCCTCCATGATGTGTTTTAACGATCAATAAATTCCCTTCCCCATCTTCCACAAGTCCTCCACAAGCTACAATATGAGTCGGCATTGCCATTTTCCCATCCCCATTTCTTTTATAATCTTCACACAGTTATAATCTTAACAATCTTTCCCAACTAAAAAAAGCTTCTGATTCGAACATTCGAATCAAAAGCATAAAGATGTTAAGCCTTTATTAGACTGCTATAATAAGCATCCAATTCCTTATAATACTTGGTCATCGATGAGGGAGATACTTCAAACCATTCAGCAATCTCTTTTAACGTCATCGACAGCGGCTCGAAAAACGCATTTTCCTGTCCAAAACGGATAGCACCTGCCGCAATCGCCACTTCCTTCCTTGCATTCGGTTGTTGCTCCACTAAAAAGTCTTCAATCACATCAAGCAGTTTATTCGGATCCCGATCGTGTTTTTGTAAGAACTCCATAGCTGATAATAAAACACCCGATTCAAAATTTGTAAACTCTCCACCCGCATAGCCGGCAGCGCCAAGGCTCCGCCAGAACTCCAATGAATTTTCCTTTATAAATGTATAAACCGGTTGCTCTGATGAATATCGTTTCGCGAACTCCTTAATGACATCCGCATGGTCTGTCGGGAAGAAGATTAGACTTGATACTGCTAAATAGTGATCTTCATTTCCAGTTCCGTCAGGCAGGATGAAGCAATATAAGTGAACCCCTTCTGGTATAGGCTTCTCACCTTCACGCCGTAACCGGATTACTTCATCCGTAAAGATCATTTGAACGGTTATGTAAGCATCATCCACTTCTTTCACTTCCCCGATAAATGCACGAGGTTGCTGCCAAGAGTCGACTACACGTAATACTGACGGACGAACTAATCTTCTTTTCTGTTTATCCAAATATCCAATCCAGATGTCGGAACGATGATGGAAAAAGAATTCATCCAACACAATCGCTTCGATCATTTCCTCTGGTAAATACTTCATTAATGAACTTTTCCATTCATTAGCTATCTTCATGTAATCAGGTATATCTTTCCGTTCCGGATATTCGTCATAAAATGATTGAAGTACTCGCTCCAGTTCTTCCTTTTGAACCGTTTCAACAGAGACGGCTTCTTTTGATTGGCAACATTTCTTATATTTCTTGCCGCTACCACAAGGGCATGGGTCATTTCTTCCGATCATTTGATACACACTTCCTTTAATAATTTCAACTCTATAAGTTTAACATTTTTATGAGGTTTTGACACTGTTTCATTTAACAGTTTTTGCATGCAAGCATCCGATATTCATGTACGTTATATCGTACATAAACCAACTTTTGTAACATCTATAAGGATAATCTTTTTACATATTTTACTCTAACCTCTTAGATAGAGGTGATACGTCGTGGCAGCTACTACAAACTTCATACGGCTTGTCGGAGAACATCTACGGATGATCAGGGAACTAAAAGGCATAAACCAGGAAGAATTGGCGGAAAATGCGGGAATTGCGAGAGCTCGAATTTCAGAAATTGAGAATGGAAAAGGCAATGCCACGTTAGGAACACTGGCTAAAGTAATGGAAGCTTTGGAGATTGCACCAATGGAAATATTCAACTTCCAGAACTTGTCCAACACAACTGATATAACAGACAAGAAGCTATTGATTGAAATTCATCGGGCAAGGCTTATGGAACGCGAGTTAAGTGAAATCCAATATGTAATCGATAATACAGAAACCGTTCTGAAGCTTATGGATAAAAAGACGGGGTATGGTAAAAAATAAAGAAGCCTTGCATGCAAATACGCTTGCAAGGCCTTTTTTATTCTAACACTCGCCTTTAGCATTCCCGCTTGTCGGATAAAGTCTTTTCTGTTTGGCCTGTTCCTCAAGAATTTTTAGTAATGTATGTTGGATGAACTTTGTTTCCGGTGTTGCATATTTGGGGTGTGCAAGGTTTTTTTCCTCATATGGATCTGCGGTAACATTGTACATTTCATATTGTACTAACACGGGTTCCGTTTTAGTCGTAACGACGGAAAGGACTGCCTCGCTTGTATCGGAAATTGGGAAAGTCCCTTTCGTTACCGTAATTTTATCCTCTACGTTCGGCTCGCTCCAAAACTGTGGATTGTCGTAGTAACGAGATAGTTTCCATTTTTCCTCGCTATTATTCTCTCCTGTTTTCAATGTCGTAATAACGGTCTCTAAATGATTTGGTTGCGTAACAGACTCATATGGTTTACCAGTTAGCGTAACTTGATTTAACCCTCTTGAAAACTCATCATCCGTCATGAAATAAAGTGGTTCTTTGGATCGCGAAAACGTTCTCTTTCCTTTTAAAATTGGTGTTAAATCGCGCCCAACAAGCGGATGCACCTCAGTATGATCCCGCCTTAGTTTATCCTGAACATAATCACTTGGAATATCAGCAAGCGCTAATAAGGTAGGAATAATATCAACATGACTTGTTAATATGTTAGTTTCCTCTCTTCCTGAGAAGAGTTTGGGGCTGTGGACGATTAATGGGACATGTAAAGATTCCTCGTATGCATTATGCCATTTTTGAAACAAGCCACCATGCGAGCCTAATAAATCACCGTGATCGGATGTGAAAACAACAATCGTATCCTCATAAAAGATTGATTTTCGAAGTGCCTCAAACACTTTAAACATTTCATCATCCACTTCTTTTTGAAGTGAAAAATAGAATCGTCTGAGAAAATCCGTATCGAATGTCGGTTGCAAAGCCAATTGGTACGTATCTCGATAACTCTTCTGGGCAGTCGGTTTTGTATGAAGACTTTCACCGGCAGTTGGAGCGGGAGGAATTACCGGCACGGAAGGATCTACTTTAAAGTTGAACGTTGGAAGCATACGAGTGAATAATCCAAGTAAAACAATGTCGTGGGGATTGACGAAGGATGAGACGATTAGCCAAGGCTTGCTTTCTTCTGTATGCCCCTTCTCGAGATCATTCAATAGTGACACGACTTCTTCAGCATAGATTACGTCACGCCCACTTACCCCACTCCCTGCGGATGATCCGGAATTCCTTGGATCGCTGCCATGTGGTTCGGGACCTATCCATCCTGAAAATCCAAATGGTTCAAGGCGATTGGCTCGTTCATACATCCGGGTATTCTCACGGTTCGGTGCACCCGTATTCGGATCATAACTTGACAATGAATCATGTGTACCTGGTATCAATATGTCTTCTTCGGATATATGCCATTTCCCTTTCCAAAAAGTACGGTAACCCGCGGTACGGAAGTAATCACCAAGGGTCGGCACGGTATTCGGGTCGAGCCAAAACAGATCAGCATCAAACGAACCTTTCGCAGCACCCGGTGTTTGAGTCACGCCGTGAAGGGACGGGTACTGGCCAGTAAACAATGTCGCCCTACTTGGGGCACAAGCTGTACTTCCAATATAATGATTGGAAAACCACATTCCATTATCACGAAGAAGTTCATGTGTTTTCAAATGCGTCTTCCTCCATTGGCTGAGTTCTTCGTTCTCATAGACAAGTGGGTAACGCTCTTCATCAACAATGATGAAAAGGAAATTCGGTTTCTTCTTTTGTCGTTTCACGCCATCGGACTGATTTATAGATTCTTGCGCCAATTCTACACCCTTTCTACCCTAAAAATCATGCTCTTCTATTTTATGTATGACTTAAGGATTGGGTGCATTGCCTATTCGGGGTAGGATTACAAAAAGAAAAGCCCTACATCAAATGTGGGCTTGTTGTGTGACATCAATCTATCCTTTTTTCACTCATGAGATCACTTACCGTGCCTATGTGTAGTCCTTTTGATTTTATTTCCCTAATCATCCTGTCCAAGCCTTTAGCTACAGGATCAGTCGGATGCATTAGTATCATCGAGCCGTTTTCCACTTTGGAGACAACTCGATTAACCATTTCAGTAGGATCAGGTTTTCTCCAATCAACTGTATCAACCGTCCATAATATCGTTTTCATCTTTAACTCATGCGCTACATCTATTGTTTGTTGATTGAAACTTCCGCTTGGAGGTCCAAACCATTTCGTTTGAACGTTCAGCGTTTCAAAAATGATATCATTTGTTTTTGTGATTTCTTCCATTGTCTCGGACCTTGAACGTTTCTGAAGATCAGGATGGCTGTACGCATGGTTGCCAATTTCATGGCCTTTGTTATAAATCATCTTAGCGAGATCCGGATTCTTTTTCGTCCAACTGCCATCAAAGAAAAATGTCGCTTTCACTTCTTGATCATCTAATATTTTGAGGATAGGTGGGATAAATTCATCGCCCCAAGCTACATTAATGAGTAGTGAAACCATTGGCTTTTCTGGATTCCCTCTGAAAATCGGTTGAGGCTCCAAATCGTCTAAATGAACGGCAGGCGGTATTTCCACAAAAACGAGCATTGATTCATCATATTTGCCTACCTTCTTCATCTTTTTATAACTCTTTTCAACATCAACTTGGAGTCCGTTATATCCTGGGATTGCCTTCCAAACCCTATCAATTTTTGCATCAATCGGTTTTACTTCATGCTGTTCACTTTTTGACTGAATCTCTTTATATAATGCATCCTCCTGAATCTTGGAGTTAAGAAACGCAGCATTACCTGATGCCGAAAAACTTCCAAACCCCACTATGAAAATGAAAACAAGAAGTAGCCAACCTTTTTTTGTCATAGCAAGTCCTCCACCTTTAATATGTTGGCTTTAAGATTCCCTTGACTTCAGGAACTATACTTGTCCCAAATGACAGTTACTGGCTTAACCAACAGCGCTAAGAAGAATATTTAATAGGCCAAGTTATCGTGGTGCATAACCCTACCCACTGTAGAATAAAGTTGAATATATCATGCAAAGGAGTGATTGAATGGCGAAGTGCAAAAAATGTGGTGCTGATAAATCCAAATGTAATAATTGCAAGAAGTGCTGAAAACAAAATACTTAATAATCAAGTAGGAGGCCAATCATTTACGATTGACCTCCTACTTTTTGTATATACATACATTTTAGATTTAATGTCATATACCAAACCCTAAAAGGGCATCCAAGGCCTGAATGTGACAAAATCCAAAATAGTGTTTGACAACTTTGTGAACAAGGTAAATAATATAGAAAAGGGGTGTTGGTAATGGATTCCAAGTTAAAAATGTTGAATGCAGTAAAAATAGTCGGGTTCACCATCCTTACCATCGGAATCGCCATATTCTTATACGGTTTTTTCGTAAGCGATTACAGCGCCATTACAGGCGTAGGAATTGGTACAGTAATGGGAGCCATTTTCATTTTCCTAATGGGCATCTTCTTCGTAGCAACAGAAGAAATGCAAGAAAAAGTGAAAAGACAACTCATCCAATAAAATTCAAAAAAGGGAGAACCCATGTGGGCACTCCCTTTTTTTCTATTTTCTTTCATTTTATATATTGGAAAATAATCTCTAAGGATTGAAGCGAAAGGCGGCGACTCCAGCAACCCCTGCCTTAATTTCTGCAAAAGGCGCGCAGAAATACGGCAAATCGAACTCTTCGTGGTTCGATTGGAAACCGTCCGCCTGTAGCGCAAATCCAATTATTACATATCCCATACCAATATCAATAACGTTCCAAAAATCGTGAACAACGCTATAGCAATCCCATAATAGATGTTCATATAAATCATCGTCTTATCCTCTGACTCCCCTACATGCATAAAACCGACCAACTGCACAGCCGCTTGCACAAAAGCAGTAACCAAAAGAATCGTAATCCCAACAACAAAAGACACATCCATGAAATAGACAGTCAACGCTGCCGCCGTCAGAACCAACGAAAAGACGAAGCCCATCACTTGTTTACGTGGGAATAACTCACTCATCTTACATCAATCCTTTCAAATAGATGAAGCTGAAAATGAAAATCCAAACAACATCTAAGAAGTGCCAGTAAAGCGAGAAGATAAACGACTTATTCGCCGTTTGAGGCGTAATGCCCTTCTTCTTCACCTGCATCATGATGAATAATCCCCAGAAAAGACCAACTGTTACGTGAGCCCCGTGCGTCCCCAAAGTCGTTAATAAAATACCAGTGAAGGCACTAACCTGAAGACCCGCACCAACATGCGCATAATGCATGAACTCATAAATCTCAACACCAAGGAACGTAAGACCAAGTAGCAATGTAATTCCAAAGAAAGTCAACATGGCATTCTTTCGTCCGATTCTCATTGCATGGATACCAAGACCAATCATGAAACTACTTGTTAACAGCACTAACGTTTCAATAAGAACAGGAGTGAGCTCAAATATCTCTGCTCCTGCCGGCCCATTTCCAATACGGTTTTCCAATGTGAAGTACGTCGCGAAGAGGGTTGCAAAAAGCATTACTTCGGCGCCAATGAAAACCCAGAAACCGAATATATTCATCTTATTTTGTTCAGTTGCATATTCAAGAGGAAGCGAGTTATCTATTTTCATCAGCCAACACCTCCCAATCTTTTTCCGTAGCTTTAATATCTTCAACAGAAATATAATGTCCATCGTCTTTTTCAAATGAACGATAAGCCATACAAGCGAATATTGCTATCGTTGTAATAATTGCCGGGATCCACATGCTAAATACGAGCGAGAAGCCCCAGACGAAGAAAATACAGCTCATGATAAACGGCATACCGCTATTATTTGGCATATGAATCTTTTCGATGTCACCTTTAAAGATCGGCTTCCCTTTTCTTTTAAGGTCCCAAAGCGCTTCGATTGAATCGACTTGTGGAGTCCTTGCAAAGTTATAAGATTGGACTGGAGTTTGCGTCGCCCACTCAAGTGTACGAGCATCCCATGGATCCGAACCGATGTCCCTTGAAGAATGGCGCACGCTATAGTAAACGTTGTAAACGATCAATGCAAATCCAATCGCAAGTCCGATTGCGCCAACAAAAGAAAGCATGTTCAATGGACCAAATCCAGTTGCTTCAGAATATGTGTACATACGACGTGCTTGTCCATCGAGTCCAGTGAAGAACATCGGGAAGAATGTAACGTTAAAGCCAATTGCAACAAACCAGAATGCCCATTTTCCGATACGTTCGTTCAACATGAAGCCGAACATTTTCGGCCACCAATACGTTAGACCCGCAAGCATCGCGAAAACAACGCCTGGAATGATTGTGTAGTGGAAATGCGCGACCAAGAACATCGTATTATGGTATTGATAATCGGCACTCGCCATCCCAAGCATAACCCCTGTCACCCCACCGATTGTGAAGATCGGGATGAATCCTACTGAGTAGAGCATAGGAACAGTAAATCTGATTTTCCCTTTTCGCATCGTCAACAACCAGTTGAAGATTTTGATACCGGTTGGAATCGCAATCGCCATTGTCGTGATGGAGAAAATACTGTTAGAAAGCGGTCCTTGTCCCATCGTGAAGAAATGGTGCATCCATACAAGGAATGAGAAAAACGAAATGATCACGATTGAAGCGACCATTGATGTATAACCGTAAAGATTTCTGCGTGAGAAAGTGGAAATAACTTCACTATATATACCGAATGCCGGCAATATAAGTATATATACTTCCGGATGCCCCCAAACCCAGAATAGGTTCGCCCAGAGCATGTCCATTCCGCCATTCGTCATCGAGAAGATATGTGTGCCGAATAGCCGGTCCATCGTTCCAAGTAAAAGAGCGATTGTCAAGACAGGGAATGCAAAAACGACGATTGCATTTGTGATTAAAGCAGTCCATGTGAACATTGGCATTTTCATCAATTTCATATTAGGTGCTCTCATTTTGAAGATGGTAACGATAAAGTTAATACCAGATATTAATGTACCAATACCTGCAATCTGGATAGATAGCATGTAGTAGTTTGTACCAACTGATTGACTGAAGTCATTCCCTGCGAGTGGGAAGTATGAAGTCCAACCAGCATCAGGAGAACCTCCGATGACGAAGGAGATGTTGAATAGCATTGCTCCCATGAAGAACAGCCAGAAACTAAGTGCGTTTAAACGTGGGAATGCTACATCACGTGCTCCGATTTGCAGAGGTACGACAAAGTTCATTAATGCGTATATGAATGGCATTGCCATGAAGATGATCATGACAACTCCGTGTGTTGTAAATACCTCATTGTAATGTTGTGCGTCTAATAGAGTGTTATCAGGGACGGCAGTTTGCGCACGCATCATGAGTGCGTCGACGCCTCCGCGGAAGAGCATGAGTAATGCGGAGATGAGGTACATGATACCGATCCGTTTATGGTCAACCGTTGTTAACCATTCATCCCATAGATATCCCCATTTTTTGAAATAGGTTAAGCCTATGACTATTGCAATCATCGTTAGACCGATCGCAACCATTGATGCGTAGATTGCGGGGCTTGGATGAGGTATGGCAAATCGATCAAAGTAATCCATTCTTGTTGTACTCCTTTCGAAAATCTATAAATAGATGAAAGCTATTAATGACCTGAATGGTTTGTGTCTTCATCTTTATGTGCATGTTCAGAATCATGTTCAGAATCGTGTTCGTTCGATCCGTGATGATGTCCTTCAGGTGGTGGTAAGAACCCTAAATGAGTTCCGCTGAATGTTAATTGGCCAAGGTGACCTGGTTCTAATAATTCTTCGAACTTTTCTTCAGTAAGGGGTTCAGCATTCGCTTTTACATCCTCAACCCATTTATCAAATTCCTCAGGAGGCATTGCCTCTACGTGGAAAATGTTTTCCGCAAAGCCCTTCCCACTAAAGTTTGCGTTTCTTCCCATATACTCACCTGGTACTTCCGCAGCGAGGTGCAGAGTAGTGATCATGTCTGACATCGCGTACTTTTGTCCGCCTAATTGCGGAATCCAGAAACTTGTAATCGGACCGTAAGAGTAAAGTCTGAACTCCAACGCACGATCTGTTGGGATATATAAGTAGTTCACTGTTTCAATATCTTCTTCGGGATAACTGAAATGCCACTTCCAGTCAGAGGATGAAGCATAGACAACCAGCGGTTTTTGATCCTCATATCCTTTTGGAGTCGCCTCAACTTCATAAGTGGATTTGACCGTAACAATTGAAAGGAAAATAATAATTATTACTGGAATAGCAACAATGATTGTTTCAACAATCGGATTTCCTTCAATATGTGGTGGCTCATAATCCTCACTTTGCTTTGAAGCGCGGTACTTAAATACGACATAAGCCATCAGTCCGAAAACGGCAAATACTACGATAGCCATCGTCGCAATTGAGATCCAAATGACATTGGCAGTCGTTTCAGCTTGCGGACCTTTTGGGTCTAAAACCATTAGTGGTTCACATCCCGCCAATACTGATAGCAGGGCAAAAACCAAACTTAAAAAAGACCATTTCTTTATCATGAAGAATCCCCTTCCTATTAATATATAAGCTGTTAAACAACCGAATTAATGAGTGACATAACATCATGGTTTTTATATTAATAGAATGAAAAACGAAAAACAATTAGATGAACCACACTTCACATAAACTTCACCAGATAACGAAAAACACTGTCACCAAACGTTCATTATTCAGTAATATAACGGACACATTTCATTTTTGTTACCGTTTTTTATTTTGTTTAAAAATAAAAGATAATCATAAAATATATAGAGATTCTTGCCAGTTTTTCACATGCTTACTTCGTTGGTTAACGGAAATCCTATAGTAGGAAAGGTGTTGATAAATATGAAGCTATTTCAAATACTGTTCGTTTTATTTCTTGTAACACCACAGGTCTTTCATGCCGACATATCCACAGATCAGGTGAAAGTTGCTTTTACACGCAGTGGCTATCTTTTTGTTAAAACAGAAGGTAAGGAAGAAAAAATAACCAAGGAAAAAGCTGTGTATCCCTACCCACCGGAATGGTCGTATGATGGCAAATTGTTGCTATACCAAAAACTTGTGACCGATTCTCCTGATGATCCCGATAAAATGTCAAATGAGTTATGGGTATATGATGTAAAAACTAAAAAGCATCAAAAAATATTTTATAACGGCAATAATCCTCAATGGTCACCAACCGAGAATATTGTTTCCTTCAATGCGGGGGGTGTTTTAAATATTTCCGATTTGAAAAACTTCTACAATATTGCATTAGGGGTAGATGATTATATATGGCAGCCCGACGGTAAAGGTTTCATTGCTTCTTCCGGAGCTACTCTTCGACCAGACGGTTGGACCCATACCATCCTTTATACAATTTCAATAGAGGATGGGTATAAAAACATTCCCGACGTGATGAATAACGGTAAAAAACTATTCGCCATCCCGAAAGAGGTCAAAAAAGATGATGTCAGCGTCATTTCTATCGGTGCTGAAAAACTCACCTTCTCCCCCGATGGAAAATGGATTTCCTTTGTCATTTCTCCCACTGCCTCATGGTCGATGGACAGCGATATGCTTGCGGTCATTTCTGCTGACGGAAAAGACTTTGAAGTGATTGACGAAGTGATTTTGGAGTTCACTCCCAAATGGGCATATACGAAAAACCTGCTTGGATACATAGCAGGCGGAGGACGGATTGTCTTCGGCTTTAAAAATAAGGATATGAAAGTAACGGAGATACCCGCTGATTCAACTGTAAACCTGACACCAAAGAATTATGCGGATTTGGGATTTACATGGATTGATGATAATTCACTTGTTGTTTCGAGAGTTCGTGAAACCGAATGGTCGAATGATCCGAAAAAACGTCCGAAACCTGTATTGTGTTTTGTTTCATTAACTGGAGTACGGCAACTCCAAGTGACAAATCCTCCAAATGGTGAAGGAGATTATCAGCCACAGTTCTTGCCTTCAATTGGAAACCTGTCATGGCTTAGAAAAAGTGATTTTGCAGAGGGACACGGAGATTTATGGAAAGCGGAGCGAAACGGGGAAAATGCGGAACTTTGGATTAAAGATGTAGAGTTATACTCTATTTATCAACAACATACAAAAACGGGTTCTCAATGAGAACCCGTTTTCGCAATCTTTACCAACCGCGCGCGTTGGCGTAGATTATCACTTTCTGTTTAATGCATTCATGAGGTTTTGACGCTGTTCTTCAGTTGCAACAAATGTGAGAATCCCTTTAAAATATTTCTTGTATAGCTACGTACCTGGCTGTCACAATTATGATTATAGAGTTACACGTGTACCTGTTTTGCCTTCAAGTGCATCTTTTAGCTTGTCGATTGAAGTAATGACGACGTTTTTGCCGCCTTCTTGCAAGAATAGAATAGCTGCTTCGATTTTCGGACCCATGCTTCCTTTCGCGAAATGGCCTTCTTCCATATAACGAAGAGCTTCTTCTACTGTCAATTCAAACAGGTTTTGTTGTTGTGACGTTCCGAAATGGATTGCCACTTGTTCAACACCTGTTAAGATAAATAGGTAATCTGCTTTTACTTTTGCTGCAAGCAATGCGCTTGCGAAGTCTTTATCGATTACCGCATCTGCACCTTTTAGAATGCCGTTTTCTTCAGTGACGGGGATTCCGCCACCACCAGCTGTAATAACAGTGATTTCTTTGTCAAGAAGCGCTTCGATTACTTCCTTCTCAACAATTTTTACCGGTTTTGGAGAAGCAACGACACGTCTATATCCGCGACCGCTATCCTCGATGTATGAGATCTTTTCTGTTTCAAGGATTTTGTCCAATTCTTCTTTTGTGTAGAATGGACCAATCGGTTTCGTCGGGTTCGCGAAGGCTGGATCTTCTTTATCTACGACGGATTGTGTAACAACCGTTGCGATAGGTCTGTTAATATTACGTTCCACCATTTTGTTTTTGAACACTTGTTGGATCAGATATCCAAGATTTCCTTGTGTTTCAGCATTCAAAACATTCAAAGGATAAGCAGGAATAACTGATTCTGCCATTTGGTTTTTAATTAGCGTATTACCGACTTGAGGGCCATTCCCATGAGTGATGACAACTGTATTGCCTTCTTCGATCAAGTCAAGAACTGGACCGCTACTTTCACCGATGTTTTGAATTTGCTCCTCAAGTGTACCTTTTTGACCTTCTTTAATAATCGCATTTCCGCCGATAGCTAAAACGATTTTTTTACTCATCGTTACCTCTCCTTTACCCTTTACCCTTAAAAATCATTTCAACAAAGTATATAATAGATAAGTAGAGAGGGACAAGAACGTTATACTAAGCATTTTAAATTTACTATCGAATCAAATTCTTAATGATCCACGGAAGCCCCTTGCCGCATAATAAGAATCTGCGCCGTTATGGTATGTAAACACAGTATCATAACGCCTGTCGCAGAAAAGGGCTCCTCCAAGCTTTCTAATATCTGCAGGGGTCTTCACCCAACTGGATGTTTTCAAATCGAAATCCCCCACTTTCTGCAACTTCCAGTATTGTTCTTCTGTTAAGATTTCAATCCCCATTTCGGCTGCCATATTCATCGCACTATTTTCCGGTTTATGCTTTTTTCTTGCTTCAAGAGCTTCATGGTCATAACAAATACTTCTACGGCCTTTTGGACTTTCCGTTGAGCAGTCATAGAAAATATATTCATCCGTCTTTTCATCATACTCTATAACATCCGGTTCCCCTTCGGTCCTTTCCATTTCACTAAGCGCCCAAAGTTTCTCTGGATTCGCTTCAAGCTTTTCTTTTACTTTCGCCCACTCAATCCCCCTATGTCGATCCATAAATTTTTCAAAACGCGCTTCCAATACATTAAGCAATTCTTCACGTTGGTCTTCAGGTAAAATGTTCGTCATACTATGTCGCTCCTTATTTGACAGTTATCGTAATTTTAGTACAGAAAATGCAAATAGTACACCAAATTGTCGAATTAAGAAGGATTTCAGATAGCTTATACCGAATTATTACGTATATCGAAAGGAGTTGCTTCAACTTGAAACCACCTATAGCAAAGCGCATTCCCCATCCTCATGAATTGCATGGCGATGTACGGGAAGATGATTATTATTGGCTGAATGAGAAAGAAAATCCTGAAGTCATCCAGTATTTAGAGGAAGAAAACAAGTATTTTGAAGAAATCATGCTACCACTTGAGGATGAAACAAATCGAATCTATCAGAGCATGATTGACCGTGTTCCTGATTCAGAAGTAAATGTTCCTGTGCAGCATGGACAATTTTTCTATTATTCACGTTTGGATAAAAGCAAACAATATCCAATCTATGCACGTAAGCAGGCGGCAAGCCGCGATCTACTTGAAAATGTACAGGAGGAAATTGTACTCGATCTGAACGAATTAGCAGTTGAAGATGGGTATTTAAGTGTCACGGCACAAAGAATGAGCACGGATCATAACCTTCTTGCGTATTTGGAGAATCGTGATGGCACAGACCGATGCACCATCCATATTAAGAATATGAAGACAGGCGAACTGCTACCCGACCGGATTCCTAATGTCTATTTATTCGGCAGCATGGAGTGGAGCAGGTCCGGTGAGTATATTTTTTACACGACGGTCGATGAGCACCAACGTCCTTATAGATTGTGGCGTCATCGTTTAGGAACTGAAGTAGATCAGGATGAGTTGGTCTACGAAGAAGTCGATACGACTTTCACGCTATTCATCAGCAAGTCGCAAAGTCAAAAGTTCATATTTGTTCATTCACATTCGAAAACATCGAATGAGACTCGCATGATCGATATGGATTCACCACTATCCCCGTTGCAGCTTTTTGATGCACGACGTCCCGGCATTCTATATGATGTCGAGCATTGGGGCAATGAATTGTTAGTCCTGACAAATGAAAATGCACTGAATTTCAAATTGCTCCGTTGCCCTCTTGATGATTGCGGGTCTCGAACGACTGTTGTCGAACATAGCGAGGCACGCTATCTTCAAGCCATGTATCCATTCAATAATTCGCTTCTTATCGCAGGAAGAGAGAATGGACTCACTCAAATTTGGAATTTACAGGATGGTAAATTGGATCAAATCGATTGGGATGAGCCGCTATACACTGTAGCAGTATTATCCAATCAAAGTTATGAGGCGGATGAAGTTTTAATTCAATACGAATCGTTGCTTACACCTAAAACGACTTACGGATTGAATCTTAAAACTGGAGAGAGGAAGTGCTTGCAGGTTGCACCTGTTAGCGGTCACTATGACCGCTCTCGTTTCCGCCAAGAACAACTTTGGGCCACAGCGGAAGATGGCGTGAAAGTTCCGTTGACGGCTGTTTACTTGGAAGGTGCTCTTGATAATGGACCTGCTCCGTTGATTCTTTATGGGTATGGTTCGTATGGTTCAAATAGTGATCCACGCTTTGACCCATATCGACTTCCGATTCTTGAAAAGGGTGTAGTGTTTATCACTGCACAAGTTCGTGGTGGATCAGAAATGGGACGTGGTTGGTATGAGGATGGCAAAATGCAAAAGAAACGTAACACATTCACTGACTTTATCGCGGCGGCGAAACATCTTATCGATAAAAACTATACAACTTCTGAAAAGATGGCGGCCCGCGGAGGCAGTGCTGGAGGCTTGTTAGTCGGTGCGGTTGCTAATATGGCAGGCGATTTGTTTAAGGTGATCATTCCAGCAGTTCCTTTCGTCGATGTTGTGACGACGATGTTAGATACTACAATTCCTCTTACAACACTTGAATGGGATGAATGGGGCGACCCACGTAAACCGGAAGACTATTTTTACATGAAGTCGTATAGCCCGTACGACAATGTTGAAGCAAAAGATTACCCGCATTTGTATATCACGACCGGTATTAACGATCCACGCGTCGGTTATTTTGAACCAGCGAAGTGGGTTGCGAGGCTAAGATTGTTAAAGACTGATGATAATGTCATTGTGATGAAAACGAATATGGGTGCCGGCCATTTTGGTAAGTCCGGACGCTTCAATCATTTAAAGGAAGCTGCTGAATGCTATGCATTTGTACTTGATCGTCTTGGTGTACAAGCTGAAGAAGGAGTATCGAACCCTCGTTAATCGGGGGTTTTTTTAGTAAGCAAATTATCTCGAGCACCATTTAACTCATTACACTTGTCCAAGCCACCTTTCCTTTTAAACATATTTATAGGGTAGTCCAAATCGAAAGGAGGGAAATCATATGGGTTTAATGGGATGTTGTGGAATTGCGATTGGGGTTAATGCTAGTCCTCTTCCTGTCTTATCTCCAGACAGCACGGAACAGCTTATTTCTACGGTGACGATTACTGTAGATGATGCTGATGATGTTGTAAGATTAATGGCTTCAATTTGGTCGGAAATTCAGTCATCAACAGTAAACTCAACACCTCTTCGGGGTAATACAATGACGTATTATATCATTCGTACCTCGGATAATGCGTCAATCAGAGTCGTCGAAGATACAGATTTCGATGAGCTGACTACTACTTTTACAGCTTTTGACACACCTGGCGCAGGAACGTTTACTTATAACCTATTCGGACGTATTCTTCGTTCGACTGTTCCAGTACAAACTGAATCGATTAGATCAGTTGATTTTACTGCCGAAGAACTTAGCCTTAATTAATAGGCAGTAAACTTTAGGGTGCATGATTGCATGTGAGTTGCAATCATGCAGCCTTTTTTGAACTTAATTATCACCACCACAGAAGGACACTACTACAGCTGCCATCGCTTTGGCAGAAATGATTAGGCTTTTTTCATTAATATTAAATTTAGGGTGATGATGTGGATAAACTTCGCCGGATTCCGGCATAGCACCGACATAGAAGAAACATCCAGGTACTTTTTCAAGATAATATGCAAAGTCTTCCGAAGGCGGCTGCGGTGGCGTTTCCTCTATAGCCTTCACTTCCGGTATGGAGGCATGGAAAAGAGCTTGCCGCACTTGCTCAGTCACATCCGGATCATTATAGAGAACTGGATAATCATTTGTGTACTCAAATTTGGTTTTCACCCGGAATGATGTTTCCAATCCATCTGAAAAATTGCGTAACCCATTTGCTACAATTTCCCGAGTTTCTGGAGACATCGTCCGTACATCACCCTCCAATGTAACTGAATCTTTAATGACATTAAATGTACCTTTGCCATCAAAATTGCCAATCGTTATTGAAGCTGTGTCAAACGGATTAATCCTACGACTTACAATCGTTTGCATATTCATAACGAAGGAACTTGCCGCCACAATCGCATCATTCGCAAGATGTGGGGATGAACCATGCCCACCTTTCCCCTGAATGACTAATTTAAAATAGGATCTTCCCGTCTGGGTATTCCCACTGCGATAATGAATAGTACCTGTTTTCATCGTACTCATGACATGAATCCCTAAAATCGCATCTACACCTTTAAGAACGCCTGCTTCAATCATCGCAAGTGCCCCACCCGGTGGCTTTTCTTCCGCAGGTTGGTGAATCACTTTAATGATTCCAGTAAGCCGATCTTTAAATTCAGCTAGTGTTTCCGCCAATACTAACATATATGCGGTATGGCCATCATGACCGCAAGCATGCATGGCCCCTTCATTTTTCGACGCAAAAGGTAGACCCGTTTCTTCCTTAATAGGTAAAGCATCGAAATCAGCACGGATGGCAATTGTTTTTCCAGGTTTCGAACCTTTTATCGTTACAACGATTCCACGCTGTCCACCGAAATTCGTCTCAATTGAATCCACTTGGACATCCGTATAAAAATCACTTATGTACTTGGCCGTCTCTTCTTCCTCAAAAGAGAGTTCAGGGTATTGATGCAGATAACGTCGAATCTCAATAATGCGGTCTTTTTTTTCATCAAGCCTTTTCATTAATTCATCTAATAGCAATTTCAGCCCTCCTTATCATCGTCAATTTCCCCTGTAAAAAGGGTTGCTAAACAAGAGTGGGGAATTTCATCAATAATAAAAAGGCACGGATTAAATTACCTTTTCCGTGCCTGCAAATTATCATTCGAAAAATGTTATATCGATTTGCTTATCTTCCTGCTTTTCATACCCTTGCATATATTTAATCCTTCGTTGGGCTGCAGTTGCACTCACTTGTTCATCTGCATGATAGGATGAGCGAACGAGTGGACCCGCTTCACAATGGCTGAATCCTTTTTCAAGAGCTATCTTTTTCAGTTCAGCAAATTCATCGGGATGATAATACCGTTCGACCGACAAATGTTTTTTAGTTGGTTGCAAATATTGGCCAATCGTCATGATATCGACATTATGCGCCAATAGATCATCCATTGCCTGAATGATTTCTTCTTTTGTTTCCCCTAAACCGACCATAATGCTTGACTTAGTAGGAGTGTCAGGTGCAATCTCCTTAACGCGTTTCAATAACTGCAATGATCTGTCATAGGTTGCCCGAGCACGAACCCGCTTCGTCAAACGGCTGACGGTTTCGATATTATGGTTGAATATATCCGGTTTGCTATCCATCAATGCGAAAAGGCTTTCATAATCACCCTTCATATCTGAAGGCAAGATTTCTATCGTACACCCTGGATTTTTTCTGCGTATCGCCCTAACAGTTTCTGCAAATACAGCGGCACCGCCATCATTGAGATCATCCCTTGCGACAGCCGTAACCACGACATGTTTTAATCCCATGATTGCTACGGAATCAGCAACACGCTCCGGCTCATTCCAGTCTAATTCGTTCGGAAGCCCAGTTTTAACCGCGCAAAAACGACAAGCCCTTGTGCATGTATCCCCTAAAATCATGAAAGTTGCCGTTTTACGTTCACTCCAGCATTCATGGATGTTCGGGCATCTTGCCTCTTCGCAAACTGTATTCAGTCGATTTTCCCGCATCATTTTTTTAATGCTTTGATAGGATTCGTTTGTATTAATCTTCGTTTTCAGCCATTCAGGCTTACGTATGTATTCCTGCTGTTTTGTCACGGATCATCTACCCCTTCAGTCTATGGATTGTACAGAATGTATTCCTTGTTCATACTTGCTGCTTGCAAGTTGCCTGACTTCTTCCCACTGTTCTTCAGTAAGTTTAAAAGGTTTCAGCGTAATGCCGAGCCCGGATTGAAAACCTGATATGAATGCTTGTTTCAACTCTTCATAAGAATGTTTTCTATTTGTAATCTGGTTGATCGTGATAACTTTTTCCTTAAATGCATTTTGCTTCTGTTGCCTTTTTTCTTTTGATGAATAAATGAATACATCAAAGAGCATATCCTCATCAATGCTCATCGGGATAGATCCGTGTTGCAGTAAAACGCCTTTTTTTCTTGTTTGTGCATTTCCTGAAATTTTCTTACCATCTACAATCATTTCATAGTAGGCAGTTTTTTCGAAACAAACCGCAGTCTGATTCTTTTTACTCTGTTTTTCATGCGGAATCGCATAATCCGCTTGAATTCCAAGTTGTTTGTATCCCTCAAGAAGCCCGTGAGATAGGACATAATAGGCTTCCACGATGGACTCGGGAATTTTCGGATGATCTTCTGATACGACAATACTGTAAGTCAATTCATCGTCATGTAGGACCGCACTACCTCCCGTCATACGTCGCACAAATTGACAGCGATGATGCTCCAACGCATTGAAGTCAATCACCCCGTCGACTGGTTGAAAGCGTCCAACCGTAAGGCTCGGAGATGACCAACCATAGAAGCGTATAGTTGGCGGGATTTTCCCTTGGCTATGCCAGTGAAGTAGCATTTCATCGAGCGCCATATTGATGGCTGCATCATTAAACCCGCTATCCAAAATACCCCATGTTTCACTCAATTCGTTTCCCCTCCATAAAACGCGCACTAAAAAACCACTTTCTTTTTGCATAAAGAAAGTGGTTATATTCGAAAATTAAAGTAAACAGAAAAATTCCCGATGTACCACTTCCCTACGCTGATTTAACCAGATCAGGTTCTAAGGGTCCCAAAGTCACACTTTAATCTCAGCCATTCAAATGGCACCCCTAATGGTAAAAAGTATTAAGTTTTCCAATATCACTTCGATATTATCTTAACATTACTAAAATGGTTGTCAAGATGATATAGGAACCAGTTAATAAAATACCAACTGCAGCATTCCAATCACTACGAGCTGCCCTCGTATTGGTCCTTCACATTTAGCATCTGTAATCGGGTCCTGTAAGTCGATGATCGTCGCGCCCTCCTTAAGTCCAGGCACCATCCTTCACAATAACTCATGTGAATTATAGATAGTTCATTCCCGATTTCTATGATAAGATAATTTTATTTGAAAACGGAACGGGATTGGAAGGAGTTATTATGGCAGCAATTACAGGAAAAAAAGATATGGGCAAACAGCTGAATTTATTTCATTTAACGTGGCCGATCTTTTTAGAAGTTTTTCTTTTTATGTTAATGGGCATTGCGGATACGTTTATGTTGAGTGCGTTGTCAGATAATGCAGTGTCTGGCGTGGGGGCTGCGAATCAGTATATTCATATTGCCATTCTCGTGCTTGAAGTGGTCGGGAATGGAGCCGCGATTGTCGTCTCACAATATCTTGGGTCGAAGAGATACTTAGAGGCATCCAAAATTTCAGCTCTGGCGGTTACGTTGAACCTGATCGTTGGAATGATTATGAGTGTATTATTCGTTCTATTTTCGAGACATATTATGATTGCAATGAATTTACAAGGAGATGTACTTGACTACGCCACTAAATATTTGGTCATTGTAGGAGGGGCTATTTTCCTGCAAGCCATTATCAATTCATTGGCAGCAATCATACGGGTGCATGGCTTTACGAAGCAGACGATGTTTGTTTCGTTGGGGATGAATATTTTTCACGTAGTTGGGAATTATTTGCTCATTTTCGGGAAGTTCGGTTTTCCTGAATTAGGTGTTCAAGGGGCTGCAATATCTTCGGTCGTTAGCCGTTTACTTGCGATGATTGTGTTTTTCTGGTTGCTTTATCGGGTGATGGAGTACCGCGTGGAATTCCGCTATTACATTACGCTTTCTAAAGAATATATCGGGAAAATATTGCAGATTGGCATCCCGTCCGCGTTCGAACAAATTATGTATCAAGGCTGTCAAATTGTCTTTTTGTATTACGTCACTTATTTAGGGGCGGAATCGTTGGCAGCAAGGCAGTATGCCGTGAATATCTCCATGTTTACGTATTTATTTGCAATTGCAATCGGAATGGGTACTGCCATTATTGTCGGACGTATGGTGGGCGGTGATAAAAAGGATGATGCATACAAAAGCGTCTGGACGAGTGTGAAGTGGGCATTGTTGTTCACATTATGTATGGTCGCACTCGTCATGATCTTCCGCTATCCGTTATTAAAACTATTTACAGATAATCCGGATGTTATTGAAATAGGGGCCGCCGTCTTATTGCTTAGCATTGTCCTTGAAACTGGACGGACGATGAATATTGTCATTATCAATTCATTGCGTGCGGCCGGGGATGCGAAATACCCCGTTATCATCGGCGCTTTTTCGATGGTCGCCATGAGTTTGCCATTAGGTTATTTATTAGTTTTCCAATTGGATCTTGGACTTGTTGGTGTATGGTTAGCCATTGCGGCAGATGAATGGGTACGCGCTACCATTATGTACTTCCGCTGGAAAAGTAGACGATGGGAAAGATATGCGCTTGTATCACCGAATAAATGACCAAATAAAACAGGTGGAGAAAATTAGCATGTTTTTCTGAGGGCACTGAAAAAGTCCTCAAAAGATTATCGCGGGAATGGAAACGACTTGTCATTTTCCATTCTCGCTTTTTTCATCTTGGAAGCCGTGGATTTCCGTTCCAGGCAGACGCTTTCCGCGGGCACCGCTTCAATCTCCTCGTCACTGCGTTCCTGCGGGGCTTTCAGCTCGCGCTGTTCCCGCAGGAAAAGCCGTCACAAAGAACGGCTTTTGCGAACAAAAGCGAAGCGTTGAGAGCACATCTTTGCACTTCGCTGCCTTCCACTCCAATCCACTATAAATTCCTTCATAATTAATGTCCGGGAAGACGTTTTAATCAATTAAGAAGATTGATGCCTAAAACTACACAACGTATTTTTCAACACTTCCTGTTAGTCTACTCTTAGTTAAGTTCCCCTGTTAAAGTGGCTATATACTAATCAGGATTAATGTTTGTAAAAAGCAAAAAAGGACAATACCCCATTATGTTCAAGTGGGGTATTGTCCTTTTTTGTTATTGCAGGTTTGGTCTATTAAATTATTTTCCTAAAGCTACACTATAAATGCAAAGTATAGAATGAATAATATACAAAGCATATACATAATCGGATGAATTTCTTTAAAACGTTTTTGTACCATTAAACACAATGGATAAAGAACAAAACCAAATGCAAGTCCAATCGCCACACTAGAAGTAAGCGGCATCATGATAATCGTTAAAAAGGATGGAATGGATACTTCCAACTTGCTCCAATTTATTTTACTTATTTCCATTACCATGAATGTCCCTACAATAATTAATGCAGGTGCCGTTACTTCCAATGTAATAACGGAAAGAATTGGAGAAAAAAATAAGGAAATCATAAAACAAACGGCAATAATGACAGACGTAAAGCCTGTTCTTCCTCCGACGGCAATACCAGCTGATGATTCAACACTTGTAGCGGGTGTGGATGTTCCCAATACAGCTCCAACTGCACCAGCAGAAGAATCGGCAAGTAACGCTCTCCCTATGTTTGGAATAACATTATCTTTCATCATTCCCGCTTGACTGGTAAGTGCAATTAGTGCACCAGCGGTATCAAAAAAGGCAACAATTAAAAAAGTGAAGATTACTGCCAATAATTCAGGGGTGAAAATCTCATCCAAATGGGAAAACACGACACCAAACGTTGGTTCCAGGCTCGGTATACTTCCAACAACGGTTGAAGGAACTTTAATTAATCCGAAAAACATTCCTATAACCGTTGTAATTACGATTCCATAAAAAATCCCTCCATTTACTCCACGTATTAGCATAATGATTGTAAGAATGAGGCCCAAAATAGCTAGTAGGGTCGTAGGTGAGGTTAAGTTTCCGATCGAAACGAATGTATCTGGATTGGAAGTAATAATCCCTCCATTTTTCAAACCGATAAATGTGATGAAAAATCCAATCCCTGAAGCTATTGCATACTTTAAATCCAGTGGAATGATATTAATGATTTTCTCCCGGATTTTCATTAGACTTAATAACATAAAAATGATACCCGCAATAAAGACACCAGCTAAGGCGACTTGCCATTTGATACCCATACCAATACAGACAGAAAAAGTGAAAAATGAATTCAATCCCATGCTTGGTGCAATTGCAATTGGATAGTTGGCAAGAAGACCAATAAGTAGTGTGCCGATGATTGCAGTAAGAGCTGTCGCAGTAAACACAGCACCGCTATCCATCCCGGCTTGGCTGAGGATCAGTGGATTAACGATTAATATATATGCCACGGATAGGAAGGTTGTCAGCCCTGCTAATGTTTCCTGTTTAAAGGAAGTTTTCCGTTCTGTAAATTTAAAAAAGTCCCTCATATTGTAATCTCCTCTTCTGCTAAATTAAAGAATGAGCGGGAATAATTCCAAGGTTAGTTATACAGCCAATTCATTTTATCATACCAAAGATACCAAAAAAACTTTGACCACAGATAGGCCAAAGTTTTTTCAACGACTCAATATTTTACTAATAGTTTTCATTCCCGATATATTTTTATTTGAAATCGGCATTATATTTCCAACCACGCTACAGATTCCACGTGTGTCGTCACTACTATGTGAACACAATTTATTATCCTCGTTGTCTGTATGTGAACACAATTCGTTAGATGTTTTTGTATTATCTTTTTTCGCATTTCTTCGGGCAGGTTTAAATTTTTCGCCATCTAGACAATTACTTAAACCTGTTTTATAAACAAATGTAATCATGGCAGGATCTTTGTTTCCATTTTCATCTACTCCACCTACAATTACCTTGTCAACGACACTTTCAAATACATACCGATCAAACGTATCAATCACTTCATTTTGTTCCAATACTTTTTTGAAAGCTAACAAGCGTTTTTTAATATCCTTTTCTTCTTCTAAATTCGATAAGGACTTTTCTCTTGTTTGTACTTTCTCATTAATCTCTTGCATAAGTGAATTATATTTATCTTCATACGTATCTTTATCGATAATATTCTCCAGTCTCATATCCACTAATTTATTCTTTTTGTTTTCTAATCCTTGAATTTCTTTTTCTATTTTAGCTATTTCTTTATGAATCGTATTGGAACTTAATGCTTCTTCCATTCGTTGCAAAAATTCTTCCAATACGTCTTTGTTATTATTACACATAATTCGGTAACTTTCTAGAAAAGCTTTTTCAATAGCTTCTTCGGGTATTCCTTTACTGTGTGGACAGAACTTTTTTCCCTTCTTTGTACTTGTAACGCACTGCCAAATCGTTTTGCTATATTTCGTTGAACTATGCCATCTACGTCTTGTTAGTGTACCTCCACAATAGGCACAATCAATCATACAACTAAACGCATATTTACGACTATACTTCTCTCGCTTCCCGCCGTAATTTTCTACTGTATTTCGTCCCCGATTTCTTCTCATTCTGATTTCCTGTGCTTTATCAAATATTTCAGCACTGACAATTGGTTCATGGTGATTTCGTAAATAATACTGATCTTCCTCACCCAAGTTTTCTAATCGACGTTTTGAAATGGGATCTAATGTAAAAGTTTTTCCCATTAAAATATCGCCTTTATATTTTTCATTCTTGATAATTCCGAGTACAGTTGTTTCAGCCCATGTTGGAGTACCTCTCTTTGTTTTGTAGCCTAAATTCTCTAGCTCCCTTGAGATAATACTCCCTCCGGCTCCCTCAATATATCTTTGAAAAATATAACGAACAATTTCCGCTTCTTTTTCATTAATTGAAATACTTTTATCTTCTGGATGATAGTCATAACCAAGGCATCCTTGAAAACCAACTAACTCTCCACGTTGCATTTTCATCTTTAAACCTTTTTTAACATTAGCGGATATATTCTCAACTTCCTGTTGTGCGACTGAACTTAATACGACAAGCAACAATTCTCCATCCATTGTCAATGTATTGATTTTTTCATCTTCAAAATAAACGGCTATATCTCTTTCTTTTAACATCCGAACATATTTCAGCGTATCTAATGTATTCCTTGCAAATCTAGATATTGATTTCGTAATCACCATATCAATATCTCCATTCATACAATCATTGATCATTCGTTGAAAGTCTTCACGTTTCGTTACTTGTGTGCCTGTAATGGCTTCATCTGCATAGATATCAACTAACACCCATTCAACATTTTTCTGAATTAAATCAGAATAATAAGAGACTTGTGATTTATAGCTATTTAACTGATCTTCCGAATCTGTACTTACCCTACAATAGGCTGCTACCCTAAGCTGTTTTATTTCTTTTCCACGCTTCCGGCTGGCTAAGTCACTATTGGCACGAATCACTTCTACTTTTGACATAACAGTTCCTCCTTTTGTGTTCCCTATTTACTTTCTATTGTATCGCCAATAGAAACACAATTCAGCCTGTAATATCAGAAATGATGCCATATTCTTTCATTAATTTATTTTTAACCATGTAATATTCTTTCTCAGTAATCAATTTACGGGTTAGCAGTTGTTTTAACATAGCAATTTGCATACTATAAAGAATCAAATTCTGTTTCAAAAAACACGCCCCCTTATAATTAATCAATTAAAAATCAGACGGCTGTTGGTACAGCTCCACGGGAATTTCACCCCTGCAAGTATTCCTTCCAGCCCTACTCATAGCTTGCGACGCTTTGAACGTTCGAACCATGACGGTAGAGGAGTATCATTATCCATACTGATGGGTTATCGCCAGCAATCCACCACGATTGCATTAGACTCATAGATAATCGCTCGTTTCTATCGAAAGTCATGGCGTATGAATCAAGTGGCTCATCATCAGTAGAACGTATCTGATTTTTGGTCTATACTGCACGGGGTTATCTTCCGTGCTTTCTTTGTAAAAGAACAATATATGTGAAAGGGAAAACTTAACCATGTAATCAAATCTTGAAAGCTAAAATGCCCTGCATAAGCTTCGAACGTAAACGATCATGTGTGTCTACATCAATGCCCCAATACGTATTACCACGCTCATTGTTTTCCATAATAGTATTAATCATCCCATTCATCTGCATGCTTCTCAAAAAAGCGTCTTAACGGTTTAAAAGAACTCGTTCGCCTATACTGTACAGTACTACGTGAAATGTTGAACAATTGACCAATTTTTACATCAGAAAGATTAAAAAAGTAGTATAGTAGGATGATAATACGCTTCTAAACTGGCAAGCTATGCATCGCTTTTGCAAGAAGTGTAGGAGTAGTTCTCTTACCAGCTACTTGATTGTTCTTCTATTCCTTCTCCCTCGTAGTGTATGTCTAAGGTATAGAGCTGATTTTCTTCTTGCAGTGTTAAAATTGAAAATGTTATCCCCTTAGATAGCTGTTTCTGCCGTTCAGTACGAGAAGGCTCCATACACTCATCTCCCTTCGAAACTGTAAAGATGTGTGATGATTTCCCCTTTCATTATCTTCAACAATTTTTTTGTAAAATGCCAAAAATCAGAGAAAAAGTTTTAAAAAATAACCCAACTGAATATTAACAGTTAGGTAGAATCATTTTTATTATTAAGAACCAAAACAAGAAATACTTTAAATGTCAAACTCTATTTTATTACAATTCACATAAAAACTAATCGAACATAATAATGAATAATACAAAAATAAAGTTTTTTTAAAATCATTTCTTATCTGTTAAACGTAATGAAACTTGAAAGGTCCAGCTAAATAAAATAGTAAGAACATAAAAATATAACCAAATAAAAATCTTAAATAAAGTATTTGAGCCTCAGTCGATTTTCAAAAGTCATTGCATATGCATGTTGAAACCATGGATAATATTTCCCATACTTGGAACTGGAGATAAAAAGAGGACATATAACTTTGATTTATCGTGGTATTAATAGAACCATTTTTGAAAAGTTCGATCAAAAAATAATAAAAACCTGTTATAGCTATTTTCAATTACTCATTTTTTTATCAATTAGTAATAATACTGTCAACATAACCACACTAAATACCACTATAAACAGAAATAACAAGTATAACGTCATCAATCCTTCAAATGTCTTATCAAACTCCAAAAGAGTAAAATCCGGATCATACATCGCACCCATGGAAATATATCTAGCAACTTCAAGATAAATAATATGAAAGATAATACTCATCCATAGTGTTCCTGCATACTTTCTATATAGCTGTAAAGCAATTCAAAAAGTGAAGAGCAATATAAAATAAACTATAGTAATTTCAATTAGCTCACTAAAGAATATTGGCTCCAATGCCATCACCATAATCGGCACACAGATGAAAATTAATGGTTGTAAATCAGCTAGATGATGAAACGAAATTTCTTATGTAACTCTTCAAATATTAATCCATGAATAAAGACTTCCTCTGGAAATGCCTCATAGATAAATGCTGTCACTGTATTGATTAAAACTGTAGTTAAAACACTTGCTGTTAAGTTTAACCTGACATTTTCAATGCCAATAAATAAAAAAACTGTTAAAATACCTGATACAAGTAATGTAAAAGGTAACGTAATTACCACGATCAATTTAGATCGTGAATTTACACCCTTCAATCCTATTTTTAGACATGGATGGATTTTTACTTTTAAACATATAGAGTACCTTGTAAAAGCATACCTATTTGCGAACCATACCTAGAATTTCTATCAAATATGTCAAACATTACCGAATACAAAGAGAAATAATGAAACGGGTATAAAATACAAAAGTAACCGACTAATACTGAATTTCGACGAATCCAATTGAATGCTCCTTTTTTATTAATGTAATATTGATTTAAACTACGTATTAAGTCTATAGTTTCAGTTCACTTATTGTTTTTAAATTAAGATCGACCCTACTATCGACATCTACTGTTGGAAACAATTCACTAAACCTTATTTAATTTAATAGCTCTTATAAACAAAAAATCCGCCGGTCTTCTTCCATTCTAGCTCCAGATAAATGAATATTTTTTACGTCTTTTATTACCTTATTTTTGATTGCGTTAACCTTTTGTTACCCTAATTCACTTACTATTGACTATATTATTTAATATTTATTAAGCCTTACGAAAAACATTATTCTACTTGAACACCTTTAATTTGATACTTATTTTCCGATTAACCAATTTCTTTAACCCCACCATTATACTTATAGATGATAATAATTTCTGATTTTTGGAAAGTGGATGATGACCTTCGTATATTTCCCATCTTCTGAATGAATGGAAAGGTCATGGCCTAATTTAAGAGCCATTTCTTTTGCAAGGTAGAGACCTAAACCGGTAGATTTGGCATGACTTCTCCCAATAAATCCTGTAAATCCTTTTTCAAATACGCGGCTGATATCCTCTGGCTTAATTCCAATGCCTGTATCTTGAATCTGTAGCCGCTTTTCTTTTCGATCTTCCTCAAATTGTACGGAGATTTCACCGCCTTCACCTGTATATTTTAAAGAATTTGAAAAAACTTGATCGATAATAAAACCAAGCCATTTACTGTCGGTATGGACAACCTGTTCAATATTGTCCATATGAAAACGAATTTGCTTGTTAATAAAAGATTTAGCATATTTCTTTACACTGTTTTTAGCGACTTGATCCAACACTACCTCGGAAATAAAATAATCTTTGGAAAAAGAATCGATGCGAGAATAATAAAGAGCCTGCTCTACGTAATTTTCTATTCTATCCAACTCATCTTCAAACTTGTCCACAAGGTATTCAACAGTTCTTCCATTACTGTTTTCCATAAGCAAGCGACCTGCCGCAATCGGAACCTTGACTTCATGAATCCAAGATGTAATAAAGTCTTGATGATCCATTTTTTCGTTATACAACTTTTGTAATTGATCGCCATGCACACTATTTACTTTTTTTAATAACTCAAGATATAACAGTTGTTCATCGTTTCGCGGTTTAGGCAGAGTTGCGAGAAATTCTTCATGATTACTTTCAACCAAATCATTTAATTCCCGATAAAATTCTCTATTGTAATAGTATTCGATGATTACGTATATAGCTACAATAAAAAAGATAACCATATTGGTATATACGATATTACTTACAGCGTTTCTGGAATCTGTGCTCACAATCATCATCAAAGAAACAAAGAACATAATGATCATGTTTAATATAAAGAAATTCCGTTTATCTTTTAAGTAATGAAAGAAATTCATTGAATTATATAACCTTGTCCTTTCTTAGTTGTAATAAAGTGTTCTTTTCCAAGTTCAACAAGTTTTTTACGCAGGCGAGCAATATTAACCGTCAATGTATTTTCGTCCACGAAATTTTCATTCTTCCAAAGGCTACGCATCATTTTCGTACGACTGACGATGATTCCTTTATTTTTCATAAGAATTTTTAAAATAAGAAATTCTGTTTTCGTGAGTTCCGATTTTCGATCTCCATGTAAGACCTCTCCGTTTTCAAGATTTAATATAATTCCATCATGTTCCATTGTCTGAGACTGTGTTTCCATATAGGAATACGTTCTGCGAAGGAGTGCATTAATTTTTGCAATCAATACATCCATATGGAAAGGTTTTTGAATATAATCATCTCCTCCCATGTTCATCGACATCACTATATCCATTGGTGTATCACGGGAAGAGAGAAAGATCATAGGGACCTTTGAAATTTCTCTGATTTTATTACACCAGTAAAATCCGTCAAACGATGGCAAATTGATATCCATGATGACTAGGTGAGGATCATGATTAAGAAATACCTGCATGATTTGGTCAAAGTCTTCGATCTTAACGGTTTCAAAACCCCACTTTTCTAATGTTTCCCCTACCATATCACGAATGGTCAAATCATCTTCCACAATCATGATTTTCATTCCTTTTCCCTCCAAACAATCATCCTTCTGTAACATCATATTAATTGAATATCGACCAACATACAAAGAAAACATCGTGTTTAATATATTTTTTATCAATGTGACGAAAATGTAAGGTTACGAGATCAAGCTGTAAGTTTATATAAAGGGCAACTATTGTAAAATAAAAACATAAAACAAAACTATTCTGAATGGAGGATTTAAATATGAAAACTATTGTCGAAGCAAAACAAATAAAAAAAGTCTATGGTGCAAAGGGAAATGTATTTTCAGCTTTGGAGGATATAGACTTAACCGTCATGGAAGGTGAATTCGTCGGTATTATGGGTCCCTCGGGTTCTGGTAAATCAACTTTACTAAATATATTGGCAACAATTGACGAGCCGACTGCTGGTGACATCGTGGTTGATGGAATCAATTTGACAAAGATGAATGAAGAGCAATTATCTGCCTTTCGCCGTGACAAACTTGGTTTCCTTTTCCAAGACTATAATTTATTAGATACTCTAACTGTGAAAGAAAATATTATCTTGCCGTTAGCCTTGGCAAAATTGAACGTTGAGGAATTGGAACGAAGAGCAGATGAAGTGGCAGATAAGTTTGGCATTCGCGACATTTTAAATAAGTACCCGTACCAAATTTCTGGGGGACAAAAGCAACGTACGGCAGCATCACGCGCGATTATTTCAAAGCCAAACCTAATATTGGCAGATGAACCAACAGGTGCGTTGGATTCGAAATCAGCAACAGACTTATTAGAAAGTTTAAAGGATCTTAATGAACAAGACAAGGCAACAATTTTAATGGTTACCCATGATGCTTATGCGGCAAGTTATTGTAATCGCGTCCTATTTATTAAAGACGGTAAAATCTTCACAGAACTTGTAAAAGGGAAAAGATCCCGCAAAGAATTTTTCAACAAGGTGTTGGATGTTCTATCCGCACTGGGGGGTGGAGCAAATGACGTTATTTAGTTTAGCAAGGAAAAATATTAAAGGTAATTTCAATAATTATTTTGTCTATTTTGTTACACTCGTCTTCAGCATGGTTATTTATTATACGTTCACTTCCTTGCAATATAGCGAAAAAATTCAGGAAAGCATTGAATTGTCGGATACAATGAGTTTCATGTTTGGGGTATCATCAATTATCTTAATTTTATTCGTAGCAATCTTTATTTTGTACTCCAATTCATTCTTCACAAGAAAAAGGAAGAAAGAAGTCGGATTGTACGCCATACTTGGTTTACGCAAGAAAACCATTGCAAAAATGTTGTTTTATGAAAATTTGATTATGGGAATCATTGCAATAGTTATTGGAATTATTCTTGGAACCTTACTTTCCAAATTATTTGCAATGATTTTAATAAAACTTATGGGTTCAATTGCCGAGGTGGACGTCGGTATTTCCATTTTAGCGATTACCCAAACAGTCATAGTCTTTATGGTCATTATTTTATTCACTTCCGTTCAAGGTTACCGTTTGATTTATCGTTTTACATTAATCGAATTATTCTATGATGAGAAAAAAGGAGAACAAATTCCAAAGGTTTCACTTATTTCGGCTGTTATCGGAGTTATATTGCTTGTCGTTAGTTACTGGCTGATATTAAAACCATTTCCTGACGAATTTACTACGGAATATTTAATAAAAAATTATGGGATTGCTTTTGTTGCTCTCGTCATTGGCACCCATTTATTTTTTCGATCTGTAACGGTCTATTTATTAAGATTATCACAAAAAAATAAGTCGCGTTATTACAGAGGAACTAGAATAATTGAAACATCTCGTTTACTGTTTCGTATTAGAGGGAATGCACGTACCTTTACAGTCATTGCATTGTTGAGTGCTGCTACGATCTGTTTCTTAGGTGCAACTTACAGTGGGTATTACAGCAACGAAAAAAGAGCTAAGGAAGTTGTTCCGTTCAGCTATTCGCATTTGTCAAAAGGTCCAGAATTTGATTCGCAGGTGGAGAGCATAATAAAAGCAGATCATCGACATCCAATAAAAGCCAAACTAGACATACCCGTCATTCAGGTAAAAGGAATACTCTCATTTCAACTGGATTATGACATAAATCCTGTGAAATTAATCTCAGAAAGTACATTTAATAAAGTAGCTAATGCTTTAAATAAGGATGAAACAGTCTCACTATCAGGAAATCAAGCAGCAGTAATCCAGCCAAGGTTTACTGAATATACGAAGTCGGTTTTTAAAGGAGAAAATATAACGATTCAATTGCCTCAAGGAAGCAGCGAACTGCCATTTGTCCATATGGTTGAAAGTAATGTGCTACCTTTCGATTATCCCGATTTCTTTCTCGTAGTCAGTAACGAAATGTTTGCCAAGATAGCCAAAAAAGAGGCACCATTAACTTATAAAGTGTATGAAGTGGAAAATGAAGTAACGGCACAAGCCACTTCAAGGAAAGTAAATAAACTGGTTGGAAACGATTTTCAAGTTTCTTCATCATTTTATACTGAGTATAAGCAAGGTAAAGAAGGAAACGCAATTACTCTCTTTATTTTTGGTTTTTTGGGACTTGTATTTTTAGCGGCAAGTGGAAGTATCATTTATTTCAAACAGTTAACAGAAGCGAATGAGGCGAAAGGACAATATGAAATCCTTAGAAAAATCGGTGTCAATAAAAAGGATATACGTAAATCAATCAAAAGACAGTCATTATTTGTGTTCGGATTGCCACTAACCGTAGGAATATTGCACAGTTGTGTGACATTGTACTTTACTAGCAACTTTATTTCTAATCTAATTGGAATCAATCTTATCTTCCCTATTCTAATGGCTATAGTCTTCTTTGTTATCATCTATGCAGTCTATTACGTATTAACTGTTAATACGTACAATCGCATTGTAAACAAATAAGAGCGAAACATCTCTCGAATGTTCGGTTCGAGAGGTGTTTTGTCATGTATTCCTTTGTTAAAAAAATCCTCATTACTCTGGAATCTAGACCGATTATATTATTGAAGTTCAAATTGAACATCCTTAAATCTTCTAACAACAAAAAATCGAATGATTGGAAATATGATAACTCCCATACAAAATGTATCGCCAATAGAAACACAATTCAGCCTGTAATATCAGAAATGATGCCATATTCTTTCATTAATTTATTTTTAACCATGTAATATTCTTACTCGGTAATTATGTACGGGTTAGCAGTTGTTTTAATATAGTAATTTGCATACCATAAGTAATCAAGTTCTGTTTCAAAAAGACCCCCCCTTTTAATTAATCAATTAAAATCAGACGGCTGTTGGTACAGCTCCACGGGAATTTCACCCCTGCAAGTATTTCTTCCAGCACTACTCATAGCCTGCGACGCTTTGAACGCTCGAACCATGACGGTAGAGGAGTATCATTATCCTAGCTGATGGGTTATCGCCAGCAATCCACCACGATTGCATTAGACTCATAGATAATCGCTCGTTTCTATCGAAAGTCATGGCGTATGAATCAAGTGGCTCATCATCAGTAGAACGTATCTGATTTTTGGTCTATACTGCACGGGGTTATCTTCCGTGCTTTCTTTGTAAAAGAACAATATATGTGAAAGGGAAAACTTAACCATGTAATCAAATCTTGAAAGCTAAAATGCCCTGCATAAGCTTCGAACGTAAACGATCATGTGTGTCTACATCAATGCCCCAATACGTATTACCACGCTCATCATAAAGTTTACGCATAGACAAACTTGCCATATAGCTTCCGTAATGCAAAATAACGTAATTCATCGCTTCTGGATCACCCTTATTTGCAGCTAAAATAATTGGATACGGTAATAAGCCACATTCGTTGTCTTTTGTGTTAGCATCAATCATCCCAGTCATCTGCATGTTCCTCCAAAAATCGCTTTAATCTTTTAAAAGAGCTTGTCCGTCTATACTGAACCGTACTACGAGGAATCTCTAGTAGTTCGGCTATTTCTACATCTGATTTATCAAAAAAATAGTATAGTAGGACTGTCTTACGCTTTTCTATTGGCAAAGTACGCAACGCTTCAGCGAGTAATTTCGGAGTGATTTTCTTTCCAGCCACTTGAAAACTTTGTCCTTCTTCTCCTTCATATTGCTGATCTAAGGTATAGAGTTGATTTTCTACTTGTGGTGTGAGATCAGAAAATGTCATCTCCTTTGCTTGTCGTTGTTGTCTTTCGTTGAAAATATTGATTGCTTCATTCTTCAATACACGTTTACAAAAAGCATTAAATGCACAGCGAACTTGCCACTCGGTACGATCTGGTTCTATCATGCATTTCCTCTCCCTTCGCAACTGCAAAGGTGGGTGATGATCTCCCCTTTCATAACCTTCAACAAGATTTTTTATGAAATGCCAAAAATAAGAGCAATATTTTAAAAAATATTCATTAAATACAAAAAAGCCCAACTGAACATAAGCCAGGTGGGAGTAAAAATTTATACATATTATTAAATGGAAAATTCTATTTCAAAAAGTTGAAAGCCTTAGTTCAAGAAGAAAACAAATTACGACAAAACAAAAAAGTAAAAGTAGTATAAGAGCAAAAGCGCGATTATCCTGTGAAGACATTACTCAAAATTTCCGGTATTCCACGTAACACTTATTATTATAAAATTAATACTTTTGAGCACTCAGATAAAAATTCAAAGTGAAAAAGGCTCATTAGTTCTATTTTTGAGAAGCATAAGGGCAGATATGGTTATCGTCGTATCCTCTTTTCTTCTTTAATATTCACCATCCTAAAGAATCTTTGACGCAAAGGGAATCTGCTTAATTATATAACTTAACAAGAAGCAAAGTGGTATCGTGATCAGAATCATAGCTAGAAACATGAAGGATGGTGGAAAGTGGATGACCTTCAATCCAGCAATAACAATAGCGATAATCGGTATATGAATGATGTAAATCACGAAAGAATGGGCTGACAAGAAGCTCCAACCTTTTCCTTGATGAAAAACTCTTTTCCGAAAGAATATGATTAATCCGAGAATGACGCCAACAGAAAATAGAGCTTCCCACAGAGAATAAACCAAAGATGTCCAGTTCCAGCCACCAGAAAACTGTAATCCGTCTACCCCAAATAACAAGACTAAGGGAAGAAGAAGAATCGATGCTCCAATTGCAATTCCAAAACCCGCCCTCCCCATAGAATCAGGAGTATTTCGAAACCAATTACGTTGGTAAGCGATGATACCCAAAATGAATAGCCCGACATATTGCGGGAGATCATAGCCACTTGCTGTAAAAAGTCCAACAAATGATTGAACCTTGGGAGATCCACCGGGTAAATCAAGAGCAGGAACCCACAGTCTTATGGTGAAGTATCCTGCTGCTAATATCATTACAAAGACTGTAAACATCCTGTAGGTGGGTGGTGTACTCTGCCGAACTACTGATAGCTTATTTTTACTCATAAACTTCGCCCAGACTGCGTATAAACAAACGAATACGAAAAGTAGTTCGACATACCACATCGGCCCGTAAGTTAAATGTGAAAAATAGGTTTGCCATGTAAATGGCTCTTCGTTAAGTATATAGGCTTCAATTGCTTGAACTTGGCTAAGAATGAAAATATAGAAGATAAATGGGATTAGGAATCGGATAGATCTATCTTTGATAAACCGAGTTGTCCCATTTCGTTCAATAGATAGAGGGACAAAGTAACCAGAAATAAGAAAAAATGTCCCCATAAAGAAAGTCTGGTTAAAAGCAAGGAATAGAAGACCCATTACAACCCCAATAGAACCTTGTGTTAATACCTCGTTATAAATGGAAAAATACACCAAATGATGAAGCACAACCAACACTGTAAGAGCTCCTCTTAGGTTATCAATAAAATATAATCGTTCTTCCTTTTGGGGAGACAAGCTCCCTATATGTCTTAAATTCATAATAATTCTTACGTTCCTCTCTATAAACATTTAAAAATTTATTTCAACGGAGCATCCGCCAAACTGGACGGCTATGTATAAACCGTCCTATTTACTCTATATTTTAATTTTCTCCTTTAGTTGTTCCGCCTATTTTCCAAGAGGCTAAACTTATGACCCCACCAACTACAATAAAAATAATGTCCATAACAATTTCAAATCCCTGAAACGCATTAATATAATTTACCAAAAACCAACTTTTTCCACCATTAGTCAAATGATTGATTAATCCGCCTACTCCCTGTATAACGAAAAGTAGACCAAGTCCACTGATAATTTCTTTCATGATGAACACCTCATTAATAATTTTTTAATTTAATATGCCTCTAAGACCGATGTTGAAAAAAACCGCACCTACGACTCCTATCGCTACCAAGAGTGAGGAAATCGGAGCTTCATTTAATTTTGATCTAATTTTATTTAAAAATTGTTGCAGTCTCTCTTTAAACATAATATTAACCCCTAACAAAAGAAGAGAAGGAAGCACCATTACAAGATTGTAGCCAATTATAATAAAGATAGAAGAGGAAGGCTCAATTGTTAGGTGATTCATTAACAAAATTGAATAAAAGTAAGGCAAAGCAGTTACAAATTCAATTAGAAAAACAATGATACCTAACATGATCATCCCTTTCATCGTTGTTTTTTGGGGTATAAATGAAATTAAACGTTTTTTTGTATTATCATTTGGTTTACAGAAGCTAATTAGAGCCATAACTGCTCCAAAAAGGAGATAAAACCAATTGATAAAGTCAAATTCAGATAATTCTCCGATTCCTTTCAATAGTGAATCTCCACCAAAGTATAGGAATAAGCCCACTACGAAGTAGCCAAACTGCGTAATAAACAAAAAAACAAGCAAGCGAGAAGATAATTGATTAGGCTGTGTCAATAATAAATAAGCTGTTACAGCAAGTACACCAGGACTTAATATATCAATTAATGCGCAAATAGAAATAATTAGCAAAGCTATCGATGTGTCTATTGATGAAGAAGGCATCAATGCTTCAATACTTTCAATCAAATATAGAGTCCCTCCTTTTTATATGTTATAATTTAAATAACACAGTGTGTTAAAGTTATAATAACACACTGTGTTAAGAAAAGGAAGTGATTTTTTATGCCAAGGATTGTTAATCATGAAAAAAAGAGGAAGTCAATTGCTGAGGCCGCTTGGAGTATTATTAAGAAAGAGGGAATCGAAAAAGCATCTATAAGAAGAGTTGCTATTGAAGCAGGCATGTCTGCTGGAGCGTTAAGACATTATTTTTCAACTAAGGATGAAATGTTATTATTTATCATGGATTATTATCTGGAAGAAGGGAAAAAACGTTCTCAAAGTAAAAGTTGGTCAGACAATCCATTGCAGGCGGTTGCGGAAGTTTTATTAGAGCTTATACCAATTGATGAAGAAAAGAAAATCGAAACAAGTGTTTGGTGGATCCTTGCACTTCAGTCACTTACAAGTGATACTTTAAAAGAAAAAAAAGATGAGATGACTAACGGTATGTATGAATTAGCAAGTTCAATGATCGAGATATTAGTTCTACAAGGGATTTTATCTGATTCAACTAATGTAAAATTAGAAAAGAGTAGGCTAGCGGCATTAATTGATGGATTGTCCATTCATGCTCTGTTAAGACCTGATGTCTACTCTCCAGAAAAGGTGAAGGAAGTAATCCGTTATCATTTAGAAACACTCTGCGATGAAAGTAAATTGAGTTAGTTGATCATGTATCAATTTTATTCAACGGGTTAGTAGATTTAGTTTTTAGAAGTTTTTCACTTAAAAAGTGCTTAATAATATTTTATATTGTTTAAGCAATTTTATAGGTTTGAAATAAGAGTATTCTTTACCGTTTGGAGACAAGTAAACATCTATACAAAATGTAATTAAAAGGCGATTAACTATTTGGGTCAATCGCCTTTGTGAATATTTCTTTATAATTTTAAAATCATATTAAATTATAAAGTCTTGTTCTCTACTTTACTTCAAGCTCCTAACCAGTGCATCCATACTACCCCAAGTTAGCGTAATGCCTTTCAGCAATCCCATGTCCAAAAAGCTTGAAGAGAATCTGCTGAAACAAATACAGAATGACTGCCCAAACCAATGAATGCCATCGGGTAGTATTCTCGCTTTTAGATGATAAGTAGTCCCTAAAGACTTCTGACGGTATTCTTATCAAAACCACATTCAGGACAACGTTATGGTTGGTTGATTGCTTCCACTTACGATTTTCCCTAACTGGAACAGATCCCTTATCTGTGTTTTCGCGATATTACCATTCTAGTAAGCTCAAAAAATGACTGATGTGGTCGGAAACCTCCTTAGGATGGGTCAAAGTGATGATGTGATTAGCACCAGGTATACGCACAAAGTTAATATTGGGAATTTCCTTATATAATTGTGCGATTTTAAAGAGATCTTCTGAGTCCTTCTCTCCTATGATAAAAAGTGTCTTTGTTTTAATTTCTCCCAATCTTTCCATCGCTGAATTGGAGGAAGCAGTTTTGAATGTTTTCCAATCAAAAGTCTTTTGAATATTATGTATCATCATTTCACGTAATAAATCGTATACTTTTCCGAAAGAAACGCTCCAGGAAGGCTCGTTTAATGTTATATTAATCATTTTCTCGACATCTGGTGCAGCTTTAGAAACTCGGCTCTCTAATTCCGCATGCTCGGAAGAAAATTTAAACCCCGACAGTCCTGGAGCGACCAATACCAGTTGAGACACTCTTTTTGGATAGGTCAGAGTAAAATCAGTTGCAATTTGTCCCCCCAGGGAATGTCCTACGAGGGCACCTTTCTTAATTTTAAGATGATCCAAGAGTTTTCTAAGATCCTCAACATAATCAATGGGTTCATTAGGAACGGGTGACTTCCCTGCACCCCGGACATCAAGAGTGATTACTTTGAACGACTTTGAAAGATGTGGGGTGATGAATTCCCAGTCACGTGAATCCATAGCTCCACTATGAAGTAGTATAACCGGCTTTCCACTTCCTTTAATTTCGTAATGAAGATCCATCTATTTCAATCTCCTTTCCATGAAAAAAGTAGGCACTGCCCCTGACTATCTTCGTTTCATTCTATGATTCCTTCCCTTATCCCCCAAACTGTTAATAAACCATTTATTAAACTTATTCGATTATAAAAAAAGTTTAATGTACCTTACAAATGATTTAATTTCTCAAAAAGGTCCTATTTCACCACTTTGATAATGTCCATCCGCTTTAATGTTCCTATAAGTGATTTCAAGAACCTAAACATCCCCCCTTATTTATTTCACACACTGCGATAAAATTATAATAGCACAGTGTATTAAATAAAAGTAAGAGTGATTTGAGTGCAGAAAATAGTTGATCATAATCACAAAAGAAAAATGATCGTTGAAACAGCTTGGAAAATTATTGAAACGGAAGGTATTGAAAAAGCATCTATCCGAAGAATTGCATCTGAAGTCGGAATGTCTACCAGAGCACTTAGGCATTATTTCTCAAACAAGATGAATTACTATTATTTATTATGGAATATTTTCTTGCTCATGAGAAAGAACGGTCGGAGAATACTGCACGGCGATATCTTCATACATAACAAATAATGTACTTCATACACTTTTTTATTAAGGGAAACAATTCTTATACTTACTCTCAATCTTTACTTAAGAAAACAAAAAACCTCCTATCATTTCTGAATAGGAGGCACATAATTAATCGCAAAAAGAAAACACTTAAACAATTAATTTACATATACTTTTTGACTATAATAATGTACATTATTAATCCTATTCAGAAAATCGTTGTCATCATTCGTTGACTTCTGAATAGGAAAGAATACAAAAATATTATTTAATATTTATAGTACATTGATTAAAAAAGTACAGATTTATCCTATTCAGAAAATCGTATCGTAACTTATCACGAATGTTTTTCTAGTAAATAGGATTAATAAATCATGTACTTGGTTCACCCTTCCGATATTTATTAATTATATTATATGCATAAAAATCAGTAAAATTCAAGTGTTACACTATAATACTAGAAAATGGTTCCCCATCTAAGCAAAATTCTCTAATTTGACTCTCATTTAATCAATGGAACCTATTCACTTATTTTACAATCATCCAATTCGTATCCTTCTCTAAAGTGAGCACATACTGTAAAAACTGCGTTGCTTTTGTCGTCTCATCCAAATACTTCACCGATACCCAGACATATACCTGATTTCCAGACTGTTGGAATACAGGATTAACTAGCTCTGAAAATAAATAATCCTTACCAATCGGTGGTAAGGCATTATTTTTCACATAATAAGCAAGTTCTTTATCCGTCGCAGTCGGATAAAACGCAAAAAACGTCTCCAAAAACTCGGTCACTTCCTGTATAGTATCGGAATCGACTGTTCCATTGCTTTCAGGTTGTTGTGGCTCATAATCTGATTTATTCGGTAAGCTCCATAAGGTAGGATTTTGTGTAATTACTAGGTTACCTGTATTATCTTGATGAAGTAGAACACGATAGGCAGAGCGAATCCACTCACTATTTTTATCTTCTGTGATTTTTTGTTCCACCGAATAAACAACCGCATAGGTATCCTCATTTTCTTGCGATACTGACCAAATGTTTATATCACCTACACTGGAACTGGTAGGAATATCAGCTCTAACAGTATCAGTATTTAAAGCTTGTAAATCCTCTGTCAAGTAATCATTTATCTTTTCTGTTCGCTGTTCAATGGATTCTTTTTTATTTTGCCATGTATAGTAATCTTTCACAAAGTTTTTGGTAAAGCTCTCAATCGCATTCGTATCCATGATCTTTGTTTCAATGATTTCTCTTTCATGAATGGTATGTCGGTCAATCGCTGTAAAGTTTTTATATACTCCAAAGGCAAGGCTTCCAATGAGAACTATCCATAAAATTATCACTGACTTTTTCCGTGCTCCAAACTTCCGTACTTTCAGCTTTTTAGATTTTGTCTCTTTCGTTTGCTTGTCTTGCTTCTTAAATAATCCCTTCATTTTATCCAACCCTTTCTATTTTTTTATCCGTCCAGCTCCAATTAGGTGCTTTTGCCAGTAAGAAGACGTCAAATCCGCATAACCAATCGGATCGCCTGCGTTATACATTTGGTTGTTTCCAATGTAGATACCAACATGCGTGACATAGGTTCCTGCGTTATAAGTGGAATGAAAAAATACTAAATCACCCGGTTTTGCTTGAGAAAGTGGAATATGCTGGGTTACGTCATATTGTTGCTGTGCTGTTCTAGGTAAGTTGATACCGGCCTTCCGATAACTCCATTGTGTCAGTCCACTACAATCAAAAGAGGTCTTTGGATTGTCACCCCCAAAGACATAAGGGAACCCTTCATACTTTAGGGCTTCATTCATAACAACTTGAACCATTTCATCATCAAATTGGACAGAAATGAAATATTGACTCACTAAATCGACATAAAACATATTTCCATAAAGATAACGCCAGCCCCCGTTTTTCTTTACGGCTATCGGATTGGAGTAAGTGACTTTACTTCCCCCTGACCGTTCCTTCGCAAAGCTTTCAGCTAGTTCAAAAGAGTAAGAGTTCCCTCGTTTTGCGACATAATCAATAAAAGCACCACCATAGTTGTAAGCCTGAATGACTGTACTGCCATCAACACCACTTCGTTCCGCGGAACGTAATAAATCCGCAAAATATTTTGTTCCTTGTTGAATAGATGCTTCGGTATCCAATGTATTAGGTGGTAATCCCAACGATTCACTTGATTGCATCACATCTTTTAACTTGCCACCGCTTTCCACTTCAATAATGGCAAGTAGTGTCGAAACATACTCAAGAATGCCATATTCTTTCGCATATTTTTCTACCATAGCTTGATGCTTTAATACGTCCGCAGAAACCGATATACCGCCTATTTCACTAATGAAGTCACCACCATCTGATGAATGTTCTTCATTCGATATAAAAATAGCTACAAATGCTAATAGCCCAAACAACGCAATAAATCCTAATCCCCAAGTGATTAACGTGATTTTTAATCTCATCATCTTCATCAGCGTTTCCCCCTACTTGTTTGCACGAACCGTTTCTTAATCTGCTTTTGTCTTGTTCGTTTAAGGGGTTTAGAAGGGCGTTTGGTGATTTTTCGATTATTTTTTAATCGGGAACGTTCTTCTTGAACAGGTAGGTTTCCTTTTTTAACAGGCTGTTTAGAATGATCGGTTTCAATCAGATGCTCTTTTCTGTGTGGACTGGATAACCGTTGTTGTAATTTGGTTGGCTTCCTATGTTCGACTATTGTGACAGGTTTAGTCTTTTGCTTTTCTTGAACAGGTGGTTTCTTTAATCTATCCTGATGTAACGATTCATTGCCTTTTTGTGTGACCGGCCGTTTAGGACTGACAAATTCCCGAGAAGGAGTACGTTTTTTATCCAAAGCTTGTCGCCTATCTGCAATTGTTTGACGATGTTTTGCTTTACGTTCTGCATGTGTTTTTTGTCTCTTTTCTTTTGCTTGTTTTATCCCTTCTTTAAAATCGCGGGAAGGTTTTGTAAGTTGTTCTTTTCCTTTCATGACCGCATATTGAGCAGTAGTAGGTAAATCATGTAGCTGATCTTTACGATACTTAAAATTTGCACGTAACTGCTTTTTCGCACCAAGCACTTTTCCTGTGACTTGACCTACTTTTTGGCTCAAAGAGGTTGGTTTTGTATTTGCATTTGAGCGTTCTTTGTTATTTTTTGTAGTCGATGTTAGCCGTTGCAATGGACGTAGTGAAGAGGACGAACCTTTTGCTTGTTTTGATTTCCCGACCATTGCTCCGACCGTTGCTCCAGCTGTTGCCCCCGCAAGAGTACGTCCAATTTTTCGTTGTAATCGGCGACTGCCCCGATTAAACATTCGGTAAGGACGACGCATGACTTGACGTCCAACTTGTTGCAAGTCATTGCTTTGCAGTTTGAACATGCTCATAATGTCACCAAGCTTCATGTAAATGCCCGCAAATGTCACAATCTGTAAGAAGGCAATCAAGAAAAATGGATAACTCGTTGTTAAACTGTAAAGCATGGAAGAAATACTGAAAGCAACAGTAATGATTAATGTAATCCCAGCACGAAGCATAATCACATTAAACAATTTCATAATCGCCTGTTTTCCCATGTTTTCAAAGGTAGGTATCATGGACAATAAAAAACTGATAGGTAGAAACATGGCATAGATAATAAACAGAATTTGTGAGAAAATCATAATTCCCGATAAAAGAAACACAAAAATGGAAATTCCGATATTAAATAGAAACAAAAAGAAGACCATTCCTAAACGTGTAGTGGTCTTCGTAATCGTTAAATTTTTATTGTCGTGATCTTCAATTTCTGTTTTGACGGCATCTTCCCGATCTTTTCCGTTATTGGCATCTGGACTAGTGGAAACTAAGGCTTCGACACGTTCTTCGCCAATCGTCTCTTTATCTGAATCACCAAATTGTAATAATAACCATGGTTGTTCCACTTGAATAGAAAAAAGGTTATTCCGTATCATATCCACACTATCTTTCCCTTGACTTGTCGAGTTCGGCATCAAAATTTTGGTTCCTAAGTCCAAACTTGCTTGACTAATATCTGCTGAAAAATCATTGATTTTACTGATATATGTTGGAGCGTAGGCAATAAAGGAGGCAGACAAAATAAACACAACTAAAAAATTGAGAATCGCTCGAATGGCTTTTGTCGTTTCCCGTTTCATTAATCCTGTATAGGCCACGTAAATCCCGATTACTAAAATAAAGATAAGCAGGAAGCCCACATAAAACCCCGAACTGCTAAAACCACTGGCGGTGATTCCAGCTAATGTTTGCATATTCTTCCCGATGGCATCCGCTGTTTGTGAAATGAAATCCAATGAATAGGCTTGTTGGATTAAGTAGCCTGTCGCATTTGATAAATATAGGCTAATAATCCAGATAAAATTGGTGATTGTATATAGGCCATACATCACTTGTTTTCCGATGCCATCATTCCAGTTCCACGGGAGCCAATCCCAACCCGTATCCACGTAAAAATCGAGTTGGTAATGGTCAAGGGCATATTTAGAATACAAATTGTCTTCCGATACCGTATCATCCACTAAACCAGCAGCTTGTGCAAATGTTCCAAGTAAAAGAAGACAAAGAAAAACGGCGGCACCAATGAGTACCACCGTTAGGACGATCTTCTTTATTTTTTGTTTGTTCATTTTGTCACCTCGTTTCCTTTACAGGTGGTCGCGTATCGAAAGCATGGAATAAATCTTCAAAGACAGGGTGAACTTGAATAATTCCGACACGCCCATATAAATCCTGCATCAAACATTGTCCATTCTCCAGTTCCCGTAGGCGCCTTTGATTTCCCTCATCTTCTTTATCCACTCCAAAGAATTCAAGTGTCTTTTTAATTTCATTGATATCTCTGGATCGAAAAGCAAACTTCACACCGATATTATTCTTCAATTTTTCATCGGTTAAATCATCCGCATTCTGAGTGACAAAGTACACGCCAGCATTCATGGCACGTCCTGCACGAACCAATTTATTGGAAAGTGTTTTCCCTTGAGCGACTTGTAGGAAGCTCCAAGCTTCGTCCAAATCAACAATTTTAAAAATGCTACGGTCAGAATGAATGAAGTCTAATGCAAAAGTAGAAATGACAATCAGCATGGCAACACTAAGCAGTTCCATCGTTGTATATTCTTCAAAACTCGTTTCTGCATCTGGTAACACTAAATCTGCCACTTGAATAATGTTTAACTGCTTTTCCAAACTAATCGAGTTTTTCACCGTTCCATCTGAAAACAGAAGGTGAGCAAAATCATAATCGGTAAAACTTTCAATATGATCTGCAATCGGTCCAGCTAATGGATTCGGATCACTTCTAAGTTCCTGGATAACAAGAAGCAACCCACGTTCCGCTTGTTGACTGACCGCACGAATTGCGCGTCGTAATACAGGAAATTTTTCACCATCACGACTAGAGATACCCGTGAGGAAAGTGAGAATATCAATCGCAAGGCTTTCTGAATCCTTTTTCTTTTTCATGATGACAAAAGGATCAAGTAGTCCTTTGTTGGAATCCTCACTTGTTAAATTTACAATATTTATTTCATGAGCAATTTCAGGTAACGTTTCTTTCCAGTTTCCCCGTTCTGCCTTTGGATCAACAATGAGTGCTTGTCCACCAAAGAGTACGGCATAATAGACTAATAGATTATTGGAAAAAGATTTCCCACCACCAAGTGAACCTAAGAATGCAGAAGCTAACGCATTGGTGACCGAACCTTTGACCCCTTGACTGGCTAAGCTCGGGTTAAGATATACATTTCTTCCAGTGTCCAAGTTATAGCCAAAATAAATCCCTTCTGTTTCACCAAGCATTTGCGTAGCCCCAAATCCAAGTCCTGCAAGAAAATCAGACGTGACATATTGAATATAATCATTCATATAACGCTTACTGGAAGGAATAAATTCACTGTGTAAACCGATCATATCTCCAAATGGACGAACAAGTTTTACGTTTAAATCATCATAAAAATCTTTTACTTCATTACACCGCTGTTTAAGTTCTTCCAAATTAGAAGCAGAAACTCGAATAACATAGCTTAACTTATACATCGATTCTTTCGTTTGGTCGAGCACATCTTCTAATTCATTCACTTGTTCTAATGCGTCGATGACATTACTTCCTGTTTCGTTATCGGATTCCCAGGCATGGTTATCTAAATCCTTTAACTCCTTTTTCTTATTCCGCACCGTAGACAAGGCTTTTTTGTTGGTGACTATTTCTACGTTCATGGACGTATCAATCGGAAAAGTGAATTGTTGTTGTTGATAATAAAAAATTTCATCCGAAGGAAACTCCAAATCACCTACAATCGAATTAATCGTAAAATAAGCAACGTACGTTGTCTGTTCTTCCTGTACGATTTTTAAATAACGTTGGTTTTCCTCAATCAAACAACGAGTCGGTTTGACCAAGTCATAACGCTTTACTAACGTTTCCTTTTTCAACTTCTTTAGAGGGAGAGGATAATCATATTCCTCATAAGCAATGTCTGATTGTCCATGAAGATGTTCAATTAGGTAGCCAAAATCATTTTTATTTAAAGGGCGGATCTTAAAACGTCTAGCTATTTTGTTTTGTAATAAAGATTCCATTTTAGAGAAACGTCTCATTTCATCATGAGGCATGGAAACAAAATCTCCCATCAGGTGATGGTTTACGTCACGGACAAATGAAGAAAGTGAATTTTTAATGTTTTTCCCCATTGATTTCATACTGACTTCTTCTTCATTCAAGAGCAGTTTAAAACCGATAAAGAAACGGTAATCGACTTGATGTTCCCCAATCATCGACACAAGCGCTTCTGTTTGGTCGTCAATCCGTTCATAAGCAACTTCTTGTAATCGTCCTGACACTAACTCTTTACTTCGTTCTTGGACAGACCGAATACTACTCGCGGTACTAATCTGTAGAGCATGAATTTTACCATCTTGATTTTGTGCAATCAATTGGCGAAAATGATCATGCACTTGGATTTTTTCATCTGGCGATAAAAAAGAATAATTATAGGGAAGTAATTCATAATAGGCAAAACATTCTCCATCATGATTAAAGACAAGATTGTTTTCCATATATTTAATCGGATAACGCATGGACTTCACTCCTTACAGCTGTAATACTTTCATTCACTTTCATCTGTTGTAATTTGATTGGCTTCCCTGCGTAAGTCCTTTTAGGACGAATAAAGTAAGTGATAACCGATTTCAGAAAACTATATGGCTTTTTGCCATCAAACGTTTTTTGACTCATAAACCATGTTAAACCAACAGGAATTCCCACATATTTTAATAACGCTCCATTAATTAATGAGAGTGGGGGAAGATTCCCAAGTAACATGACGAGTAGTAAAGAGAGTACAAACCAAGCCATTTGATTAAAGGTGACAGGAAATGGCAATCGAAAATCATTAATCGCATAAATGACTTTTTCAACCGACCAAATACGTGTATAACTTTTTAATTTTTTCATACGTTCTCCTTTCAAAAAGAAAACAGCCTGCATGTACACAGACTGTTTCACAATTTTTATATTTACTTATCCAACATATTCAAATACACCATGTGACGTAACGAGAAAGTTTCCGTTTAATTCTAAATCTCTCCCAAGTGCTTGATAGTCAATATAGTTCTGTAAATTAGTAGGGACTTCCCCAAGCATGCCTGTTTCTTCCACATAATGCCGAGCCACATCTTCCATATCTTCACAATCTGTATAACAGATAATATCATCTTGATTTTCTAGCAATTCTTCTAAACTATCAAACCAATAATTTTTAATTTCGGATAGCTCATGATAAATTGGCGATCCTTCCAATTCTTCTACCATCGCACATAACCGATTGATTTCAGAAATTGGGGTGTATTCACCAATTTCAAATGGTAATTCGTAATCATGTATGGCATATTCTTCATATTCACCATTTAAACCAATGCGTTCTTTGACTTCTTCCATATCAATTGGTGGTGTAAACCACGCTCCAACTAATTCGCCTTCATTGTACTTACCGAGATTTGCGATATATACTTGCATGTCCATTAGATTTCACATCCTTTTTGTTAAAAATGGGCATAAAAAAACAGCTAACTTTTTTATAGTTAGCTGCCATTTTATTTTATAATTTTTAATACTTATCAATACTTTACTTACATATAGAATAGAATAAATTAGCGTACTCTACCCCAATTAGTTTCAATGATATTAACTAAATTACCTTGGGATAACTATATTTATCTAAAATTTCATACTAAACAATCTTCCTAAATTATTCTCATCATCATTAAGTTCTAGCACAATTTCATTGTTGTTAAAATCATAAAGATTATTATTCGAATCTCGTGGAATATCGTCACTTAGGGTAGTAAGTATATATTGGATATCAAACTCTTCACAGATTTCCCGTACTTTATCTAAGTATTTGATTTTCCTTGTATCAGACATTGATTCATAAGCTCCATCATGATAAACAAATTTAAAAAAATTTCTTTTAGAATATGTTATTAGTACTGATAAATCAAAGCAAACACACAACATTTTTTTATAAGAATACCCATCAGATTGTGAATTTACATGTGTTTCATTAATATTAACAAAATCGGCGAAAAAGTCAGGATTACTATTAGTATTCATTTTGTAATATAAAATAGCCGATTCACCCAAAATATCTTTTGACAATGACCTAAAGTGGCTTTTAATTTCATTATACTGTTCATTTGGATTTTCTAGATGTTCTTCTAAGTTTTGGATATTTTCTCCAAGTTTTGTCTCCATTTGTTTTATTTTTTTATTTATTGACTTTATTACATCAACATCATCTAATTTATTTAGCAAATGACTAATTTCATTCTCTACTTCTATCAATTGATTTTGATATATTTTAAATTTTTCCATTGTGTCTGTGCTTCTAATATATGAGAGTTTATTAACTCTCTCATTGTTCAATTTTTTTAAATCTTCTCTAATTAAGTTTAACTGTTCGGATTTCTTCAATAGCATTTTTTCTTGATATTTATTTCTTTCTAAAATTATATCTTTGTTAAATTGTACTAGCTCACTATATGATTTTTTTATTTGGTCTCCAAAGAGAATTTTCGCCTCATTAAAAATACCTTCAACTTTTTCTAAATCAAAATCCAACTTATGTTTAAGCGTATCTTCTATTTTTTCAACTTCATATGCCAACCTATATTCTAGATTATTTAATTCACTAATTTTTGTTTCTATCTTCTTGACTATTAATCTTGTTTCATCTCTTTCTTTGTCATAAAAATCAAATTTATCAATTTCCTTTTCTAGTTTTTTCTTGTCTTCTGATTTTGCTTCAATCAGTGAGTTTACCACATCCACTTCATAGTCATTGACACTTAGCTCGTTTTTCATTTCTTCCAAATATTTTTTAGTTAAATCGATTTGATTCTCAATTGCTAACTTGTCTTTTAAAAAATCGCCATCAAAACCTAGTAAATCTAATAATGCAGGTTTCCAATCAATCATTTTTCCTTGAAATTTACTAAGTTTAAAAACTTTATCATAATCATATTGGGTTCTTAAAAAATAGCCCAAATATTTACGATAATTATATTCTTCATAATTGAAAAAAGAAAAGAAGTCATTTAAAATAAATTTCGGGTTTTTCTTTCTATCTTTCGATGTTAAAGGCAGATCAATATAATCCCACATCATCTCATTTTTATAATCTTGAAACGGTTCCTCATGGAATTTCAGTGAAATTTTAGTATTATTTTTAACACCTCGCTTTACTGTAACGTAACTATTACTATCTTTCTTTAATTCTATAAAAAAAGTAAAATCTTTAAGGAGACTATAATTCTTTTTAAAAAGATCATTATTCCTTAATTCCTTTAGCAACATAAAATCAATAACAGAAATTAATGTAGACTTACCTAAGTTATGTGTGTCCGAATCTTTTTTAGATTTATCTTTTGTTATGCCTAAAATCACATTTAAGTGTTTATTAAATTTTATTGATTTAAATTTATTATTATCAGAATAAATTTGATTAATTTTCATTGAATCCACTCCAGCAAATCTTCACTCATTCTGTAGTCTAATTTCCCTAATGCATGAAGCAATATCAACGAGGGGATAAATAGTTCATTTACATCTACATCAAACTCTCGTTCCATACTCTTATATAAATACTCAAATTCTACTGACTCTTTATTTGAAAATTCCTTTATTATTTCACTGCTCATTTTTAGCACGCTTTTTTCAAGATCCATATACTTATGTGTTAATAACATTACCAATTTCCCCTCCTTTACCAATATCGCATTTCCAATACATATAATGTAGCATAACCCAAATTAATCTCCGATCGGCTTTTAATTCAGATATGTTATTATTAAATATATGATCATATAAATCATTAAAAACCAACTCAAATTCATCGTATTTCTTCCTGAATATAGTGATTTTTTGATTTAAATCGTCTATTGTATTTTCATACATACTCAAATAGTCTGCATTAATTGGCGATTTTAAAAAATCATCTATTTGCTGAAAGTAACATATACTATTTTCTAAAATCGTGTCCTCGAAATATTCTTTAGTAAGTCCATTCAATTCGTTTTTTTGTTCTGCTGCTATTCTTTTAAAATTGTAATTTCTACCTATTTCTCTACGTGCAACTTTAGCAAACTCTTTTATTACTTCTTTGATTTCTTCATCAAAAAATCTTATAGGACTTGTATCTACATTAATAAATGTTCTATAATCATTGTAGTCACGTCCCGCTGTTGTGTTACCAATTCCATCAATATCCATCTTATTTTTATTTATCATTGTAATCACGACCAACTGTTGTATTACCAATTCCGTCGACTTTCATCTTATTACGATTAGTATCTGTACTCTTATTTGTGAGTCTATTTACTTTCTTTAGTGAAAATGTACTAAAGCATATAGAGAATACTCCAAGAAGTAAGGAAATAATTGATGCCCAACCAGTGATTAAATTAAAATCCACCTAATACCCCCCTAAATTATATCTATATTAACTTAATATTATAATATAAATTATGTTATTTAGCACTATTCATCTTAGGGTTAAGCGAATAACTTAAAACGATTAATTATATTTAGACATCAAGCTCCTATAATCCTATTAAACAAATTTAGTAAAACATCCTTTACACCACTCGCATTAAATACTAATCCTACTGCAACTAAAGCAACAATCAAAAATCCAATCAATTTAGAGAACTCTCGTTTAAAGCCTAAATAAATACCAATTACCACGATTGCCATTAATACTAGGGATTGTGCATTACTTAAAAACCAGTTATATAAATTTTGTCCAAAGTTCATCTTTCATTTCTCCTTCCATCTTCTAATATTTTGTCACTTGACGCATACATTCGATAAACCATAAAATAATTCCACCTATGATGGTAATAAAAATATATTTTACGAATTTCATGGAAATCCTCCAATCTATCATTTAATGACATCTTCTGTTTTAAGCGCCTGTTGCATCAATAATTGTTGATGACGTTTGCTTAATTTCGCTTGATCCAACATATCTTTAATTACCGTTGTTTGATTGATTTCATCCAATTTTGTAGCCAGTTTCCAAGTAGGAGCGACTTGTCGAGCCAACCATCTAAGTGTTTTATCGAATGTGTAAGGTTCAGGTTTTGTTGTTAAATAAATTTTTCTATTTTCACCTAAATCTAAAAAACGCTGCCACTCTGCATTCATTGGCCAACTACTTCTTCGTTTCTTCTCGTCTTTATCAACAAATCGAATATACCGATTAATGATGGAAAAGGATGTTCGTCCCGCATCTTCATACGTCATTAAATCAACAACTGCATGATATGCACGATCATTTTTCAATCGAATTTCAAAACGATTTTTAATATCTGTATCTTCAAGTGATGCTCCGTGTTTCACGTATTGTTCATAATCCTTTTCGTACACACAAAAATACACATCACTTTTTAAAGAGCCAATATATAACGTGTTTCCCATATCTCGTTTTTCTTCTCCATGAACCAATTCACCAGAACGATAACTTTTAAAGCTACGAAACACAGAAATACATTCTTCATTTCTACATTTGTTCGTAAGAAATGGAATATCCAATATGCCTGTTTTATCATTGATCGCAAGGTCAACCCGTTTAAAGACACCATTTACCCGAAACACATCCATGAAAAAGTCAAACCATGTACGTTGCTGGGCTAATAAAAAGTTTTCAAATTGACGGCAACCTTTCCCTTTCAGTTCAAGTAAACATCCTTTATCTTCATCGGGCGAAACCATGACAACAATGTCGCCAAAAACATATTGTTCCAAGTAAGAATAAAACGCATAATCTTCATGGATCATGTACTCCATTTTCAACCGTAAAATTTCTTCAATAACTGGCTTCGGGTTCGTTGTTAAAAAACGAATTCGAACATAATCAAATAAAATTTCCAAAGGTGCTTCTGGATTAAATTGTTCTAAAATATCGAACATCGCGTGTTGTAATGTTTGGGTCGGTGTGATTTTTCCAGTTTCAATCTCACTAATATACTGTCTTGAAATTCCTACATGTACCGCTAATTTGTTTTGCGATACACCGTATGCCAATCGTTTTTCTTTTAATTGTTGATACCAAGGTACTTCATTCATGTGCATTCCTCCCAACAGAAAAAGATGTCAACTAAGGGCTAAAAGCTGACATCTTCGTAATATGCCCTAAACCCTTGATGCAAAAGGGCCTTTAGACTTTTGATACAGTTTCTTATTGTTTTTCTACCCCCCTGTTAGAAACGGGGGGTAAAGCGTGGCTGTCGCCACGCAGGCTTAGCCCAGCACGGCGGCTTTCGCGTTGCACGCCACCGCACTGGGCTGCCTTTATGACACTAATTTTTCAATTTCTTTTAGAAAATCATGACCTTTTGGGACAAGCGGTGTGTAAAATTCAGAAATCACATTATCTCCTTTATCGACATACCCGCGTCCTTTGATTTGTTTTAGGAAAAATTGTTTTTGGACATCCGATCCGAACATCATGCCATATCCTAGTTCGGACATTCTTCCTAACGCAACACGAAAATTAAACTGATCACGAATCCCATCCCCTAAATATTTTGCATCTGGACGCTGACAAGCAAGAATAAGAAAGAAGCCTGCTTGACGTCCCAACATGACAATTTGTTTTAGTTTCGTTAATACAGTCGTACTCTCTTTAGAAGCAAGCATTTCCATAAATGCAACGTATTCGTCAAAAACTAAAAAATGAGGAGCTAAGCCCAAATAAGCATAGTTTTCTCCTGTTTTATAATCTTCCATCTGTTTCATTTTTTCACTTCGAGCCATCATCGCTTCATAAAATTGGTCAATACATACCATCATGTCTTCCTTTTTATAATAGACATCGGGCATGACAGTATTTAGATCGGCTAAATCTGCATTTTTCGGATCTAAAATATACAACTTTGCATCTGTTTTTAATAACGCTTCAATCAGCGTGAGAATAAAATATGTCTTTCCACCGCCTGTTCCACCAGCAATTAACATATGGGGAAGCTTATCATACTCCCAATCCATTGACTTCATAAGCTTTAAGCGTCCATTTTGTGCAACAACTTCATCAATCGAAATACGGTTCGCAATCATATCATGGAAAAGGGTATACTCCACATAGGAATCATGTAACTCTTTTGATACCAATTCACAATACAGCCCACTTTCTAATTTAGTCTCTAAATTTAAAAGGGGTTCTTGATATTTACCAAGCGTTATTTCCACTTGAATATACAATAATCCTTTTTCATACCGATAATACATCTTTGGAAAATGGCTGATTTTTTCCTTCGTTTTATTGGATGGAATATCCTTAAAAAAGCCCTCTTGTGCAATTTGTTTTGTTTCATACCATCCGTTCTCCAAAATCATTTTTGCGAGCTTTTGACGGTGAATGATTTGTTTTATTTTGTCGTACCGATAGCGATAATAGAGATATGCACATCCGGCAGTTAAGGCAAGACTAATTAACAATGTCACCAATCCATAGGTGCTGATAAAGTGTGCTTGAAAGTCATCCAATTGCCATGTGGTCGAGAGTAAAAAGGACAGATGAAAAGGGATAAAGGAAACGAGCCATACACCTACCAGCCCAAAGAATATAAATTGAAAAACGAGGGAAGCATCTTTTTCCTTAATGCGTTCCCCTCGCCTTCGGAAGGTTTTCATTATTTATCCTTTGTTGGTGTAGCTTTTGAAGTGTTACTACCCGTTGTTCCTGTCTTTCCCCTTAAAACCAAATCATCCGCCTTAATATACCAATCGACATCAGCGCCACGAAAAGTCGCATTTGCGACGGTATCTGCGACAGGATTAATCAGTTCGACTTCCGCATTATAATCAAATTCTTTCAAAGGCACAGAAGCAGGAATACTAACTTGAATCATGCGACCTTGTTCACGAGACTTTAAATCATACGTGCGTTCTTTCACTTCATTTGATACCGTGCCATCCTCATTTTGAAGAAACACTTCACGACGTAATGCTGAAAATTTTAGTAAACCAAACGTTTTTTCCTTATCAATGACAATACCTTGTGCTAATCTCATCTATTTTTCCTCCTTATGCTTTGACCATGTCATCTGCATGTAAGATATATTTTGTAAATCCGCGATCACCAATTTTATAACCTTCTGCGGTAATTCTTGCATTCACTAATTTTACTTTTTCCTCATGTTCAAAAAACTTTTCTCCAGCTTCTTGGGGAAGAATCACTTCAATATCATCTGCCCGTTGAATATCGGAATACAGATTATAACTCCTAGAAAGAGTGGTCATACGTCCATTAATCCGTCGCTGTTCGACTTTACCTTCTCCTGCATATTCTAAATTTCCAAACGTCTTTTCCATATTTGGAATCACATATTTTAATTCCATGATATAGCCCTCTTTTCTTGTTTTAATTTTTGATTATCTATTCAAATGGAAAACAAGAGCAGAAGGGAGGTGAACGAGTAAAATACATTTTCATGAATGAATCACTCCTCTGCTTCTTGTAGTCGATAATCCACACGCCCATAAATGACACACCAAAACACAATCATCGCTTCTTCATTTTTATCACGAATCAATTTCCCACAAGGAAAGAATGGAAAATCTTCTATTTCAATTTCATTTATTACAAAATGGTCCTCAATCCATTCCATCACCTTTGTTTCATTCTCTTCCAAAGAAACCACACTCCTTCATGGATGAAGCAATAAAAAAAGCATGACAGACAGAATTTGTCACACGTTAGTTTGTTTATCTATAAAAATTCCGCAATACCAGCCATAATATATGTTGCACATGGTACAGCTATCGCATTTCCAAGGGCTTTGTATCTTGCATAATCACTAATTGCTTCATCTTTGTGTCCTAAAGCTGTCCAACCCTCTGGTAATCCCATCAAACGTTCACATTCTAATGGGGTAAGCTGACGAATAAATCCTTCTTTTTCTTCTCCTTCATACCAAAATGAAAAATAATTTACAGAGCCTGCGAGCAAAGTGGGAAAAGGGTCATGTGTTTGTCCAAAACTTCCATGGAATCCTGTTTTGTTTTTGTCTTTCGCGGCACTTCGCATGCGTCTTTCTTGAAAGGGACGGACGATGGGTAATTTCCCCCTTGTTTTAGGAGCAGATATTCGACTGGTGCTGGTGGAGGACAGCCTGTCTTTTCCGCAAGACGTAGGAAACGATTGCAAATCGCGGGCTTTAAATAATATTTCTCTGGCACGGTTTCCTCCAAAATCTGCCACGAGGAAGATACGTCTTCTTCTTTGAGGGAGCGTGGGCTTTCCCCAATATCGGGCATCCAAGAGTCGCCAACACACTTCAACATCCTCCCCTCGGACCATTCCTGCATTTGCCCATTCTCTAGAAGCAGGAATTGGAATTTCGGTTTTTGTGAACGACTCCAACACGGCTTTAAAATCCAGCCGGTTATTTGTTGAAAAAGCTCCCATGACGTTTTCCCAAACAGCGATAACTGGATATGTTCCATTCGTTGCACACCTCATTTCTTCAATAATTCGGATTGCATGATAAAATAAACTCGATTGACTTCCTGTAAGACCTTCTCGTTTACCAATATTGGATAAGTTCTGACAAGGTGAACCAAATGTAATGATATGAACAGGTGGTATTTCTCCACCATTTACCTTTGTAATATCTCCTAAATGATGTATGTTAGGAAAATGTCGCTTCGTAATAGATATAGGTGCTTTTTCAATTTCGCTTGCCCATATTGGTTGAATCTCGTAACGAGAAGCAGCTAATGGAAATACACCGATACCATCAAATAAACTTCCTAACGTTGGTTCCGTCATATTTCACCTTCCATTCTCCGTTTTTAGGCGTAAAAAAAAGACGTTCATTTTATTTGAACGCCTTACAATATTTTTATTCTATTGTGTTCCCACACCCCAGATCAATTACCACCGAAACAGTAATATGGTTTTTCAGTACTTTATTCCTCGTTTTTTCACCTTCTCCTACAAACACGAAATGCTTGTGAAAGTGTTTAAAACTAAGGATTTCTATATAGTTTCTGTCCATTTAAAATAAACTCACCACATCTTTCCCCCACGCAAACCCGCATTCCACCGTTGACGTTTAAAATAAAGTCACGCTATCTTTCCCTCATTTTCACACATTTTTGATCACGTTTTGACCGTTTTTCTACCCTTTTTTCACGCTTTTTGTTCACGTTTTTTTCGATTTAAAAAGAAGTTGAGTAGAAATAAGGATACCAGGAACCGAGTAATGACAAGGGTTTCAGGGATTTTTGATACAGGACTTTATTTTAAACACGAAATAAAAGATGTTGCGACTTTTTTATAAAGTACAGGACTTTATTTTGGGGTTACATAGTAGTGAAAAGGGGTAAGGGGCAACAATACATTAATGAACTTCTCTACCCTCTATAGAACCCTAATCATAAATTTATATAAAATTTTACCTGGATCTGTAATTTGGTGGTACTCATCAATTTCATTATTGTTAATATCAACTTGTTCCATATCAATATCTACAGAAGCATCAATATCTGAAAGATAATATTTGCTCATTATTTGCGTAGATACGCATTTTTCAACAGTTAAATATAGGCTGTCGTAATCCAAGTTATTCTCTTTACAATATTTTCTAAGTGAAGGTAAGTAAATTGATTTAGCTTTTCTTTTTTCTAATTTAGTCTTCTCCTCGATATACTCGTATAAAATTATAAAGTTGTTTAAGTCATTATCAAAAAAGTTTGTAAGGGCATTTATACAAATTAATTTTTGATGCTCTATGGGTCCTTCATTGGATACTATAGAGTTCAAAATACTTCCCATTACCAAACATGATTTACTTGAGTTTGATAGAACTACTTTGGTAAAAGTGGTTGATATGAACTCCGCCCGTTTTTCATTACTGACATACTTAACAAGTTTTTTTATTTTTGCTTCACTTGGTTGTTCATTCTCATCAAAACCCTCTAAGAAACGTTGAAACTTTTTCTCTGTTATTAAATCATTAACCCCTTTAACAAACCCAACAACCTTAGATATTTCTCCAAAAATCTCCACATATTCGTTTTTCAGAATCTTATCTTTAATCTCAAGGTAGTTTTTAAAATGTTCCAATGTCTCTTCTACAAATTCTTGTGGAAGATTTCCTTTTTTATTGTTTGACACTTGTTATCCCCCATTCATTCTTTCATTAAGTCTCCAACCGTTGCAATAAAACATTTTTCTGTTTCTGCATATTATTAATTTCTAAAAGACTATTTAAAGCAAATAAAAGGATAAAATGCATGCTTTCTCAAATAAATACGGTTAAATTATTCTTCAATACATGGGGCCTTTTGGTAATTTGAAGCTAATCAGCTTTTCTTTATCATTAGTTGTCAGTAGGTTGTCTGGATACTTCTCAGAGTCCATAATCCAATCTGATTTATTCATAGCCCAAACATATTCGTCTGCTGTTTCATCCAATTCAGATGCGATATAGTTTTTTATTATTTGCGAGTAGAAGTAGTGTACTGATTTTTGCAGTAATTCTTCTGTAAGCTTGTACTCCCGATCATGTCGTTCCCTTATAATTTCTCTTTGTTCTTCCTCTTGTCTTTTTTTCTCTTCAGCAATTTTATGAGCCATTCGTTCTTCATCTATTATTTGTGGAAGCGAAAAAATATAGAGGAATACTTTCTTTAATAATGCGTCAAATGTGTCTGTTTTGGTTTGTTTGATAAGTTTTTCATGCTTACTCCACTTTCGCCATTCAAGATAATATCCTACTTCAACATTCATATATCCAGTGGAAACATATTTATAAGTTTTATAGGATGAATATTCTTTATCGTCTGGAGATAACATCACTTTCTTTGATGGTAATTTGAAATTCAGCATAAAAACGTAACTTTTATATAATACCTTTATTTCATCATGCGTAATGTTTATTCTTGCTCCTGCCTTTTCAAGAGCCTTAAATAAGCTATCTATAAAAGGTAAGGTTTCTGGTATTAAAACACCCGATGAAGAGTTTATATGGAGTATTGCTTCTCTGTAATACGAACTACCGTCTTTTTTCTTTTGGCGATATTTAACTATCTCTTGATGTGGACTTGTAGACAAGGTTTTATTAACTTTTAATACATTGAAAATCTGGGTGAGTACCGTTTGCTCTCCTTCAAGATACGAGAAATATCCTTGTTGTTTGGTTGATTCATCATTAGTTAAGGCATCATCATTATTGGGCGTTATTTCAACATCTTTTTCTTTCTTGGGTGATAATATTTTTTGGGGTGTAGCACTTTTCGCTTTTGCTTGTTCAATAATAATCTCTGGGTTATCTTCTGGATTAGGAAGTAATGATTGTGTTGGTTTTTCCTTCCCCATGTACAAACGACTCCAATATGATGCAGTTGGCATAGGAATCTCATTTGATATGCAGGCACTTTTTAGCTTGTTATATGGAACATTTAATTCATTAGCAGTTTTTGAAGTGCCAATAGACCAGAGCTTTTCATAAAGATCTTTTCGGAATATAGATACCATATTTTCAACCTCCTTAGAAATTACTATATCTCTAAGTCTTTTTCATCTTAAGCCATATGTTTTGAAATCCCGTATTATAATGAAACCCATAAAGATTTATTCAATCAAAAAATGGAATATCCCCAAGCGTACTTGAGAGTTCATTATCAATAGTAGTTTTATATAAAATATCTTGTACCTCTACCATTTCAATATCTTTTACCGTTACATTCTTTTCATCAAAAATAACAATATTATACGCAGGTCCCAATGCACTTTTGAAACATATTCCATCGTAGCCCCTTACTTTAATAAGTTCTGTTATGTATTGGGTTGGAAGATAGTCAATTTCTGAATTTGAAGGATCAATAGGGGTACTTAGTTCTTTCGCAAAACGAGAAATTAATGTATCCATTGCTAATATGTCATTATAATCCTCAAATATTAGTGGAGAAAATTTATTACTACTCAAATCTACTAATTTTAATTCTTTATTTATTTCAACAGATGCGACAGTAATTTTTGAACCTTTCCATGGTCTTATTTCTGCTATACACGTTTCCTTGTCATCTGCACAATACAAGTAACTGATTCCATTGGGATTAGCTCTGCCCGACTTTGCAATTTTGGAAGGTGGTGCCAACATATCTTCTTCAACCTGTTCTCCCATTCTGGCTCTAAAGAGTACATCACCAGATTGTAACTTATGATTACGATACTTTAGGATTTCTAAAATATCATTATTAATATCAAAGTAAGGGAAGAACCTATTTTCATATTTTAATTCTTTTTTTAACTTATCCCAGTATATCTTCCATGTAGCTAACGGATCGTTATAAGAATTTCCATCTGATATTTTTGAATATACTTTTTTCGGATCAAAATACTTTCCTTCGTCATTTTCGTTCAAAATATCAAACAACAACTTGTAGTCAATTTCATAGTTTTGAATATCTTTAGAGAAAATTGACCAATCTTCGTTGATTAATGTAATTAATAATACGCCTACTTCATAAGGATGATCTATTTCTGGATCATAATGTTCATAGGCTTCAGTATGAGTGTATAAATTCATTAATCTTAAAAAGTATGGACTCAGTTGTTTAGTATCAGTGATGAAAACACTTTTTCCACCACAATACTCACAATCACCTTTCTTATTTTTTTCTTTGATTTTTTCTTTCAAAAAAATATCATCGAAACATTCCTCACAACATACCACGAAATCTCTTCCCCCTATTTTCTAATCTTATAATAAATTGGAGTATCTCCATTTTCAAATCTACTATTAATTACTCATAAATTCGATTCATCTCTGGAAATCGGTAAAGAGACCAAATTTTCATAATTAGACTTGGTTCCCTCTATTGTTCCATCGAAGCCATTTCTATTTAGGTTTACTTTCCTCGGCATTTCTCTCTTCCTGTTGCTAACTTTCTTTATTCCACAAAACGCTTTTTCCTATACCATTTAATGTATATAGTCAATGTTACTATGAAAATATACTAAACGCACCTATTCGATATTAAGTGTTATAATATTCTGTAAATATACAAAGTTATGAGAGGAGATTTTATATTGTCAGACGTGACTATCCCTTTTTCCATCCCGTTGGATGACGACGGGTATGTATCCTTACAATGTCCTTTCTGTGACAAACATTTTAAACTGACTTGGGAGGATGTTGAAGACGATGCTATTTACGAATTATTCTGTCCATATTGTGGTTTAGTGGCTGAACCAAATGAGTTTTTAACGGATGAAGTTAAAGAAAAGGCTTTACGTTTAGCAGAAAACCATATGTATGAACTGTTAAATGGTTTTATGGATGGGATGAAGAAAACATTCAGGAACAACAAAGCCATTAAGGTAAAAACGGGTTCCAAAATAGAAATGAACGCTCCAAAAACAATTATTGAGTCAGATAATATGGAATCTTATAAAGTTTCATGTTGTGATCGTGGAATTAAAGCATCTCTCATTGACGAGACGCTGTATTGTCCTTTCTGTGGAGGTGAGACAATTGGAACTATTAATGGATAAAAAGGAATTCCAAATGCTATCTACAGAGTTTCGTAGAATTGCAAGCCGTCTGTTGAAAACAGATAGAGATGATGGCATAAATAACTTAAAAAGGTTTATTTATTTCATAGAAAATAATCCAATAATTAAGAGTTTCATTGATGAACATAACACATTTACCTTTGATATTGAGAAAGAAATTAAAGAGAGGGAAATGCATGAAGCTTATATAATTCAACCAGAAAAAAACTACGAAATTTCCTTCATTTATCAATTACTTAAATTCAGTTCGGAAAATCATAATGATTATATAACTATTTGTTATTTTTACGGGTCAGGTAAAAGGTTTCAAGATATGGTAGATGCTTTTAACGACAGAGTAGTTAGCTTGCTCATCGGGCATATTGAAGTTTACCTAAAAGGAGTTTGGTTAGATATGGGGGATAATGAAAAAATCCATATTAATGTTAACGGTGGTCAAGTTGCTATTGCACAAGGACAAGGAACCGTAAATGCAACACAGAATATCCATTATGGACATGCTCATGAACTAAAAGAATTAACTGAAACATTTTACAGGTTATTGGAAAAAATAGAATTAGATAAGGATGAAAAGGAAGATACAAAAGAAATCGTTGAGGTTGCTATTACTGAAATTGTAGCCGAAAAACCTAAACGTTCACTTATTAAACATGCCATCGAAAAGATTGAATATGCTGGTAAATTAGGCACAGGACTTAACGGTTTAAATATCGTAGTGCAAAAATTAATAGAGCATTTTAAACACTTTTTATAATAATCGAGATTCTCTATGAACCTATAGTTTCTATCAATTCAATTCCAAAGGGATGGTCAACTTAGGAATTACCCATTAACCCTAAGTTGACCCTATAAATTTTCTTCTAACACCTTTTGAATCAATTCTCTAACTTCATTCTCACCACCGCCAAATCCTGCATATATTTGAACCTTATAAGCAGTAATTCTTTCATCTTCCTTGTTCAATTCGTTTATAGCCCATTTGACTTTTCTAATGCGGAAATCATTTATGTCCTCTTTTACTTCTTTCAAATATTGTTGGGTTCGAGTTAATTTCTCATTATCAAACCATCTCCCTGCACCAATGGTCAATTTTATCCGCCAAGGGGTTACCCTAATGGGTTTTCCATCTTTATTCATAATCTCTTTCACAGCTTCTTTTGCAAGTTTTAAACACTCCTCATCTCTTTTCTTCCAATCAATAGTATCAGTCCTTTGCTTCTTCACCTTCACTCTTGGAGTTACTTTCTCATACCACTCTCGATCATATCTAAAAATCCAAGTATGCAGTCCTTTCCCCTTTTCTTTCAATTCACTCCTGGATGCTCCCTGGTTTTCTTCTATTAATTTGATCCACTTTGTCCTTCTTTCATTGATATCAAACTTCGGAGTGAATTCACTCATTACCTTTCTCTTCCCAACAACAGTAGTAGCCTGAAATAATTCATCTACATCCACTTCGAGGAACTGGAGGAAAAGCAAATGTCTCAATGGACTTCTATTTTTATTATTATTTCTTACAAAAATTCTTAACCAATTGGTCGGATTATCAGGGTCAATACAGCTCTGCATTATCTCTAAATATTCAGCTGGATAATAATGCAAGAATTGTTCTTGCAACTCATTCATATATAAATTTCCGCTATTAGATGCTAAACCTTTATTCCTCAATGTATCTATATAGAAGTTAATGATAAACTGAAGATCCTTTTTTGGATAATTACCTTTTAACAAGCGTTCTGCATTATGGATATATTGAAGATTTAACTCTTTTATTCTAATTGGATATGGGTCTGCTATAACAGCTTCATCACATACTTCTGCATCCGCACATTTATAATCAAATCCACTTTCTGTACTTAAAACTGGACTATCTTTCAATAATACCTGATGAATTGAACAATATATTGCACCCACAATTTGATGAGATCTTCGAAAGTAACTCTCACCAAGTTCTTCTTTATCATTTCTGTAACAGATTGGGCAATATCGCAAATAACGTTGAATCTTCACCTTGCTTCCCCCAAATCCAACAACACTTTCAACTGCTAATCCATTACCTTCTACCATTATTTCATTAATAGACTCTGCTTTTTCCTCCGACAAAAATGATGTGTAAAAGGGAAACATTGTGTGATTTATAATTATTTCATTGGTAGTTATTTTTGAAGTCGGGGGAAGATTATTCACAAATGCATTAAGATGTATTGGAAAAAAAGTTGATTTCATAATAATCAACCTCCCAAACAAATCTTTTACTAAAGCTTGATTACTCACCATCCCACACATTTGCTTATAACGAGCAATCACACTGTATAAAAGCTCATCTTCATAAATAACTGGAAGAAAGTTAATCATGGATCTACACCAACATCCCACTCCAACATGTCATCAATAAATCCATGCTCTATTAAAATTTCATACGGAGTTTTCTGTTGCTTAACTCCATTTTTCAATAATAATCTAAGATCGCCATCTGCATATTCAATATTCCGTTTTGCCTTTTTCATTAGGGGTATCGGTGGCACGTCAACGACTTTATTCTTTCTTATTTCCTTATATTTTTCAGTTTTCAATGCCTTTTCAGTAGCATCAACTTCTGATTGTTGAATCGTACTAACAATTTCAATCCTTCTAATATCTTCATATTTTGCTATTTTATAAGGATTACCTGAACGAATAGCATTCAGCATTTCCTTCATTAATTTGAACTTTTTACTGGCAACATTTCGCATAAGTTCAACTGTTATTTCCTCTTTCCCTGTCGAAATAGCTTTCTGCTGAGAATAAACAAATAGTTTCACAATTAAATCTGAAATTCCTTGAGTTTCATCATAGATAACTTTTGCAAACTCCTCTGTAAGCGGAGTGAACTTCCTTGTCCATTGATACCGCCACATAGACTCCAATAGGAACTTAAATTCATTATTGTACTCCATGTTGTTAAAAATTATTTCCGAATTACCCGTAAATCTTCTTGCAATCCTTAATTCGTCTCCAAAAAGACTATAAGCTCCAGGCGTTCCAATAATCGCAAGATTTACACCAGAGTTTATAAGATTCACAAAAAAATTCATGATTTGGTCTGCACCACGACCTTTAATATTTTGGGTCTCATCAATAATAAGTAATCCAAGCCCAATATTTTGAGAGAGTTGTGCAATCAAGGGCAACATCATATCGACTGACGCATTTCGTGATACATATTTTTTATAATTATTCGTGCCAAGCAAGTCGTCAACCCTCATAAAGAACTGCAAACATAAAGCCTTTAATGAAGATGTAGAAGGAGCATCTAACTTTAACCAAACAAGTTGGATTTGATTAAAATGCTGTCCCCTATATTCGTTATGAACAATAATTTGAGGAATATTGCTCAATACCCGACTGACTGAGGTTGTTTTTCCCATGCCAGAAAAACCGATAAGAGCCCCACACCCTGCTGTCGTACGGAAATTTTGTCTACTGTTAATATCGAAAGAGCGGTTTATGATTTGCTTTCCTGTTTCATGCAAGTAGCGTTTATAGGCTGGGTCAAATGGGTTTCTCGCTAAATAACCTTGCAAAAGAAGACTATTTATCATATCCCATATCTCCAAATGTATAGGTAGTGGTTGAAAAAACTGATATAGCCTATTGATCATTTGCAAGCGATACACAGTTTCCATTTTTCTTTCTTGCTCAGAAAATGATGGATTCATAGAAAGCTTTTTAATTACTGCTGGTTTATCTGCTATTGGAGGTAATGCCTGTATAAATGGATTCTGATTAAACTCTTCAAGTGGATATTCAGTATAGCTTGCCTGCATTGCCTCCATACCATTTGGTAGAAATATTTCCTTCACCAATGAACATCACTCCAATTCAATCTCTCAAACTTCTAAACAATGACAGTTCGTCACCATCGTCAATTTCAACCAAGTTCTCCTCAGATGGCGTAATATATTCCTTTTCCTCTTTTTCCTTTTTCAATCGCTCACGCTGTAACTCTCTTTCCTTGCGTTGATTTTCTTTTATCCCTTTCAGCTTTTGTGTTTTACTTATACTGCTGTCAAGCTCTGCCTTTGTTTTTTTCTTTCCTTCTGCAACGATTTCCTCGATATCGGAAAATAACTTTATTTTTTGCTGAAGTTCCTTTTCTTTACTTTTCTCTTCTATTTCTTTTTCATATTCAATAATCCGATCAATCTCTTCAATTCTTTTCCCGTAATATTTTTCAAGATGATCTAAAAGTTTTAATTTATGAAGACTTCCATCATCATTAATCGTGTATATTTCTGATAAATCCCTTGCATCGAACTTAATTTTCACTCGCTTACTTCCGTAATTTCGGGCTGATTCGAACCAGTTATTTTGTAAACTATATTCAGATGCGTAAAGAAGCTTCTTATATCTAAGCCCTTGGGGGGTAATAGTTGCTGTATCGGACTGCAATAAATTGATCTTGATGACTTCTTCGGGCAATTTCCTTAACTGACCTTTCTGATGCTTTAGCCCAAAACGCCAAATTTCTCTTGGAATCTTTTCAATTCCTGCTTCCAACATTTCCTCAGTCAATTCATAGTCTTGTAGAACATGGTAATTATTGTGGAAAATGATTAATCTAATGATAATCGCCGTCAATTCATCAATCGTTAGATTTGCTTTTAACCGTAAATCGCTTTCTCCCCGCTCACGAACCCTTTTCCCGCTGATTGAAGCACCCTCTACATGTGGAGCCAGTTGAAGCTGAATTTGATTTAACGCTTGTTCAACAATTCCCTTTTTTTGCGGAGTGTATGGAGGGCTATTCTGAATAGAAATACCTAATCCTTCTATTGCACTTTCAATTTGCTTGCCGTTAAGCTCCCCACGATCTGTAAATATACGATGCGGAATGCAAGCGACACCCCAATCATCTTCTTCAATATCAACTCCATACTTTAAACAGAATTCTTTTTTTGGTGTCATACTATTTTGTAACGCAACCATAGCCCCGCTATAAGCATTTAATGATTCATATGATAAATTGAATCCGACAATCATCCTTGAGAAAACATCCATACAGATATGAAGTAACGGCTTACCAACAAGAATATTTCTGTTCACACTTGAGACGCATGTCACGTTCAATGGGCTTGAGTCTAATTGCCACAACGTAGCGGGTCCAATACCACTATCTTGTGTAGAATTTCCAATAATCGCCTGATGTTTTTGGTGGTACACCCTGGAGCCATGTCGCTTTGAAACTTCATTTTTTATTTGATTAAAGTTTTTGTACCAATAATAAAATTGATGGTACGTTGGTATTTCTGAGTCAATAATTGGAACCAACACTCCATTTTGTTCAACTCTTTCAATCGTGAAAAAATCTTTAATCATAAACTCATAAGCCGTTTTCAATGTATTTTGTTTTTCATTGTAATAATACCGATTGAGACTAATCATAAAAATTTTTCTCAGCTTTTCATCAACATTGACACCTTTTCGTTCACCGTACTTTCGTGGTCTTCCTCTTTTCACTCTACTTACTTTCTTATCCTTACCTTTTGCACCACACTTATAGTAATTAGGAAGCAAGGCGTTTCGAACCTTTCCTCCTCTCCAATATTCAATCAAGTAGCTTTTCACAGTGTTTTTACTCACTCGTAAATTGGCAACGGAAAGATCAATCGCCTTCTGTCGATATTTTCTCAAATAGAGATGTTCTTCAGATTCAACGTGTTGAAAGACATATGAAATTACTTCCCATGCTCGATCCCTTCTCTGCTTTTCAGCATTGCTCAAATCTTCTTCGTATACGTGTCTGAAATATGGATTTTCTATTAACAGTCTTATTTCACCGTCAGCAATCGCAATCATGATTTCCTCAACTTTAATAGGATAGGGCCACCTGCTACCTTCATCCATATCAATTGCATATATAATAGAAGAAAGTCGATTTACATAGACAATTCTCATAACCCTTCCATCTTTGCCTTGAAGCAACATGTTTTCGATTAACTCCATTCATATGCCTCCATTCCCTTTAAGGTTAGGTTCTTAACTGGTAGAGATATGTCTATCTTTTGGTTCAGATTTATTCGCAACTCTTTTTTTGCTATCAAATAGCGAAGAAGGAATAACCCTGTTCCATTTGGAAGTCCCTCATTTTTATCAAACATTTTTAACAGGCTTCTAACTGGTAAATCTTCATGGTTATACAATTCACTTAGCAAGTAAGCAGATAATGCCTCTTTATCCAATTCCTCTCCGCTACCTTCCAGCAAAGTTTCTCTAATCCACTCAAGGTTTTTCGCCAGTTGACGGGGGAGTTGCTTTTCAGTTATTACCTTCCACTCAATTCCTTTTTCGCTCCAGTATCGCCTTTCAATTTCAAGCTTCTCCCATGTAATTTTCCTCTTTAGTTCTGACGTGTTTTTCACAGTTCGGGCAATAAATTTCTCGTTGCCATCTTCATCTTTTAACGTCAGCAAAAAATTAGTCGTAATCACGTAGGGTTCATTTCTTTCTTTATCTCGATACTTATCAAATCTCAAATCGTCGTGTTCAATCGTTTCCATCACGTCAAGTAACGGGTAAGTTTCTCGAATATCAATCACACTCGTTTGATACTCAAAGAGTAAAAAAGCCCTGTACTGTATATCCGACTGTAAATGAAATATTCGAGGAATTTTTATCCCTTTTAAACGTGTAGCTCTACCCAAAGATGAATAATCATGAGTCATTGTCCAAGGAAGATAATCTGCCCCAATTCCTTGCCCCCTACCTTCTTTTAAGTATTTTAAGATTTTCACATTCGACTTGTAATATGAAGAAACCTCCATAAAGCTCAGATCAGACTCCTTTCGTTAAACTTGTAGATTATCCACAGCATTCTGCTTATCTTCAGCACTCGAATTTACATAGAACCGATAAAGTGTATCGACAGAACTATGACCACTTAATATTGCAACTGTTTTCGGGTCAACCTTTCCTTCCTTAATAAGACTTGAGCAAAATGTGTGTCTCGCCATATGGGGAGAAACAATGTATTCAAGCTGTGCCATCTTACTGTATTTTTCTAAAATTTTGTTTATAGCAAGTCTTGTCAATGATCCTCTTTGTCCTTGAAGTAGATTATTTGATGCTACATCGGGGCGAACTTTTAAATATTCTCTGATTGCCATTACAACCTGGGCATTCAAATTTACTTTTCTTACCTTATTTCCTTTTCCATTTCGAACAACTAAAAAGCTATAATTATTTTTTCCATTTCGTTCTGTTAGATGGATATCATCAATTTCAATTGAAACCAACTCGTTGCATCTAACCCCTGTTGCAAAAAGTAAATAATAGATTAAGATATCTCTTTTATTTCCTTCCGCTTCAATAGTTCGCTTCAGCCGATAAAGGTCTTGCTTCTCAACGATTTTCACTTCGTAATCCAGTTCAATGTTGTTTTTCAAAAGAACTTTTCGCAATTCAACTTCAGTCTTGCATATTCCTTTTTTATGAAGAAAACGTTGAAATTGGACAATACTTTTTAACTTCCTATTAATACTGGTTACTTTTAATTTCTTTATTAGGTTCAAATATTGACGGTACTCACGAAGATCCGTTTCTGTAATCGTTTCTGTTTCAAAACCAATGGTTTCATTTAGCCATTCCAAAAACTGCTTGACATCATTTGAATAGGCTTGAATTGTTAATGCACTATTCCCTTCCTCTTGTAACGCATGAATAAATTCCGCTAACATTTATTTTCCCTCCATCCTTTTTAGGCACACAAAAAGGCGTTATCGCTTTTAGGCAAAATTCTATCTTTTTTTAAAAGATAGAAAAATACCCAAGCAATAACGCCTGTCATTCGTAATTTATTTACTATAACTCTATTATAGTAACAATTCCGTTATTTACAAGAAATAACATTCAATTTCGTTTACATCTTACATTAATGTACAATAATTTTAAGAATGATTTTTTAAAGGAGCGAAGGTAATGGATTTAAACGGTCTTATCTCTACCATTATTACAGCAACATCTGCACTTGTCGCAATTATAGGTGGATTTTTAGTGAGTAGAGTTATCACATTATCAGGTGAAAGAAGTGCAATAGAAAGAAGATTAAAAGAAATAAATAACGATTTAAGTACCAAACAAAAAATGTTAGAGCAAATTGAAAAGGACTTTATTGAAGAAGAAATTGAAGATTTTATAAATGACTATTGCGAAGAAATTATAATAGAGGAAAAAAGTATTCAAGAAATTCTTGATGAAGATGATTCAAGCGATTTAACTCCTGAAATTTTAGAACCTTACATTGAAGAATTATTCTCTATTAGGGATGAAATTTTTAAATTAATTGAGGAAACTGATGAACATTATGTACTTCCCAACAATTTGAATGAACTCATGCAGGATAACAACATAATAATTGAAGGAAAAAAGGATTTGCATGAATTAGTCTATAAAACAATTTGGAATTCGTTTCCTGATGAGCCTACTAACAGTTTATTTGGAATAAATGTAAAGTTACCTGCTATAGATCATCGCAATATTTTAAAGAGTACCAGTACATTCTCCCAGCAACTTTTTAGGGATAGAATTAAAGAAAGAAATATGCTTAGAAATGAAGTTCAAACCCTAAAAGTAAGGAAACTTGAACAAAAGAAAATACTTGGCGATTATGGAAAACCAAGTGGTTTGTGGGGTGGTTTGTGGGGTGGTTTATGGGTTCTAATTTATTCCTGCATTGTCGGGATTGCATATCCAAGTGTTCTTTTACCATACCCTGAAAATACTTATAATGACGTTACAACCAAATGGTTTTTGCTCATCTTATTTTTCAGTGAGCTAATTGCACTTTTTATTTATTTGGGAGTATCAATGTCTAAACTTACAAGAAACAACAGCTTTCAAAATCTTGAAAAATAACCTGGCAACATAATTCTTAATTATGAAGAGAGTTTTATTTTCGATCAGACGTAAGAATGCAGGTTGATGTCCCTTTGAAAGTAAATAAGCTACTCTTAACTTTATACATAACTTTTTAAGTTGATTCAACAAGAATTTTTTAATACATTATGTACCCGTTAATGTTGTACTACTTCACTTCCATATTCGTAATCTAATATATTTCTATATAATTATGGATGGGCAGAAAGGAGTTTGAATTAATAACGGGTTCCGATGCGGAGATAAAAATCCATAATAATAATAATAATAATAATAATGTGAAAACATACTTTTCAACAAGCATTTTCCCAGCAGATTCACATTATGAATAGCAAACGCTCAGAAATAAAATCTGAGCGTTTTTACGTAACTATAAATTTCCTAATTAAACTAAAGCACCCTTTAGCACAATAAGTTTTTTTCTATTCATTCATATAATGTAACAGTTTTTCGAAAAAATCATTGCTAACGGTTAACTGATATTGTTTTTCAACGAGATTTCGAAGTTCCATAACGAGAAGCAAAGAGTTCTTATAGGCTTCATATAGTTCTAATTCATTTAATCGGGCAGTAGTCTTTTTAAACTTTTCATAGTTTTCAGGACTAATTTCTTTTTCAAGATTCTTTGTCATATTAAACCAATTATCGGCATTTTCTTCAGCAATTCGAATGAGTTGTAGTATATTTTTTTGTAATTGAGATAAAAGTTCCAGTGAACGTGCATTTTCCCCTCTTTTAAGAACATTAATACCCATTAACCATAGGTTGGAAAAATTATTCAATAAAAAATTTACGTTTTCTTCTGTAAGTCTATTTGGTCCCGGACCTTCCAACTCTGATAAATACAATTCTAATTGTCCTGTTTCATCATAAATAAACATTGCTTTTATGTCAGGAATGTAGCCTGATTCTTTGAATGAAGGAATAATATTCATTTCGTTTTCGGAAAGGAAATGAAATTCACCACGTATTAGATTTTCAAAAATAACTACTTCCGTACCGTACTCATTTTGATAGAGTAAAGTGTAGGAAGCGACTTCATTTAGCCATTTTGCTGAATCAAAGGTGGAAATTGTATCACCTTTTAGAAAAACATAATATTCTATATCAGAGTATTGATCTCCCTCTCCTTTTGTAAAAGAGCCATACATCATACAAGCAGATATTCGTTCATCTAACTCGACAAGTTCCTTAACCCTTGCCATTAGTTCCTTTTGTTTTAACAATTCGATTCCTTCTTCCTTTATTTTGATTCAGGGAGAACAAAAAATCCTCCCAAATAATGTTGGAAGGATTAGTCATTTAACTTTTTACGATACTCAAATAAAACGATTTAGCCTTTTTAGCTATTCCGTCTTACATCTATTTAGTATATGGAAAAATGGGCAGACTAATCCTAAGTTTTTAAAATGAAATATACTATTTCAATTGTTAAAAATCAGATTAGTTCTTCATTGTCCACCCATCTCTCCTTTCGATTAATAGTATATTAATTTTAACGCTTCAAAGTTCAAGATGCAAGTTGTAGTAACTAACAATCAAAAATACATATTGTGAAAAAATACACTTAAACTATCCTGCCCCGTTAGTTTAAGAACAATGATTCACAATCTTTAAAACTATTGTAACATATAATGCTAAATTAATTTTTAAATACAGGAACAATTCTTTAGCAACACAAATCTCATTGGATTCTTACATTCGTAACACTTTAATACACACAGTAGGTAAATCTAAGCACACATGTAAAAATCGTTGCGGTTACAATGTTAAATCGAGTATAACTATCCAAAATATAATAATAAATAAAGAGAGTAGTTTATTCTATACACCCAAATTTTCGATTTGAAAATTAGATATTAGTATCATAAATAACGTTTGTAATGAAACATGAAAAATATTGTATTTTTCTTTTTTTGTTGGTCGAATTATTATCAAAGTGTGTAAAATGAACTCTATAAATTCCATTTTCTCCTAAAAACCATCTTTCTCCTACTCGGAACAGATCGCTCAGTTTTTCTACATTATACTTTCTTAGTGTTTCGGGTGTAATCCCTCCAATTAATTCCGTAGAATCATTAAATATTAAAATGAATTCTTTGTTATTTAAGATTTTTAGGGTTAATCCTGTAAGTGTCGAATATTTATAATGTTCTATTTCTTCCTCAGAAAGCTTTGTCGACCCACGTCGTATTTTTAATCTTGATACGCTAAACTTTCGTTGTAAAAAATCCCAATAATACCCTTCACTCAAAAAATAAAAAGCTAAATCTACTTCTACCTTCCAAGGTGATTCTTCCAATTCATTTACTATCAAATTAACTTTATATCTATTATCCACGCTCAAGCTTCCTTTCAATATAAAATAAAAAAGTGCCTCATTGCTTATAAACAATATATTGGAGTTTTTTTAAAACCCCCACATATCGCTAAGCAATAAAGCACTTTCCTAATAAATTATACCTTTTCAAGAGTAAACTATTTTAATGTTTAAGTCAAAATAATTTTTAGAGATGATTTATGAAAGTTGCAGGTAAATGGAGCAAATCATACTCTGATTAAAATATAGTATTTAGGTTAAGATTTTATCTCCTTATATTTACCAAAGTAATAATTTAGCAATTTCATAACTTGATCTGCATAATAATCAATGATAAATCCATTCCACTCACCAATCATTTTAATATTACAAAGCTGATAAATCTGATTTAGAAGATTTTCAAGTTCATTCTTTGATTCATTCAATCTTTTATATTTCATCTTCATATTCTGTTGAACAATAGCCTGGGTTATTTTTTTCGTGATTCGTAGGACCCTATTACGCAAAATCATTGCTTCTTTTTTATCTAACTTTTCTCCATCTTCCTCAATCGTGCGGTACACTTCATGAAAAAGATCCAGTGAACGTTGATACAATGCATTTTTTCGGAAATTTGGAACCCACATTAAGATGCTTCTCCCTTGAGAATTTTTTCTATTCTATTAATCATGGCAATGAGCATCCTGAATACTTCTTCTGCTTCTTTATCCAAGTTTTCATAGGTCGCATTTGATATATACCTCTGCATAACTGCCATATCGAGGTAAGCTCGACATTCAGCAATACTCCCGATGCTGGTGTTCAATCTGTCATATTCCTTACGATAATAATAATTTGCATTTCCCTCTGCGATGTTTCCGTAGCAACTGGAGCTGGCTCTACGTAACTGTTCAACCAAGTTGTTCCGCTCATAAGCTGGGAACTTTTCAACAATCTTGTAAATCTTGTTGCTAAAAATGAGTGCCTTTTTATACACTTCTAACTCTCTAAAGTCACCAATAAACTGTTTCTTTTCCGCCATAATATTTCTCACTCCTTATTTATTTAATTTGATTCAGGCATCTTGGAGATAAAAATGATTTGGGTGGTAAATTTGATGGGCTATTTGGGTTGGATAAGGGGATAAATTACTGCGGATAATTAATTCCATTAAATAAGGGTTAATTGTTGATTGGAGTTCATTGTCAGCAGACGAATGTTTGCTAAACAGGATGAGATTATCTACATTTGCTTCAATTTCAGCGGCCGTACTAAATCCTGCAGTTATTCTTTCAAAGTCGCCTTTAGTTAAAGTTACATTCATGAGAATGGGGGTTTCGTATTCCCTTGCTATTTTGTTTATTGTTCTTAAATGCTGTTGATACCCGATACGATCAATATTGCTCTGATAATACGATGGAACTTTCTCATCTATAAGAACTGCAACCTTTTGGTTTGTCTTTTTAAACGATATTATTCTTTCCACCAATAAATCGGTGTCAACCAACTTGCAACTTTCAACGTGAATTTTAGTTAGGATCGGGTACAAATTTGATTGATACTCCTGAAGAATTTGAGGAGAAGAAGAGAGCTTGCTTATTATTGCAGGAATGTGCGGGGATTTGTCTCTAAATAATTTGTAATCATGCCTTGCAAGTATCATTTGTAAAATGCTGTTTGCTGTATCATTGTGGCTTATATACAATACATCGTAACCATTCAATGCAAACTGCTCAGCCAAATAGCTGAAGAAGGCACTACGTTCATCACCTATTTTGCCAATTACAGTATACAGTTCTGACGATATTCCGCCATTGAGAACAAAATCTAAGTTCGACAATCCCGTTGGTATTTTTGCCTCGTATCGTTCAGTTACTTCTCTAATAAAATCTCCTTCGAAATATTGCCATAATGAAGTTGCTACTCCGCCTGCATAATTATTATTCATAATTTGAATATTTGCTTGGTTCATAATAAATCTCCTTTCAATATTAAATTACTTAACTACTAAGACTATTAAACAACATTGTCAACACTTCTGGAAGTCAAAATCGGTTCTACCCTGTCTGACATCATCAGAACTTTACTCCTTGCTGACAAATTGGAAAAGGCGTTCAGAATTCATTCTGAACACTGCCAATCCTAAAATGAAAATTTAAAAAAGAGAATTGAAAGAAGCCCATAAACTTGAATTCAATTGAAACCAATCTAAAAGTCTCTTTGCGGAATCCTGTGTCATATAAACATCATCTTGTAACTCTTCATAGAACTTATGAGGGTTAATTTTAGGAACTTCAATCCGAATAACTACTGCACTTTTACCAGCACGCTGAATTATCATTCCTTCTTCAATATGACTCCTGACTAATAAATGCCTCAGCTTTATCTCCTAATTATTCAAACTGCAAATCTACAAATCCATGAACAAATTTATGATAAATAAAAACATTAGGAGGTAATGCTTTCTTTCCCAATCAGATGAACGTTGAAGCAGGTCCTTTTTCGCCAGGTTGAGGCATTGAAATATATGGATAACGGGCTGATAGATCTCCCACCCCTTCAACAAATCTTTACTGAAACATTCTTGAAAAAAATTATTATTTGCTACAAAACGTATTATCCTCAATTCTTAATCTCATATAATACACTTCTGGATGACTCTTATACTTGTCCAGAGCCTGGGGTTTCAAATCCAACCGTATTTTTGTCTTACTGGTTGAACAAAATTCATCAATCTTATCCACTGGAAACATAATAACGGTCATATACTTCCCTTGGTCAAAAACAACCGCTAAATAAGGCTCGATTCCAAAAACATTGCAAGCCTCCTTGGCACGTTCAATAGAATCTATTTCAATCCCCTGAGTAGGCTTTTTAGGATTTAGTGTTTTTGTTTTCACTGACACCCCTATAGTCTTGCCAGTCTTGTTGCTCTTGGCATATAAATCAATTCCCACGTAATCAATTCTTGCACACTCAAAACTATTCTTTGAAAGTAAATAGAGAACAAAGTATTCTCCAAAATCGCCAGTAATTTTGGCATGTCGCTTGCTCTTATCCATAATATTACACCTTTCACAAAAAAATATCTTAATACTAATATATATCAATCCATTTAAAATTTATTAAAACTACTCACCATATAGATATAAAAGCAATTGCCATTTATTTATTTTCATATTAAGTGATTTAGTGCTTTCATTTATATATGGTGTATTTCATATCATCACCATTTTTAGAATTCAATTATCTGATTTGTTGAATAACGTCAACATGCTAATCAATGGTATATGTAATGTATCAAGTAATTGCAAACGCTTTTTTTATTTACAATATCCACCAAGAAGGAAAAACCTGTCAAGGTTTTCATTAAAAGAAAGAACTTTTTGCAAACCTTCTATTAGGATTATGCAGAAGAGGTCTTTAAGACCTCTTCCCTGAGATTTTAATTAAATTGAAGTGTATTTTCCATCTAATAATATAGTAGTGGTTTAATGTCCCGTTTTCATGAGTTTATAAGTTCCACTGCTGACTCATAGCTAAGACGTACTCGAACAGATAAAGTGTAGACAGCTATTTCCATCTCTAATAAAATTGAAGAAGTAGAAATAATGAAAGGAGAAAAGGAATGAATATAGAGACTATTTTTACGACAAGGCCATTAACAGAAAAGAAGAAAAAACAGTATATGTATAAAGAATTAGACAAAAGAACAAAGGATCTTAAAGAAAAAGGTTATTCTGGAATAGAATATAAGAACATGGTTTATAAAGCAAAGAAAAACCTGGAAAAAGAAATTCGAAATGGGATTATAAGAAAATATGTAAAGGCAACTACTTTTCATAAGGAAGTCATTAATCACCATTTAATTACTAATAATCTATTAATCCACTTTCAACCCTCTAAAATTGTGGCATATCAGCTTCCACAAACTATTTCCTCTCATTATGATTTCACTGTTTATATTTCAAAGAATAATCTTTTTTCAACTATATTTCCCTTGTTCAAGAGATTTGATGATGGCGGAAGACAATCTTGTATATTTACCGAAAATAATATAGGGTGGATTTCTCAAGATAAGAAAGGTTACTTTCGCTACTGCTCTAAAAACGAAAAAACGGGGAAAGTAATAGGATTTTCACTACTGGATATTGTGGAGATTGTATTCGGGAAAGATTTTGAGGATAGGAACAAAGCGTATCAGAATGCTCGGAGACGTATAGCAGAAATGTTAAACGTAAGATACGAAGAGTTTGATTTTGAGCTTCAACAAGAATATAAATATATTAATAATTTACAAATGTTTAATGACATTGACTGGATTAAAAAGAACTTCCCAAACTTATACCGCTTGATTAGAAGCCAACTGTATATCCTAAAATGGCTTCACACTTTCGGAATGACAAACATCCTGGAGAAGCGTCACGCTATAGGGAGCGATAGTGTAATCTTCGTATCATGTCGCCAGATTGCAAATGATTTAAAACAAAAGCACAATATTTCGAAATCCCACACCACAATATCCTCTGCAATTAACCTCTTTGCTACGTTAAATCTTCTTCATAAAATTCCTTCTGACCAATTAAAAAGTAAGGAATTCTTCTATAATTTAGCCCTCGACATTAGAAAATTTAACATTGAATACAATTTTATCAACTTTATGACTATCCCTCTTTATGATATATCCTTATTTTCGAGTGCTGAAAAGATCGCCAAATGTTTAATAGAAAACGGGATCACAACCGCCAAGCAAATTTCAAGAAAAAGTATTATAGAAACCTTCGATAAAGAAAAAGCCAATAAAGTGTTTGGTGTAAAAACAGTAGATATTTTAAAGGTGTCTGCTGATGAACTTGAAGCTTTTGCAAAAGAAACTTTGGGAGATATCCCCTATGAACTTCTACTTTAGATAAGCATTGAATAAGGAATCTCTTGCACCAAGAAGGAATCATAAAAGGTTTAATCCAGAGGTTGAATTTGCATCTCTCATCCTAAATTATAAAAAGGAGTGATTTCGTTTGGATAAAGACAAACTATTGCAATATCTAAACAATACACCAATTAAATTAAATATTGGTCTCATCAAAGAGCATCTTGCTGAGACCACATGGATAATTAAACGAGACAGTCAAGATATCATAAGTGAAATGAAGTCAAAAACGATTCAAGTAAAAGGAGATTTCATAAAGGAATCGGCCATAATAGACTTTATTGAAAATCATCTCGATAGTCCTAATAACGAATATATTGTAAATGGTAGAATTAGTTTGGCAAAGCTGGAAACCGCTTTTCCATGCAACCCCTTCGTGTCCACATACCTAAATTACCGAAGAGGCATAAGCTTAAAACAAAAACTCGAATTATTATTGGAACATGAAAATAATGGAACAATTCAACCCTCTTTTTTCTTTAATTCCGCAGACAGTATCTACACGAAACCTGCACTTCAAATTCCTTACTGGAGACTCGCTCAATACTTTGATTGTGATTATTATTCATTTAGTTCTTTCAAAGATCTTATAAGAGCTGTATCAAATGCAAAAATTGATTCAAAGATTATTACAGTCATTAGAAAAACTGTTTTTTATAGAAATGCCAACTATAAAAAAGATAAAGAAAAACGCAGACAAAAAATCCTAAAGATGATAAAGGAGCAATATGACTTTATTCCTCTCGAATCATACTACGAAGAATTTACACTTGAAGAATTGGGATATAAACTAATTAGTTCTGATGAAAGGGATTCAAATGAAGCTGAGACTGTATTTAAAGAATATAGTTTAGAAGAGCTTGAAGCTAAATTCCTCAATCTTTTTCCTACTAAGATAGATAAATCTGAGCCAATTGCTGACTATAGATTACCAGTCCCTCCTCAAAAAATCTTTTCAACTCCCACTCATTACCACATTAAAAAAGCCCTTAAGGAGCAAAATCACTTAATTCATTTATCTAAAGCTGGCAATAAAGAAGCAATTATTATAAGAAATATAATCTGGGCCGCTATGAAGGCTGTTAACCTAACCCAAAATGATTACTTGATTCTTAAATATTATTTAAGAGGCATCCATTGTAAAGAGGTCATGTTTACGTTAATTTTGCATGATAATGACGATTTTTCAGAGGAAAATAAAATTGAATATCTCAAATTAAAAAATAAGCTTAGAACATTATACAATCATGATTCAGGTAATTATGATTTACAAAAAATTAAGGATTTAAAATGGAAAATAAAAGAGTACGAGGACCTTGTCGATAAAGAGGCTGACAATCTATTAGACCATATGATGCAAGCATTTTATCAAATGATGGAATCTTAAGTAAAAAAATAATATGGCTTGCTGATTTTTACAATTTCAAATTCGTCATTTAAAAAGGTAGGACACTGTCTTACCTTTTTTGTTCTTATAAGCACTATCAAACCAATTTCTTGTTATAAATCCTCCCCTGTCGCATATAAGAAAGAAAAAATATATTCTAAGGAGGAATCTATCATGCACAACAAATTTTTTATTGCCGTTGATAGTGGCAAAAGCTATACAAAAGGAGTAATACGCACAGAAAATAAACAAATTGAACGAGTCAAATTCAGAACAAAGGTGATGGAGGCAAATGGATTTGATAATGACATATTAATGAAAAATACTAATGTCATCGAATATGAAAGAAAAAAATTCCTTATCGGCGACTTAGTGAGTGAGGATTATGTTTCCTATGATCTTACTAAACAAACAAATGAACATCTTATTTCTATATATTTAGCAATTACGAAACTATTAGAACGGTCCCAGGATTATACTGCAATGGCAAGGATATATTTGGCTGTAAATATACCGATAAACCTTTACAAGAACGAACAAAAACGAAGAGAATATGAAGCTTTTATTCAACAGAATGGCAAGGTAATTGGAATACAGGTAAATGGAAAACCATATTCTTTTACACTCGAAAAAGTTATTGCACTTCCAGAGGCGTTGGGACCCATTTATTATCAAAGTAATGATTTTCGTCATAAGCGAGCATTAATTTTCGACATTGGCTCTTTAAATACCAGCATATTGGAGTGTAATAGACTCATTCCAAACTTTGATCGGATGCTTGTTAGTAATCTGGGCATTAATATATTGCGGTCTTCTATTGCTGAACAACTTTCTTCACGATATGCAATCTCTTTCACGAGTGACGATGCAGAACAAATCCTTCGTGATAAACGGATTGTAATTGACGGAACGGAACAAGAAGAAGGAAATGAAATCATTAAAAGTGCTTTTGAACAGCATGTAAAACAAATTATTAATTATTCGAGAAGCCGAAAAATAAGTTTCGCAAATACTGAATTAATTTTTATCGGTGGCGGGTCTGTTTTGTTAAAGCAACAGCTTTTGAAACACTTCCCGAATGCAATTTTCACTCCTCAGGAGGATGCCCAATTCTCCAGCACACTCTCTTTCTTAAAGATCCTGGAGGCGAAATATAATGAGCGAGCAAAGGCTTAGATTAAGTATTTCATTTCGAGAAGAGTATCGCTATATTTATAATCATCTTCGAAAACAACCAAATCGAAGTGATTATATCTGTCGAATCCTACAAAAAGAAATAGCAGAAGAAAAATCACTTGAGAAACAAATGTCTCATTTATTAAGTCTCATTTCTGAAAGATATGTTATGAACCTGGAAAATGTGGCCGAAATCGGAAAAACTGAACAAAAATTGGAAAATGAAGATATTGAACTTATAAACACATTATTTTAACTATCGCATACTACTAATGGCAAAAACGGTGTATAAAAACAAAAGGTTGGGATAAATCCCAACCCTACATATATATTGAAACTAACAACATTCTAAATTTATTTATCAGTATATTAGCACCATCAAATTTACAATTACAAGAACTACAAAGAATATTTTAGTCGTTTGATAAATGCATAATATTCTCGAAAATATGTTGAATATAATCTTTTTCTTCTTTCTGAAAAAAAACATTAAATTTATTAAATTCATCTTTATTTCCCCAATGTGATACATCATTAAAAGAAGTTCCTGCAATGATAAATGAGTTAAGAACTATACTATCATTTTGTCCGCTAAGGTTATATTCAATATCTTTTATCGTCTGAGAAAGCTGAATTTTCGGATCGGAAAGGCCTTTTAAATTTCGGATACCTTTAGGATCTATAAACGTAATGTATTGTTTATCTCCATGTATTAACCACATAATAAAGTCAGGAAAGAAATTATTAGCTTCAAAGAAGCCAATTCCTGCCTTGCTTTTATTACGTAACAAATAAAGCTCTTTATCGCTAAAAAACGACTCATTGCTATTGAAGTATCCTTTTAAATCATAGACAAAGTTACGTTCCCCTTCATTTAGATGAACAGGAGTAACTTCTATTTCGGTAGCATTCTTATTAATGTAAATCAATGGATTATAAAGATGTTTCCCAAAATCAAATGGCTCAAAGTTAGCATGTGCAAAGTTTTTGAAAGCTATATCTCTTCCTTTTCCACTTTCGACTAAATCCTTTAATTGATTCAGTTTACTTATCAAAGAATCATTTTCTTCTGGTTTGTTAATAGTAAATATATACTTGTCTTCCTTGATAAAGTTCGCATCGTCATCAGATAATACGTAATAATTCAAGTGTGGAAATTCCCATTCGGCTTTTTTATACTTATAAAAGAATTCACAGTATTTTTTTAGTAATACGATTGCGATGTCCTGCCATTTTCTAAAATTACCAAAATCTGTAAATTCAAGCTCCTCTTTGGGTATTAGCAGGGTGTACCAATTAGGATTTTTAAGCAGTTCCAGAATGCCTTGTTTTGTAATATTAAGATTGTGCCAAGCCTTTATATTTTTATAGCGTTGAAGTTCAAAGAAAACTTCATCCAAGTTGATAAATGCAAGATGCTCCATATCTAATATGCCTGGGTTTAATGAACCTAAATCATTTGAATTTCCCGAAGATGACTGCACTTGAATTTTAGGATACCAGTCAACGACTATTCTGTTACTTACCTCTTTAAGAGTAGATAAATTCGGCTTGGGTCCTTGCTTCTTAAAATTTAAACCATCTTTCACTTTTAGAGTACGAAGCTTACTTATATCTACATCTCTATTGCGAATAACAGGAAGTTCAATGAATTCTTGTTCTTTATTAATTTCAAGGTCTTCTTCTTTTAGATACTCCTCAAATTGCTTCATATAATCAGCTCTTACACCAAAAATATTAAGTGTTTCAAGGATATCAATATTTTTTGGGATAGTTATCTCTGGTTTTTCTATTTTTATAAATCTGCTTCTCTTTAGACTAAACTCGTATCCTTTTAAACGGACCCCTCTTCCAAATAACTGAATAATTTCAGCACCTTCCGATTGTCCTACATTTAAAAGCCCCATCGTGCTAACACGCCAACTACTCCAACCCTCTGTAAACTTTTTAGAACCAATTAGCACATTTATTGTTGAATTAGAGTCGTTTATGCTTTGAAACAATGAATGGGAAAATTCTCTTTCGGCGGTAATTAAACCATTTTCATCGCATAGTTTAACAAGTTTCTTGTCATCTCCTACATTGATAACACTAAAATGTGGATTTTCTCCAATACGAACACCTATCTCACCTGTTACACCTTTTAAATTCTCAACATGAAGTTCAGCACCAGGTGTGTTGGAATTAAACACTGTTTTTAAAACATCTTTGAATACATCCTCTGTATTGTTGGACTGAACATTAATCAGGTATTTGAAAGAATCCTTAAAGATTTCTCTCCCCTTATTATCAAGCAATCCTGGACTTCCACCAAGCAACCGTTTTATTCGTTCAACACTTTTTCTCTCATTTTTTACAAAGTCAGAAAAGAATTTTAACACATCAACAATGTCTGAAGCCTCTGTGTTTTTCTTCCCTTTTAGTACACTTGCCCCGACAAAGATAAGTAAAGGATTATCCAATAAAAATGCAGAGAAATCTTTTTTTCGATCTTCAAATAACTTCTTTTGCTGATAAAACGTAAGCAAACATGCAGTTAGATAAAGTTGACGAACATCTTCATTGCTATCATCTTGCAGGTTTAAAATATTATAATCCTTACCATATCCGTCACCATGAAAGTAGCGGTAGGAATAGTCAAATAAAATACATTTAGCGTATTCTTGTATAAGTTCATTTTTACCCGATGCCTTCATAGCCTGTCCAAATGTCGCTGAGTATTCAAAAGAGAAACCTGTTTCACTTAATTTATCCCGTTTCTCTTTCCAGACAAGCCCCGAAGCCCCTTTGTGACCCTCGTCTACAAGAACAAGGTTATTCCCTTCAAAAGAATCTATGGCTACGGTTTTGTCACCTTCTTGATCTTCTATCTTGTGAATATCTATTATTTCAATTGTCGTTTCAGCTAATCTTATTAGCCCACCTTCCGACTTATCAAACAGTTCCGCTTTTAAACCAGATATTTTAAACTCTTCAAGGTGTTGATTAGATAGTCGCTCATTAGGAGTAAGGAGAATAACCTTATTAAGTTCTTTCTCCTTACCAGATGTCTTTAAATATTGAAGATATTGAAGGATATTAACGTGCATAATCAAAGTCTTCCCTGACCCAGTCGCATTCCAAAATGCCAATTTTTTTAAGTCAGATTCCTTATATAAATCAACTTTATCAGCATCTACTTGATCTTCATTGAACTGTTCCACATATTGATTCAGTGATTGAAGTAACATATCTCGTTCGTTGAAGTATTTATCAAGGTACAGCTCGGTGAAAAGGAGAGAAAGGTATTGAAAATACTTCCAATTAAATCCTAAATCCCTTTTTTCAGTGATGTGCTTTGTATGTTCTACGATATTATTGTCGTAATTTAACAGTTTATCTGGGCTTATTTTCACTTTATCCTTCCACTCATCGAGAAGGAAGTGATAAAAATTAGTGTTGTTATCCTCTGACAAACCTTCGTATCTTGGCTTCTTCATTTCCTTCCCGATTTCTTCAAACTTTTCAATACCTAACAGGGAAAGGAAGTGCTGATTCAATACCAATCTCTTATTAAACTTTAATTGAGGTGCTTTAGCCTTTGGTCCTTTTTTTGTTTTAGTTGCCATTTTAACACCCCTTACACATTTTGAACATCAAACATTAACTTCTTAAATTCCTCTTCAATCAAAACAACCTTCCATCTTTCTTCATCTAATTTGAGATTTTGAAGATTGTTGTCTCCATTCACATAAATACGATTGAATCCAAATTCTTGGATACTATACTTTTTCTTCAGAAAATATGCATCGAGGGCCGCATTATCCTTAACAATATCATCCGTCAAAGTACGCCATATTATAAGGATTTTATCCCCATTTAAAGTTCTTCCCTCAATTTCTTTAAAACTGTACACTCCATCTATTGAGGAACTAAGTTCAACTGATCCTGGTACATCACTATTTTTATCTTCCATAGCATTGTAGTGTTCTACTGCATTGTTTCTAATTACTTTAATACCCATAAGATAATTAAAGGTCTCTACCAAATCAACTGCAGTTATTTGAGTTTCGAGTCCATTAGCAATGTTCATTGAATAATCAAATGGGTTTTTCAACATATCTATATTTAGAAGTGACATACTGTTCTCAGTTTCATTATTAAGCATATATGATAGAATATATTGCTCTCTCAATTCTTGATTCTTTTCGAGTAAAGTCATCTGTACTTCGTTTTTATTAATCAGAAGGTTATTCAACGTATCTTCATATGATTCAAGACGAATATATTTAAAAATATGACTTGAACCCTCCCTTGAAACTGGTTTACCATTTTTCCAGTCCTTTGAATAAATTGCCTTCTGTATTCTTGGCTTTAATATTTCATCAAAATAAGCACCCATTTCGATTAAAATATATTTATAGTTATTAGTAGGCTCTTCCTTATTTAGCTCTATGATAGAATGTGCGGTTGTACCTGAACCTGCAAAAGCGTCTAAAATAAGTGCTTGTTTATTTGGACTCGAGGCTTTTATTATACTTTTTTCCAGGTCAACATCTTTTGGGTTTGAAAAAACTTTTCCGTTAAACATACTTTCTAATAACTTAGATGCTACCCTACCATCTTTGTATTTAATACTTGTTAAACTTTGATATTGAGTATCTTTAAGATAAGTTTTATTTTTCGGTACAGTTGTTTCATCTTCACCAAAATGAACACGATTTTCTTCAACAAGTTTTGTCATTGTCGTTTCTGGAAATCTCCAACCACTTGCTGGTTCTTTGCAAACTTTCCCTGTTATGGGATGTTTAAGGTCATAACGATATTGACCGTAATTTGGTCCAGATATATCAGATGCGAAATATACTCCTCTTTCATCCATCCAGTTATAATGTTTACTATTTCTTATTGGATTAGATTCAGGGAATTGGTTATACCACTTAAGGCCTTCTTCATGAATTTTTTTCCAATCACTTCCGTACTTTTCTTTTAAAGAATTAAAAGCAGAGAATATTTCATCTAATCCTTCTTTTATTTCGTTCCAATCACCTGAATTTTGAGTTTTATCTTTTACTGAGCCAACTATATATTCGTGTTGAACCGATATATAATTTTCATCATTCTTACTGCTGTTCTTCCAAACAATATCACCAATTCTATTTTCTAAACCAAATTTTTGTGTTAATAAAAACGAAGCATTTATGTGTTCATTTTCATCAATGTGCATAAAAAAGACACCATTTTTTTTCAATAACGAATACGCTAAATCTAAGCGATTTGATAACATAGAAAGCCAACTTGAATGTTTATAGCCATCCTTATATAAAAACTTATCTGACTTAGTATTATAAGGTGGGTCCCATAAAAGAATGTCTACAATTTCTTTCTGATAACTATTTAATAAATTTAGTGCTTGGAAATTTTCACTATTAATTAGTAAACCATTTAATTGTTCATCAAGATTATCATAAGACGAAATAAGCCTTTCTTTAAAGTCTTCATTAAATAATGATGTGTCTATAACCAAATATTGATTTTGCTTTAAAAATTCAATTGTTAACGATTCTGAATATCCTTCTGTTATTAAATTACCTATTATGTCTTCAATTGCGAATAACCGATTCCACTCTTCAATTTGTTTACTATTATTAATTATTTCTACATAAAGTTCCTCTGGAACTTTATCTAAAGTCATACAATAATTTGTTTCGGTTACAAATTTTTTCTTCAACCAAAGTCTCTTTTGGAAATTTTCTACTTGTTCAAGGAATGTAATTATTTTACTTCCTATTAATTTTATTACTCTAATCTTTGTAAGATATTGTTCAACGCTCAATCCGTCTTCTATGTCGATATCATCTAAAAACATGACTTCGTTTTTAATATAAAAATCTAATTCTCTTCTTAAAAAATCTCCAAGGTTTTTATGGATAAAATAATCAAATGTATTTCGGGATGTGTAATCGTTCAAATATTTTTCTAATACAGTTCTTTTAGGATTTTTTTCTGTAGGTTCGAGTGCCAAAAGACTTTGAAATTGCTTGAATTCTGAAACATCATTTATAAATTGAGATATGATCTCCACTGCATCGTTGTTCAAATCTTTTTGCTTTTTCTCGTGAATTACATATTCAAATCTAATAGTTAGTTCTCCATTTTCTAAAATCATTGGTTTATCCTCAATAATGACAAAACGTCTTTCTTTGCCTTTTTGAGATTTAATATTATCTTTTTCTGTTTCAGCATCAATCAGTTTAAAGTGAACCTTACTATCATCAGGAGTAGTAAAAGAATAATCCCTAAAATATTCTGCTGTTTTAATATAATATTGATCCGAATTAGCCCAATGTAGCTTTATTTCTTCCCCCTCATAAGGTAAAGCATATACGTCTTTTTTGTATCGCCTCAAAGATATAAAATCTCCATCACTATAATAACGTCTAAAAAAGTTTGCTAAGTGAGAGTATATTTCATTTTCTGTAGTGGTTACATTTAATCCGTTATCGAGTTTAGATTTTAGAGAAACATATTTAGAACTACTTTCTAAAGCAACACCAGCATCTTTTAACTTTTCTGTAAGTTCTTTAAGTTCTTTATCAATGCCTTTTTTCTCGACCGAAGTATATTTTTCAAGTTCGGATTTTACTTGTGGTAATAAATCTTCATTTAAAAACTTTTCAATTTCATCCCTTTTATAATTCATGATTCTATAAATACCGAAATCCAAATCGGATTGGTCTAATTGGAACATTTCCTTTAGTATCGCTATCAGCTTTTGATAACTTTCATTCACTACAATCCCTCCTAAAAACTACACAACTTTTCATTGTATCTTAAAATGGTATTTCCTATCCATACTTTAATATAATTTTGATTCAATTTCTTCAATTGATCGTCTCCTTTTTCAGCACTTCATCTTACACTTAAAAAATCTTTCTACGCATTGTCCATTTCTTCTTTACAAGTTCACCGATTTGAACTTGTATATTGTGTTGCTCCTCCGTAATTGTTGCCAGTCATACTTTCCTTGACAATTCTTGTGTATTTTGCTGAATATCATTTAATTCCTTTTCGGAAGCAAGAATTAAATCTTATTCCAACTTGTAATCTATCCTGCTCTTCTCTAAAATATCTATTGTTTACTTCCATAACTCTCTGAGTTTCTCCACACTTCTTTTAACAACTTTTGTTTATGTTTTTCAAGAATATCCAATGGTAGTGAATTTGATGACATTAAAATAACATTTCACATACTTCTTGATCCAAAACGATTTATTAACTTTTTTGCAAAGTATTTTGTATAATAGGCTGTATTCATATCAATCCTATTCCGCTTCTACTATGCAATATTTAGGTAAATCTTATCATTACTGAGCAATAAACTCATTTGTTAGTATATTCCTTTACTTAATAATACCATATTGGAATTTCAAGAAAGATTGATATAAAATAACATTTTGTATATATGAAACAAACGTTCTATAAATACTGCTGTAATATTACATAAAAACAAAAGAATCATTTCCCAAAAGATATGAAGTCTTTCTATAGTGTTACTTTGTTAACAACTGTTCGGATAATTCCTCCAACTGAATTCTATAACTGTCTTCAGTTGGAAATGGTTGCTCTTCTAACTCCATTAGAATTTGAACAAACTTTTCGATTGTACAATTTTTATAATTTCCTGCCGAACCACCTTTACCATTTCTTCTTTGGTAGAAAGACCATCTATCTTTTTCTGAAAGACTTCTGCAATTTTCTCAATGGTTTTTTCATAATCTACTTCTGGCTTAAAATAATCCCCAATTCTTCTTTTTTTATAACGCAGATCCTTATGGATAGTGGTGAGGATTTCATCCTAATGACTTTTAAATGCTTCGTACCAATCTTCTTTTCGATTTTAAATTATTCCTGGTTATCAAAATTATGTAAAATAATTTCATGAAAAAGCACCACCAAATTCACTAATAGATTCGGTAAGTGCTTTGTTTTTACTTATAAAATTGTTCTTCAGTCGGTTTTTATAAACCATCTTTTTTCATCTTATTTTTCCATTTTCTGTGAATTTTAAAGAAGTTATTGGTATAGTCAAGCAGTCTAATCGAGCGTTTATTCGGCTTAAAAATCATATGGATATCATCTATATACTTACTATATATGTTATATAAAGTTCTATATTCCTGGTATCGGAGAAATCTATATTATATATGAAGTTTATATTTATAACATTAATAACTTATATCTATTGTGTATGTAAACGGCAACAGGATGCCTGTTACCGCTGAGAGACTAAATGTCCTTTAATTCGCTGATCAATTCCCCGATCTCCTGCAATTCTTGCAAAAGACTTTCTTTTGACCACTTGGCACTGAGGATTACTTCAAGGATTTCAAGTAGTATTTCCTTGACCTCTGCACTTAGTATTTCACCGTTATGCTGTATTTGGTGATTGAATAATAATTCTTTTAAATCTGTTGTCTCACCTTTACTCCAGTTGAGACTTGAACCCGCAAGCACCCAAGGTTCAACTCCTAATGCTTCTGAAAGTGCCACAAGTTTGGGAAAGCTCACAGATTTTCTTTTTGATTGCTCAAGCCTATTGATGTACGAACTTGAGATGCCAGTTTTAATTGAGAGATCATTTAAAGAAAGCCCTTGTTCTACCCTCAACCTTTTTAACATTTTCCCAAAATCATCTTTCATTTGTTGTTGTTCCTTATTCAAAAACAATCCTCTCCTCTATTACGTTTTCCAAAATGGAAATCCTGTTTTCTGATCGAAATGATCCTTATATCATAGACGAAGAGGACATTTTGATAACAAATTACCAACGGAATTTAGCCATTAGTATATTAACCAAATAGAGGTCATCCTCCAAACAGGATAACCTCTATTTTCAATAATTTATTTATGCGGGAACCGAAAGTTTCTTTATATTATCAAACATCTCTGGCTCTTCTAATTTTAACAATTCCATATCAATACATTTTCTAAAATATAGTTTGTTTCCATTAAAGTAAATTTTAAAGAACGTTTCTTCACTCTCCCATACTTCATCAATATAATCTTTCTTTCTCTTACCCCCTAATTCATTTACATAAATATGACGGGCAACTTTGGATATATCGTATTTCTCCCTATCATTGAATTTTAAAAACACTGGCTTTTGACCTGTTGTTCGATAATAACTAAGAATATCTATAATATCTGACATTAAATCGCCAGGAATTAATTCAATGTTTGAAAAGAACTCACAAGCAACATATCGTGCTAAACCAATCATTCTATCATCATCCAAATATCCCTTTTCCCTTAATTCGTTGTCTAAATAGATATCAGGTAGACTTTCTATGAAATTCTTATATACCTGTTGAGTGCTATCATAAACTAATATTTCACAACTTTTGTCATTCTCTACACCCTGATCTAATTGCTTCTTTAACGAAAACGTATAAATGCCGACAGGGATTGCTTTATCAAACTCCAATTTTGCTAAGTCTTCAGTCTTAATTAAACTATCTGCAACTTTTATAAATTCCTCAATTTTCTTTATTGATACATACCTCGAAAGCCTTTCTGGAGTTGGACTCTCTTTTTCTTCAAAACTACCCCCTCCCCTGTAAAGTTGAGAAGGATTGACCCAAGCGATTTTGTCTTGCCAGTCATCAACAAAGCTAACGATGTACGCTCTTTCTGTCCCACCAGCTCTTGGTCCTCTCAAAGCCCTTCCAATCATTTGAGTCATTAAAATGTGCGAAGTAGTCTCTCTTGTCAAAAATACAGTTTGTACTGCTGGTATATCTGTTCCCTCAGTACAGATATTTACGTTGATTAACACTTCTAATTCACCGTTTTTAAATCTATTAATCTTTTCTTTAGTTGCCTTTGGAGACAAATCTACTTCTGTTTGCATATCGGAACCTTCCGATATTACATAATCGGACAAAATTCCCTTTTCCCTAAACAATGTGTTCAGTGTAATTGCATGAGTTTTATTGATAGCAAATACAAGTAACTTTCCGTATTCCTCTTTATTTTTCACATAGGATTCAACAATTCTATTGTTTCTAATTTTGTTTGTTGCAATGTGGGAGGCAATTTTTGGAGGAATATTATTAAAGATTTCAATACTTTTAAAATCTTCGTCATTCAGTTTACTTATTGGAATGTGTGTTTGTATTTTTTCGAATATCGGTCTTGCTAAAATCCCTCTTGAAATAAGTGTTCTCAGACTGACCTCGTAAATGATATCATCTACAAATACTTTTCTTAGTAATCCTCTTTCCTTTTCTGCAGTTCGAAACGGTGTGGCAGTCAGTCCCAATACCTTTGATTTTCTTGTTTTTTTATTAATAATCTCTATAATCTCCCTATAGGTTTTTGCTGTAGCATGATGTGCCTCATCTATCACAAGTAATACATCATCATTATATTTCAACCAATTGTTCACTAAATGGTGAATACCCCTATACAGGCTGTCTTTACTCGCAACTACAATATCATCATCTTTTTTAATGTTGGCAGGTCTGTCATGTTGTCCTGAAATAATTCTATACCTAAATGCTACTCTATTATTTACTATGCTTGAATAGGCATTTGACTTAAAATCCGATAGGGCTTGTTCTAATAAAGCATGACGATGAGCAATCCATAGTACCTTCTTTCCATTGTTTATAAATCTCTCCAATGCCCATCGAACTGCTGTCGTTGTCTTGCCCCCGCCTGTTGGCAAAACAACCAATCCTGCAAATTTATCTGTTGCAAGTATTTTATTGTCCATTGCATTCATAGCTTCCAGTTGGTGCAAATATAGTTCAGTTTGATCACTTTCTCTCTTTACATTAACTATTCCTGAGTGTTTTCTATTTACTAAAGTCTCCACTTGTCATCTTCTCCTTTTTATCAGATTGGAAAATATAGCAATTCTCTTAGGGTTCAACTAACATAATTTCCCATGGGAAATCACTCCTTTATCATTTCGTTGGAGTCCGTTCATCATTGACAGACTTCAACTATGTAAGAGGAATGAAAAATAAATAAGACAGGTATGAAGTTTTCAAGGAACAAAAAAAGCTAATTTTACTTAGACATCAATACGAACGCTTTAACCACGTTTCCAAAAAAGGACATACTTCTCCCTTTGAAACATAAAAGTTAAACGTATTGAGTTGAATAATCTAAGTAAAATTAGCTTTAAAAAATATCAAAAATATATAAAAGTATTGCCTACAGTCATAATATAGCTTCTTATTTTCTGTTAGTCAATGGTTTTGAGCTAAATTATCCAAAAATATCCATAACAGTTACAACTCTAACTCCAATGAAACTGCATTCTGGCATAAAAAACAAAGAACTACCCGAAGCCTGAAAGAGGGTAGCTCTTTAAATGGATCTACTTTTGCCGAACCGAACTCAAACAGTTCGGTTAGTGAGACGATACTCGCAATATCGTATCAACCCAATTATAACCAATCTCCATCATTAATAAAAGCCTCTATCAAATGATTCCCTGCATAAAGACCATTCTTTCCACCTTAAACCTTGCACCTTAGAAAAAACGAGAAAAAGATTCAACTTTTTCCCGTTTTTTCGTACTTACTATGTCCATTTAAAATAAACTCACCACATCTTTCCCCCACGCAAACCCGCATTCCACCGTTGACGTTTAAAATAAAGTCACGCTATCTTTCCCTCATTTTCACACATTTTTGATCACGTTTTGACCGTTTTTCTACCCTTTTTTCACGCTTTTTGTTCACGTTTTTTTCGATTTAAAAAGAAGTTGAGTAGAAATAAGGATACCAGGAACCGAGTAATGACAAGGGTTTCAGGGATTTTTGATACAGGACTTTATTTTAAACACGAAATAAAAGATGTTGCGACTTTTTTATAAAGTACAGGACTTTATTTTGGGGTTACAGTTTCTCTTTGTAGCAACGATACACACTCCACATGGCTACTTTGCGGGAACATGTCCACTGGTTGGACTTCTTTCGTCTGATAGCCGCCGTCTTCCAAAATCCGCAAGTCACGCGCCAGAGTGCCTGGGTTGCAGGATACATACACAACCCGTTTTGGTTTATATTCCAAGATGGTTTGTAACAGCTTTTCATCACAGCCTTTACGCGGCGGATTGACAACTAAAACGTCGAATCGCTTACCCTCTGCGTACCACTTCGGAATGACATCTTCCGCAGCCCCCGCTTCGAAATAGGCGTTAGTCATTCCATTCAATTCAGCGTTCCGTTTGGCGTCTTCAATTGCTTGCGGAACGATTTCGACACCGTACACTTCCTTCGCCTTTTGAGCAAGGAATAATGAAATCGTGCCGATGCCACAGTAGGCGTCGATTACCATTTCGCCGCCTGTGAGATTGGCGTAGTCAAGCGCTTGACGGTAGAGCACTTCGGTTTGTACCGGGTTCACTTGGTAGAAAGAGCGTGCTGATATCTCGAACTGAATGTCGCCGATTTTATCGATGATGAAAGATTTGCCGTAAAGTGGAATCGTTTCATTCCCAAAAATGACGTTCGTTTTTTCGCCGTTGACGTTTTGCATGATGGACGTCACTTCTGGCACTACGCTTTTGATCAGCTCAACGACTGCCTCTTTCTGAGGAAACTTCTTTTTGAGCGTCACAAGGACAACCATGATTTCTCCAGTCGCTTTTCCTTTACGGACAATTAAATGCCTTAACATACCGCGATGTGTTTTTTCGTTGTACGCATCAAGTCCAAGCTCATGCATTTTATGCTTCAACGTCGACATCAGTTCATCCGCTTCTTCGCTTTGAATGATACAGACATCCGTGTCAACGATATGATGTGTTCTGGGTTTGTAAAATCCTGATACAACTTTTCCATCTCGCTCGGCGAAGGGGATTTGGGATTTATTGCGATAGCGCCATGGGTCTTCCATTCCTTTTACCGGGTGAACAGGAACGTGTGGCATTTTCGCAATTCGATGGATGACGTCGCGGACTTGTTTTTGCTTTTGGATGAGCTGTGCTTCGTATGATAAATGTTGCAGCTGGCACCCGCCGCATTCCCAAAAGACGTGACAAGGTGGAGTGACTCGATCCGGGGATGGATTTTTCACATTAAGTAGACGTGCGAATCCATAATTCTTCAACGTCTTCCCGACTTCTACTTCCACGTCCTCTTTAGGTAATGCTCCGGGGATGAAGAGTGGATATCCTTCCACTTTTCCGACTCCCGATCCGTCATGTGTCAAGTCCTCGACATGGACAGTGAGACGGTCGTTTCTATTTACAATATAAGACATGATTTTTCCTCCAAATTTCATATGTACATAGTCTAACACAAAAAAGGGCGTCGGCAGGCATTCAAAGCGGCAAGTATTTCACCGACTTTAGTTGATTCAAAAGTCCTAAAATGACAATATATCTCGGGAAATGATCGATATAAGTTGGGAAATGATCGATAACCTCTCCCAAATGATCGATAAATGCTGGGAAATGATCGATAACCTCTCCCAAATGATCGATAAATGCTGGGAAATGATCGATATCCGCCGGGAAATGACCGATAAGTTTTCAAGTTGCAAAAAACAGACGCCAAAAGACGTCTGTTTTCCATTACTCTTCTTTATTTACAGAACCGTCCAGCGGTGCAACTAAAAATGCTATGATAATGGCCGCGATTAGTATGATGAAAGGCGCATAGAAAATCATAAAATCAGTCATTGTACAATCATCTCCCTTTACGCATGGAAGTTATCCTTTCCACGCACATAGTCTTTATTGAACAGGAACAGACGCATAAGCAGCACTAACGACGGAATCAGTAAACCAAGTCCTAAGATGAAAACGACAACAAGTGAAATTGCCATAGCCGGGTTCGTGAAGCTGTCGTAAAGCGTCAAATGCGGGTAGAGCAAATACGGGTAATGCGATGCGCCATATCCGAAAAACGCAAAGAAGAATTGCCCTACAAGCAACCCGAACGCCCAGCCATAATTACGCCGCTTCCACAGTAACCAAACCGTACCAATGAACATGAAAAATGAAACAAGGAACAGTAGCCAAAATGTCTGGATATTGCTATAGTGTTCGAAATTATGCCTTCGCAATTCGAAAACGATGCCACCTGCTGTGATGATAGTTGGCAGTGACCAAATGAGTGCGTATTTCCGAAGCAAGTCCGTCGCATCGATATCCCCTGCTTTATTGGCATACCAAGTTAAGAAAACTGCTGAAATATATAGTGTTGCGGATATGCTTAGGACAACTATCGACCACGTCAGAGGACTCGTGAACAGCACCCAGTAATCAAGTACAGGATGCCCGTTCACCATTTCTATAAAGCCGCCTTCTGAAATGGTGAGGACGATGGAAAGGGATGCGGGAAGCAATAGCCCGGAAAGTCCATACATGAACGAATAGCCTTTATGTCTTCTTGGACCGTAAGTTTCAAACGCATAATACGAGCCGCGTATCGCAAGCAGGATGACTCCGATGCTGACGGGTACCAATAGAGTCGTTCCGTAATAGAATGCCGTCTTCGGAAAGAATCCGATAATCCCTACGAAGAAGAAGACTAAAAATACATTCGTCACTTCCCAGACAGGGGATAAATAGCGTTGGATGACCTTCGTAAGAACCCGCTCTTTTCCTGTCAGAAGGCTGTATGCATTGAAAAACCCGGCGCCAAAATCAATTGCACCAACGACAATATAACCGAATAGGAACGACCAAAGAACCGTGATTCCTAATATTTCGAGGTTCATCGTAAATCACCGCCCTTTTCCATATGTCGATCGGCAAGCTCTTGCTCTACAGGGTTTTTGATGAACATTCGTCTGAGGACGACGATACTTCCGACTCCAAGGATGAGATATAATAGTGCAAACAACATGAGCATTAAGTCAACTTGCCCGCTTGTCGTCGCCGCGTCCTCTACGCGCATGATATTGCGGAGAATCCAAGGTTGCCTTCCTACTTCAGCAAGCCACCAACCTGACTCGATGGCAATCATCGTCAGTGGTGCTCCAAGGACAATCAGCCAACGGAACCAGCTTGTAGAAACGCGTTTCCACCCTCGATTGACGCCAATCCAATACAAAGCGGATAGGATTGTCATCCACATGCCAATAAACACCATGATGTTGAATAAATAATGGATATATAACGGCGGTATTTCATCCTCCGGGAATTGATCCAGACCGATGACTTCAGCTTTCGGATTATTATGCGCTAACATGGAAAGCCCGAAAGGAATTTCAAGGGCATACTTCACTTCCCCGTCACTTAACACACCAAGTAAGATGAGTGGGGCATTTTCCTGTGTTTCAAAATGCCATTCTGCAGCAGCTAACTTTTCTGGTTGGTACTCCGCCAAATACTTACCGGAGAAATCCCCTATTAATGCCGTTGCAAGTGAGAAGATGAACCCTAATTTCATCGTTAGAAAAAGTGCTTTTTTATGATAAATATGATCCGAGCCTTTCAATAATCGGAATGCTGCAATCGCCGCTAACACAAAAGCTGCAGTCATATAAGCCGTAATAACGACATGCGCCACTTTCGTCGGCATCGCGGGGTTGAACATGGCGATGATCGGATTGATGTTAACAAGTTCCCCATTGACGATGTCGAAGCCTTGGGGGGCATTCATAAACGCATTCACCATCGTTATGAATACAGCTGAAAACGATGCACCGATTGCAACCGGTACCAATAGCAGCAAATGCTTTTTCTGATTCTCAAATCGGTCCCACGTATATAAATAAATTCCGAGGAAAATAGCTTCAAAAAAGAATGCGAATGTTTCCATGAAAAGTGGGAGTGCAATGACATTCCCTGCAAACTCCATGAAAGTTGGCCATAGCAAAGATAATTGCAGACCAATTGCAGTTCCTGTCACGACACCAACTGCGACCGTAATGACAAATCCGCGCGCCCATCTTCTTGCAAGCAATATATAATGTTCATCGTTTTTTTTGATACCTACCCATTGGGCAATCATGATCATGAGTGGAACACCGACACCGATTGTCGCGTAAATGATATGGAAGGATAACGTTAGTTCCGTTAAGACTCGCGAATAAAAAACAGCCTCTTCATTTCCCATCTACTTCTCCTCCTTCAACTTCCGAGAACTCTTCCCACGATGGACAAGAACATTATTCCCGCGACGATAAAAACTAACCACATAAGCCATTTCTCCTGTTTTTTATACACGGAATCAATGCCTCCTCTGTCAGTATTACTCTTTATATAAGATGACTTTCGCTTAATACTTTTCCCTCTTTGCGATTGAAATAACAAATTTGTCACAGTAACTGTGAACTATTTTTGTCCAAAATCATCTTGAGAGTAGTTTGAATCTTATGTATAATGAAAGGATTAAAGAGAGGTGAGCACAATGGAAGTGAAACGAAAAGTATTAGCTTACATTACAAAAGGGGAAAACAACGAACGCAAAATCCTTGTGTTCGATCAAAAGGGCAATCCGGAAGCTGGTTTCCAGGTTCCTGGGGGAACAATCGAAGAGAATGAGCTGCTCATCGATGCATTATATCGGGAAATTGAAGAAGAGACCGGTATTAGACGCGAGCAGCTGGAGTTGAAGGGAAAAGTGCATAAAAGAAATTACTTTCCGGAGCATCGAAAAGATGTGGTGCATGAAAGAAATATCTTCCATCTTAGTTATATAGGTGAAGATAAAAAAGAATGGGATAATCTTGTCCGAAGCGATGGACTGGATAATGGCATGATCTTCCACTGTCAATGGGTGCCGATTCATAATTTACCCCAACTTGCTGCCGGGCAAGATGAAGATATTGAATTTATCAGCTGAAACAATATAAAAAAAAGCTGCATGGATTAGTCCCATGCAGCTTTTTCATTGTCTTCGTCGTTATCAATTCTGTCTTGATCCCGCAATTGATCAAGCGTCGCGAACATTTCAATATGGCGGTATTTAATCTCGAATTCGGCAGGTAGCGTTCCGCCGTACTCGCCATCTAAATTCAGAAGAACTTCCTCTGAGGAAGTTACCTTTATCTTCGATGCTTGAGATGAAATGACTAACGGATCATCGAGATGTTCACCGCGTAATGCAAGGCTAACAACCCGGATAAATTCAGCAATATTACACTTTTTCAAAACCAATAATGTGAACTTGCCATCGTTAATACTTGAATTTGGCGCAAGTTTCTCTAATCCGCCTACAGAATTTGTGAGTCCGACGAGAAATAGCATCGCTTCCCCTTCAAACACATTATCATCGTACTCGATTCGTACATTACTCGAATGGATGGACGGCAGCATTTCTATGCCCTTCAAGTAATAGGCAAGCTGTCCAAGAACCGTTTTCAACTTGCTTGGCACTTCGTATGTCAATTCAGTCATCCGGCCACCACCAGCTATATTGATAAAATGGCGGTTGTTCATTAGTCCGACGTCAACCGGTATTGTTTCTCCATTGATAATGATATCCACAGCCTCATCTATATCACGGGGAATGCGCAGTGCCCGTGCAAAGTCGTTCGTTGTTCCTGTTGGAATCAGTCCGATTTTCGGTCGTTTTTCGCATGATGAAATACCCGCAACGACTTCATTTAACGTTCCATCACCACCTGAGGCGATGATGACGTCAAAACCACGTTCCACTGCTGCCTTCGCAGCCACAGTCGCGTCGCCTTCTGCGGTTGTCGCATGTACTGATGTTTCATATCCCGCCTTCTCAAGCTTTTCAAGCACATCAGCGAGGTGCCTTCGGAATATTTCACGTCCTGCTGTCGGATTATAAATGATTCGTGCACGCTTCATACAGGTTCCCTCTCAATTCATACATTATCGCACTTGCATATGCGTTACTGATCCAGCATTAGGACGCAATATCATAAGTATTTGTTCCACCAAATACCAATCAATTCGTTTTTTGTAGTGCCGGCATGAATGTTTTGCGAATGTCTTCATAGACCGTCAACCATAATTCGGGTTGTGTCGTATATTCTGTCATCAGTTCTGAAATGAAGGCACGCTGTTTCTCATCAAATGATGGATCTTCTTTCGCAGGGAGCTGCTTACGGCGCTCAAGTACATCCTCTTGTATCGAAGCCGCGCGTGGACCCCATTTCGAAATGACCTCCCCTTCATCATCTAAAAGCAGATATATCGGGATTGATCTTCCGCCATTTGTCAAATGTTTATCGATTAAATCTGTATCTTCATCACGATAGGCAGTCCGCACGTCCAATTCAGCAGCTTCAGCAATTCTACGAAGGATTGGATTATTCATCATGGCGTCCCCGCACCAATCTTCAGTTATGACCAAAACATTTGGCTTTTTCTCTTTCAAGATTTCAATGAACTCATCGTCCTGAGGCACTTCGAATTTTTCGTAAATGCCGAAGCTGTTCTCTTTATGCTTCTCCATCTTATCCATATACGCTTCAAGAGTTATTGCTTCATCAAAATATTGTTTTTCAGTTTTCATATTTACACACTCCTTTCCCTTAGTTTAAGTCTATTCACCAGCCGAATCAAATAGGATGCTAACGATAAAAGTAAAACGCCCTATACACACGGGCATAGGGCGTTCACTAATATTGATTGGTTATCGCTTGTTAATTTCCTCAAGGAGGATTTTATTGACCATCGGCGGGTTAGCTTGACCCTTCGTCGCTTTCATAACTTGTCCGACGAGGAATCCGACAGCACGATCCTTACCGTTTTTATAGTCTTCTATGGATTGTTCATTCGCATCCAAAATCTCTGTTACGATTGTACGAAGTGTTCCTACGTCCGAAATTTGAACGAGGCCTTTTTCCTTCACGATATCGGCAGCGTTTCCACCGTTCTCGATCAGTTCTTTAAACACTTTCTTCGCAATCTTAGATGAAATAGTTCCATCTGCAATCAGTTTAATCATGCTGGATAACCCTTCTGGTGTAAGGGCTGTATCATGCAGTTCTTTTTGTTCAGCATTCAAATAAGCGGAAACTTCACCCATCAACCAGTTGGAAGCAAGCTTCGCATCAGCTCCAGCAGAAACAGTTGCATCGAAGAAGTCCGACATTTCCTTCGTCAATGTCAATACATGTGCATCGTATTCCGGCAAATCCAACTCCTTGACATAACGAGCTTTACGAGCGTCCGGAAGTTCAGGGATTTCAGCACGAACACGGTCCTTCCACTCTTGGTCAATATGAACTTCAGGAAGGTCCGGATCGTTGATGAAACGGTAATCATTTGCACTTCCTTTAACGCGCATAAGGACTGTTTGGCCTGTCGACTCGTCATATCGGCGGGTTTCTTGTTGGATTTCTCCTCCAGAAAGAAGGATTTTTTCCTGGCGTTCTACTTCATTCGCAATTCCACGGCGTACATAGTTGAACGAGTTCAAGTTCTTCAATTCCGTTTTCGTGCCGAATTCCTTCTGACCGAATGGACGCAATGAAATATTGGCGTCACAACGGAGTGACCCTTCCTCCATACGGACATCGGAAACGCCTGTATATTGGATGATTGCTTTCAATTTCTCAAGAAATGCATAAGCCTCTTCAGGAGAGCGGATATCCGCTTCCGTAACGATTTCGATAAGCGGCGTTCCTTGTCTGTTTAAATCAACAAGTGAGTACCCGTTATCCGTATGCGTCAACTTCCCAGCGTCTTCCTCAAGGTGAACACGTTCGATACGGATTTTTTTCTTTTTCCCTTCAACTTCAATCTCAATCCAGCCGTTTTGGCCGACAGGACGTTTATCTTGGGAAATTTGGTATGCTGCCGGATTGTCCGGATAGAAATAATGTTTCCGGTCGAAATTCATGACGTCCGCCACTTCACAGTTCAAGGCAAACGAAGCTTTCATACCGAAGTCAACTGCACGTTTATTCAACGTTGGAAGCGTACCCGGGTATGCCAAGTCAGTGACATGAATATTCATATTCGGCTCCGCTCCGTAATGGGATGGTGCCGGCGAGAAGATTTTCGTATCAGTTTTCAATTCAACGTGGACTTCAAGCCCTACAATCGTTTCAAAGTTCATTATTCATTCCCCTCCCCTAAAGATGGAGATTGCGTATGAAAATCAGTCGCTTGCTCATAAGCGTGAGCCACTTTGTATAGGAGTGCCTCATCAAAATGTTTCCCGATAATTTGTAAGCCCACTGGCATTCCATTAGAAAGGCCACATGGTACTGAAATTGCCGGAACACCTGCCAAGTTGACAGAGACTGTTAATACATCATTTGCATACAATGTCAATTGGTCCTGCACCACATTGCCAATTTTATAGGCTGTTGTTGCACTTGTAGGACCGATGACAACATCATATTTTTCAAATAAAGTCGCAAAGTCTTGTGCGATTAGTGTTCGGACTTTCATCGCCTTCACGTAAAGGTCCTCGTGATGATCCGCACTCAATGCGTAAGTTCCGTAAAGAATACGCTTCTTCACTTCAGTTCCGAATCCTTCAGAACGTGAACGTAAATAGATTTCGTCCAAGTTCTTTGCGCCTTCCGGATGGTATCCATATCGGATGCCGTCAAATCTTGCAAGGTTTGAAGAAGCTTCTGATGTAGCGATTGCATAATAGACCGGTGAAGCGTATTTGGAATGAGGAAGCGTTACTTCCTCCCAAGTTGCACCAAGGGATTCAAGTACTTTTAATGCTTGCAAAACGGATTCTTTTACGTCTTCCGCAATACCTTCACCTAAGTATTCCTTAGGTACCGCAATTCGCAATCCTTTAATGTCGCCAGTCAAGCCTGCACGGAAATCAGGAACCTGGATAGACGAAGAGGATGAATCCCATGGATCCACTCCTGAAATCGCATTCAAAAGAAGCGCATTGTCCTCAACAGTTCGAGTGATTGTTCCGATTTGGTCCAAAGACGATGCGAATGCAACAAGACCTTTGCGGGATACTCGTCCATATGTCGGTTTCATCCCGACAACACCACAAAAAGCGGCAGGTTGACGGACTGATCCCCCTGTGTCTGTGCCAAGTGAGAAAGGCACTTCCCCAGCCGCAACTGCTGCAGCTGATCCACCTGAAGATCCGCCTGGAACGCTATCCAAATTCCATGGATTGCGCGTTGTCTTGAAAGCTGAACGCTCCGTTGTTGAACCCATTGCAAACTCATCCATATTCAACTTCCCAACGCTGACCATGCCGGCCTGGTTGAGTTTGTTCATGACGGTCGCATCATAGACCGGAACAAAATTTTCAAGCATTTTGCTCGCGCATGTCGTTGTGATGCCTTTTGTAATGATATTATCTTTTATCCCGATTGGTAGACCGAACAAAGGGCCGCGATTTTCCATCGGTTCATTATCTAAAGACTCCGCCCTAAGTAAAGCTTCTTTTTCAGTCACTTTAAGAAATGCTTGCACTTTCCCGTCAAGTTTTTCTATTTGTTTCAGTGAATCTTCGGTCAATTCTTTGACAGAGACTTCCCGATTATGTAAAAGTTGTTGAAGTTCTGCTGCCGACTTTTTCATTAACGTCATATTACATCCTCCTCAAAACCCGTTCTCACAGGATATTCGGAACCTTTATCATTCCGGCTTCATGCTCTTCCACGCTTGCCAACATCTCTTCCCGGTCAAGAATATCTTGTGGAACATCTTCCCTAAGCACGTTGACAAACTGCAACGGATGAGTCATCGGCTCTATATGATCTGTTTGGACTTCTTTCAACACATCGCCAAAACCGACCAAATCGGAAATGATATCAGCAAAAACTTCAGCTTCCTCATCCGACACACCAATCCTTGCGAAATTCGCGAAGTATTTTACATCGTCTTGTGTAAATTTCGTCATTTGATTTCCTCCCACTGCAATTGTACGACTAATCATACCATCTAACTGTTTTGTTGAAAAGATTCGGGCACGAGAGATATCAGTACCCGTATACATGGACAAATTCTTTTTCTCCGGCTTTCTTTACGATCAATGCCTCTGGACCGTTTACTGTAGTGATGCTCACTTCAACGTCGATATCCGAGTAATACTTTTTGACAAGGTCAGTCAAAAACTGTGTGAACCCGATGATCTCAGACTTCCCAAAAAATTGGAGAGGTATATTAATCTGAAGCGACTGCATTCGATTTTCTTTAAAAAATCCAGTTCCAATTACGTTCACGAAGCTTGGGAAGTACTTATCGATGTCCTGTTTAAAATGACTAAATGTCGTGTTGAGCTCACGATAATTATCAATGTCAGATGAGGCAGGAAGCAATACATATTGCTCATTCACTACTTTCCATCCAGACGGTGCTGATTTACCTTTATCAGCAAAAGCTGTTGCAAAGTATGTGCCCGGAACAATTGAATTCCTTTTTTCTTGCTTGAAAAGACCGACGACTATTGGAATATCAGCAAATCCTTCTTTCGATCTAAGCCTGCTGACAATGGTTTCAGCCATTTCCATTCCTTTCTTTTCAAGTTCCTTGTCAGGAATGGTCGTTTGTTTACCATCTCTGCTGTAATAGACTGAATTTAAAGCAAGTCCTATGGATATTCCGGATAGATGCACTTTCCTGTCATCCGTCATCGTCAAATAATTCTGTTCCAATATATGTGCAAGATAGATTGGCTGCACCTCTGCATCCTCTGCCTTTGCTTCCGGCGGATTCAAGCCTTCTTCATTATTGGAACTTCTCGCAAGCCAAGCACTTGCAGTAGCACTATCGATATACTGACCTTCCTGGAAAAAGTGATTTTTCGGATCAAAATGCAGGGCAGATAGGCGCATCAGGCCTTCTTCTGCCTCCTGGACATCGTACTTCGTGTAAATATTGCTAACAACAAGGCCACGGCTTGCGCTTTTCTTAAAAGGAAGGAGCGTCCTGTAAAACTCGTCTTTCAATTGGACGTCTGGAATCATGACAGTTTCCTCGACTTTTTCATTTTCCTGGACGACATCCTCTTTTTTGGGGCCGATTGAAGGTAGACAGCCGCCCAAGAGGAGGACGGCCACCATGCCGGGGATTACTAATAACCTTTTCATACAAAATTACTCCTTTTCGCCGAGCGCATCGACCAACTCTGTTTCATTCCAAACTGTGATGCCAAGCTCTTGCGCTTTAACAAGCTTGGATCCGGCATCTTCACCTGCAATGACAAGATCCGTCTTTTTACTGACGCTTCCACTCACTTTACCACCCATTGCCTCTATTCGTTCTTTTGCTTCATGACGCGTCAAAATCGAAAGTTTTCCTGTCAATACAACCGTCTTACCGGCAAATGGTCCTTCTGTCGGCAACTCCCCGCGCACTCGTCCTTTGTACTCCATATTAACACCGTATGACTCAAGCTTGCTGATCACTTCCTGGACATCTTCATTATCGAAAAATGAAATGACGGAATCGGCGACCTTATCTCCGATTTCATGAATGGATGTGAGCCTATCAGCATCGGCACCTGCGATTTTCTCAAGCGTACCGAATTCTTCCGATAAAATATGCGCCGCCTTTTCTCCAACATGTCTGATGCCAAGCCCAAACAGAAGCTTCTCCAGTGAATTCTCCTTTGATGCTTCAATTGCGGAGATTAAGTTCGATGCAGATTTCTCCCCCATTCGTTCCAACGTTAAAAGCTGGTCCTTCGTCAGGGCGTATAGATCCGAAACATCATGAACGAGACCTGCAGTATACAATTGGTCAACAACCCGCTCCCCGATCCCTTCGATATTCATCGCATTGCGGGATACAAAATGGATGAGTGCTTCTTTCATCTGTGCCGGACATTGGGGATTCACGCATCGTAATGCCACTTCTCCCTCAATTCGTATAAGTTCAGAATCACATACTGGACAATTGTCAGGCATTTGGTAAGGCACTTCCATTCCTGTCCGTTGTTCAATGAGAACACTAACGACTTCCGGAATGATATCCCCAGCTTTGCGAATAATGACAGCGTCTCCGATCCGAATGTCTTTTTCGCGGATCAGGTCCTCATTGTGAAGGGACGCCCTGGCCACTGTCGTCCCCGCAACTCGTACTGGTTCCAAGATTGCTGTTGGGGTGACAACTCCCGTCCGACCAACACTTAACTCAATATCAAGAAGTTTTGTATGAACTTCCTCAGCCGGGAATTTGTATGCGGTCGCCCATCTTGGACTTCTTGCCGTGAATCCTAATTGCTCCTGGTCTTCATACCCATCCACTTTAATGACGATGCCATCGATTTCATAGTCAAGATCCTGTCTTCGTTCCTGCCATGACTCTATATACTCGATCACTTCATCAATAGAACTGCATCGCTTACTTCCTGTATTCGTCTTAAATCCGAGAGTAGAAAGAAAATCGAGTGAATCCGAATGGCTGTCTTGTCCATACGCACTTCCATCTCCGCCTATTCCGTAAATGAATACGGAAAGGTTGCGGCTAGCAGCGATTTTCGGGTCTAACTGCCGCAACGATCCCGCCGCAGCATTACGTGGATTTGCGAAAGGCTCCTCCCCGTTTTCATCACGCATTTCATTCAATTTCACGAATGATTTTTTCGGCATATATGCCTCACCGCGGACCTCAATTGTGAGAGGTTCCGACAGTTTCAAAGGAATCGCGTGGATCGTCTTCAAATTGGCTGTTATGTCCTCCCCAATTGTCCCGTCCCCGCGTGTCGACCCTTGGATGAAGATGCCGTTTTCATATTTTAATGAAACGGCAAGTCCATCTATCTTCAGTTCACATATATATGTGATGGCATGACCTGCACCCGCTTGTACCCGCCTATCGAAATCACGAATATCCTCTTCGTTAAATACATTCGAAAGGCTAAGCATCGGAAATTCATGGACCACTTTACTGAAACCGGCAAGGATTTCCCCTCCAACACGCTGCGATGGAGAATCTGGGAAAACCAAATCCGGATGCTCAGCCTCGATGGCCATCAATTCTTGTAAAAGTTGGTCATAAACAGAATCAGGGACAACCGGTTTATCCAATACATAATAGGCATGTCCATACTCTTTGAGCAGGTCATTGAGTTCCCGCACACGTTTTTCAACGTCATTCTTATCTATGTTTTGATTTAAGTTTTGGGCCATGTTTTCCTCTCCCTACGCTTTTTCTATCGGAGCGAATTTGGCAAGTAGCCGCTTGATGCCGACTGGTTCCGGGAATGCGATATCTAGTTCAAGATCGTCTTCCTTTCCTTTTACGCTGACGACCATGCCGGTACCCCAAGTTTTATGGGTCGCCTTGTCGCCCGCTTTCCAGCCCATTTTCTCTCCACCACTTGATTGATAAACCGGCTTTTTGACTGCGGGTCGAACAGGCATTTCCGTTCTTCTTGACCCTCCAAATGAAAAGCCTTGATTGTTATTCGATTGCACTTCAATAATATCATCAGAAATTTCCGCAATGAAACGTGATGGATTATTAAAATTCGAACGTCCAAACAACGTCCTGTATGACGCGCAAGTCAGGTAAAGCATACGCTCCGCCCTCGTAATTGCAACATACGCAAGTCTGCGCTCCTCTTCCATCTCTTCATCATCCCCAATCGATCTTGAGTGAGGGAAGATATTCTCTTCCATCCCAATAACAAATACGACTGGAAATTCAAGTCCTTTTGCTGCATGCATCGTCATAAGGACGATTTTTTCAGATGTTTGGTTCTCTTCTTTATCCAATGAATCTATGTCTGCAATTAGCGCAAGATCTGTCAGGAAGGCAACAAGCGAACGATCCCCCTCTTCCTCCGCTCTTTTTTCAAATGCTTCCGTAACGGAAAGGAATTCCTCGATATTTTCCAATCGACTTTCCGACTCGATTGTTTTTTCTCGTATTAGCATTTCCTTATAGCCTGTCTTTTCTAACACTTGTTCAACTAACTCTGTGACCGACAAATACTCCTGCATTTGTGTGAATCCATGGATCATATCCCTGAACTTCACTGCTTCATTCGCCGCTCTTGCTGTCAGCCCCATGAAATGCACTTCCTGTAAAGCATCAAAGATTGAACGATCGTTTTCTATCGCAAATTGCGCCATTCTGTCGAATGATGTTGCTCCAATGCTCCGTTTCGGCTCATTGATGATCCTTGCAAGCGCCAAATCATCGTCGTTATTCGCAATTAATTTCAAGTAAGCCAATAAATCCTTAATTTCTTTTCGGTCATAGAACTTCGTCCCCCCGACAATCGTGTAGTCCAAATTGGATTTCACAAGGTATTCCTCAATCATACGGGACTGCGCATTTGTTCTGTACAATATCGCGAACTGATCCAGTCGGAGATTTTCACTTTCCTTCAACTCGATGATCCTTTGTACGATAAATTGGGATTCATCCCTCTCGTCAGAAGCCTTATAGACGGTAATTGAATTACCTTCTTCGTTGTCAGTCCGTAATTTCTTATCGTATCTGCTGCGGTTGTTTTGGATTACATCGTTCGCGGCCTTCAGAATGTTTTTCGTCGATCGATAGTTTTGCTCCAAAAGAATGACGGTTGCTTCTTTATAATCCTTTTCGAATGAAAGGATATTGCCGATATCTGCACCACGCCATCTGTAGATGGACTGGTCCGAATCACCGACTACACATAGATTACGGAATTTCGATGCCAACATTTTAACAAGTCTGTATTGAGCATTATTCGTATCTTGATACTCATCAACATGGATATATTGGAATTTATTTTGATAAAATTCGAGGACTTCCGGTACGCGTTCAAATAGTTTGAGAGTCATCATGATGAGGTCGTCAAAGTCAAGTGATTGGTTTTGACGAAGTTTCTTCGTATACCCTTCGTAGACAGTTGCGATTGTCTTTTCGTACGGGTTATGCGGATTGATTTGTCCCTTATATGTTTCCGCATCGATGCATTCATTTTTTGCTGAGCTGATTGCTCCAAGCATTGCGCGTGGGTCGTATTGTTTCTGATCGATGTTTCGTTCTTTCAGTACGTTTTTGATGACAGTCAGTTGGTCGGATGCATCAAGGATGGAGAAGCTTTTTGCGATTCCGATCCGATCGATGTCTCTTCGTAATATACGTACGCACATTGAGTGAAATGTGGATACCCACATTCGTTCGCCTGTTCCCGGTCCTAAGAGGCCGTCGATCCGTTCGCGCATTTCTCTTGCTGCTTTGTTTGTGAATGTGATGGCTAATATGTTTGAAGGGTAGACATTTTTTTCGACGATCAAGTAGGCGATGCGATGCGTGAGTACTCTTGTTTTGCCTGAGCCTGCTCCTGCCATGATGAGGAGTGGGCCTTCGGTTTTTTTTACTGCGCGGGCTTGTTCGGGGTTCATGCCGACAAGCAAGTCTGCTGCTATTTCATTCAAAAGGATTCCCGCCTTTCGTGGAACGTTTGTTCTTTATTATAGCTTATAAACCTAATAAGTAATACTGTTGATTTCCGCTTCGGGCGGACGCTTTCCGAGGGGCACGGCTTCAGCCTCCTCACTGCGCTTCGCTTCGTTGCGGGGTCTTCAGCTCGTGCTGATCCCTCTGGAGTCGCCGCCCTACGCTTCAATCAACGTAGATTGCTAATACTAATAGTGCAATAAATAATTAATGAATGATTACTGATTTTACAGCTTCTACTGTTGATAGGGCTGCTTTTAAGTCTTCGTAGATGATGTTGCCTACTATGATTGTTTGGGCGATGGAGGCCATTTCTTTGGCTTGTTCTGCGTTTCGGATGCCTCCGCCGTAGAATAGTTGTGTGTTTTTCAGGACACGTGCGGCAGCTTTTACGATTTCTTTGTCTCCGTATGTTCCACTATATTCGATATAGAAGACCGGTAGGTTGAAGAGGTGTTCTGCCATACGGGCGTATGCGATGACATCTTCTTCATCTGGTGCTTCCTCCACTCCGGTAAGTTTTGCTGCTTTGCAATCTGTGTTAAGGATGCAATAGCCTTCAGTAATTATTTCATCCCAGTTCATCATATGGCCGTATTCCTTTAAGGCAGCGTGGTGGATTCCGTTGATCCATTCCGTTTTTGTGGAATTCAATACGGTCGGGATGAAATAATAGTCGAATCCCGGCGTGACCGATTCGACGGTCGATACTTCAAGGGCGACTGGAACGGAAAATCTTCGAATACGTGCCAATAAATCAAGGACGTTTTCGAGTGTGACACCGTCCGTACCACCTACGATAATACCGTCCGTTCCCGATTCGGCAAGTCTTTCAAGTACATCTTCCGTTAAAGTTTTAGCTGGGTCCAATTTAAAGGCGTGGCGCCATTGTTTATAATCCATTGTTTTACCACCTAATCCGTCAAATTACGTTGTTTTCTTCTATCCCTCAGTATACCAAAAAAACAGGCGGAACGTTTCTCCGCCTGTTCACTTCTTCTCGCTATTTTCGACGAGCTCCGGGTAGAGACGATTCAACACGGTGTTGTAGCCCCCCGAACCGTAGTCAACACAACGTCTGACACGTGAAATTGTCGCTGTACTTGCTCCGGTTTCGTTTTGGATTCGATCGTATGTCTTTTTCTGTTTCAACGCATGTGCCACTTCCAACCGCTGAGCCATCGATTGCAATTCACTCATTGTGGAGAGATCATCAAAAAACATATAGCATTCTTCGAGGTCCTTCAGTTCCAATATGGCTTTGAATAACTTGTCCGTCTGCTCGCTTCGGATTTTATTTATTTGCATGCTTGTTCCCCCCTATTTCCTATCGTTCGTTCAAGGAGTATAAGTGACCGATTTTGATATTCCTGAAGTTGGAAGAATGTGAACCCACGTTCTTCCAGGGACTAATTTAGCTGGGGCACCATTTTCGAAAGGTACTAAAAAACCATCGATATTCTTCCATTCCAATTCTTTGGCAATACCCGCCTGGAACAGAATAGCTTTTCCGCCACTTTCAATATCGATTGCCAGTCTGCCTACGCTATCGATTGTGCGATGAGCTGCTTCAAGAACGAGCACATTGGAAACTCCAACTGGCGTGTCATTCAATTTATCAATTGTTTTGATGCCATTTACCATCCGGTCATACGTTGCATTTTCCGGATCATATGAGAATGTAGATATGAAATTTTTATCCGAACTGAAACGAATGTCAATCATTGTTGCAATATCCCCAACTCTTGCATCCTCGACTGAATCATGGAAGGAAAACTCTGGAACCTTGTCAATTTCTGTAGATGAATTTGTTTTTTCCATAGCTGATTGGATATTCTCTCCGCTAATATAGGAATTATGTGGTGCTTTTCTGTCCGATGATCTTTTGAATAAAGTCCCGTCATACTGCATGCCATTCACATGATCGACATAACGACTAGCTAAAAGTTTTTGTGCATCCGGACTGTAACCATGTGCCACGTAAAATGCGTCCATTCCTTTCGCCAAATAGACGAAATAATCACGTGCACTTCGGATTGGCCCTACCGTTTCCGGCAGTTCACTTTGGAATAATGCCAAGAAGCGGGTCATATTTCCTTCAGCAAGAAATTCATATACGACATCCGCCTCGCTGATTCCCGATTGGGGCCTTGCAGCCGGATGGTTGTTGATGGTTGCAAGGACGGGTCTCGCCCAATTTTCTTCCTCTGTTAACACCCCGGTGAATGGAGATTGAAAACGGAGCAATCCATTCATATCATCCTCTTCATCGGTTTCCTCTACTACTTCTTCAACTTCATCACTTTCTGAAGGCTCTGGATTTTTCTCCTCCGCACCCACCTTTTCATCCTTTGAACACGCAGACAGCAACAGCAACAAAATGGCCATCCCTAAAAGCCATCCCCTCATTTTCCCCTTCATTACTTCCTCCTATCTTTCCAAAGATGGAATGATTACTTCGTTCTTCATGACATTATAAAGCCCTTTTTGGGTTGCACGTACGTATGGCAAATGTGTAGATTGTAGGAATAGGAATGTATATACCGCATCCCCATGTGTATATCCCCGTTCCGAGAGTGCTTTTTTCAATTTCAGTTCCTGTTCAATCAATACTTCGACATTTTCTGCTGACAATCCTCCACCGATTGGAAGTGGTATTGATGCTGCTACACTTCCATTTTCATGCAACACCATCCCACCCTGCATTTTTTTCATTTCATGGAATGCATGGAGCATTTCTTGCTTATCTTTTCCTACCAAGATGATATCTCCTGTATTGGAATAAGAGGTCGCAAAGCCTTGCACATGATCGGCAAATCCTTTAATGACCGTATTAACTCGCCATTTTCCATTCCGATCGATGAGCATAAGGAAGCTTTCGTCATGTTCGCCAGACAACTTGTCCACTGAGAGGTCAATTGTCACCTCATATGGTTTTGTTATGACATCATTCACCATTTCAATCCCCACTGAATGTTTAAATTCGAAATCCTTTTCATCCAAGTCAAAGTCAAGATTGAAATCAGGAACAGTCGACCAATCCACTTTCTTGAACGGTTCTGTTGGTTCGTTGTTCCGTAGCAGCCACTTGCCTTTCGATAGGACATCCGTCGGAACAGGATTATATTCATCCTCAAGGAAGTTAAGCGTCGCGTATCTACCAGTTGCAATTACACCATGCAAATCGGCGACATCATAATAACGTGCGACATTATAGGAGGCCATTAAATAGGCATCTACTGGGTTAAAGCCTGCATCGAGCGCGACTTGAATGCATTTATCCATGACGCCATCCGTATGGAATGAAGGCGTGGAGCCATCCGTTGTCATCATCAAATGATCGAAAATATCATGCCCTTTTTCAATGATTCCTCTTAATAAATCTGGCAAATCCGGTCGAATCGATGAATGGCGGAGTGTCACTGCAAACCCATGAAGTAGGCGCGCTTCCACTTCCTCAACTGTCATCGATTCGTGATCGCCATCGACACCTAACAATTTCATTTTCGCAAGCGTTCTTTCGGAAGAGCCAGGGAAGTGTCCTTCGATTTTTTTACCCGCCTTTTTTGCAGCAATGACGGATGCCGTAATATCCGGATCTCCATTCATGAGACGTGGCCACCCAGTCAATTCCCCGCCCATCAGGACATCATCGCGTTTCAACCATTCTGAAATCGCATCAAGGTTGAACATTTCTCTTTCATTTTGCAAAACCGTTTGTGAATCAAATCTTGCCCACCAATAGAACGAGAATGGCAGCTTGTGCAGTTGTTCGATCACTTTGAAAGCCTTTTCATTCCCTAAGAGCATGAAAAACGTCAGATTATCCGATAGGAACGTCGTCGTCCCAAGTCGGCCCGCATACTCTGCAAATGTTTCCGGATTATATAGCTGGAAAGGATGGACATGTGGTTCGATATAGCCAGGGACGACTTTTTTACCCGCAGCGTCCACGATTTCAGTCCCTTCTGACATTGCTGGCATCCTGCTGCCTACATAAACAATCCGGTCGCCAGAAATCCATATATTCCCTTCCATCCACTTCTTGAATATCGAATGAAGGTACGTCGCATTTTTAATAATTAGATCGGGTGCTTTTTTACCGTTTATAATCCCAAGTTGCTGTTGAACCTCATGTTGACTCCACATATTGATATACTCCTTATTTGAAGAATTCTATTTACTTTATCGTAGCATAGCATCCTGACGAAACATAGAGTATTTCCGTCTGTTATAAACATTAATGTATCAATTATTCTTTTTCGGGGATTCTAAGATCAAACTTTTTACTATGCTTTAGAAATAAAGGAGAGTTGAAATGACTGAAAAAAAGGCAACACCTTCTTTGTTCAACGAACTCTCACAAGAATTTGAGCCATCTGAAGATATCGTTCAAACAGAACTACAGATAAAAGGTCAATCGGCATTTCTTTTCTATTTAAAAACAGTCTCCGATGGAGATAAATTACAACAGACAATCATTAGACCCTTTTTCGAGATGAGTTCGGAGGAAGACTTTCAATCATATGTTCAATCATTGCCAATTAAAGAATCAATGCCTGATAAAGATGATTTACTCACCAAACTGACAGCTGGATATGTACTAATAGCGGTATCTGACAATATGTTTTTTTTGGATTTCCGCTTTGTCAAATACGATGAGGTCCAAACAACAGTCATTGAACCTACGATTCACGGCCCTCAACTTGCATTGAGCGAGGATATTGAAACAACTATGAATATTATCTCGCAACGCTATAATAATGCTTCTTTAAAAATCGAATCCATGAAATTGAAAGATATTGCAAATCGTAAAATCGCTTTGCTTTATGATGTCAATCGTGTCGACGAAGAAGTTCTTCAGAGAGTCAAAAAAAGACTTGAAGAATTCGATTCAATTTTATTTCAATCGGCAGCTGATCTACAGCATTTCCTAAATAAAGGGAAGTTTAACCTTATTCCTACGACGATTGTAACCGAACGTCCCGATCGCATCATCTATAATTTAGTTGCCGGAAAAGTTATCATTGCAATCGATGGAAGTCCCAATGTCATTGTCGCGCCAGTTGTCTTTTTTGACTTCATGATATCTATGGAGGATAGCTATCACGTCTTTGGCATTTCATTATATATGAATTTATTAAGGTATTTAGGTTTATTTATATGTCTTTTGCTACCAAGCCTATATATAGCGATGACATCATACTCCCCTGATATTTTAAGGGTAGAACTGGCGCTGACTGTAGCGGGGGGCAGAATCGGTGTTCCTTATCCTTCATTCGTTGAGGTATTGTTTATGTTGTTTTTCCTAGAGCTTTTAATCGAAGCAAGCATGCGTTTACCAAAGTCGATTAGTGGAACGGCGACCACTGTTGGAGGCTTGATATTAGGGTCAGCCGCAACAGAAGCAGCCCTCACTTCAACAATTATGATCATTATTACATCTGCAGTTGCAATTTCAACGTTTGTCATCCCACTCACAGAAATGAGTTTTGCAATACGGGTAAGTCGAGTCATTTTGTTAATTTACACAGCATTATTTGGTATGGTCGGGTTATTGGTAGGCTTCATAGGAATGATAATGATAGTGGTGAACAAAAATAGTTTTGGAGTTCCTTTTTTAAAGATTACATGGCAGGGTTGGAAACAGGAACTAAAGGTGGAAAATAAATGAGCCGTTTCTTATTTTACTTGATACTTATCAATCTCCTGACCAATATGGTATCTACAACTCCAAGAACATTCATTTTAGATAATACACAGGGAGTATTGAATTCGTTGTTTCTTGCGATTGCCGTCGGTATGATCTTTACGTATTTTCTTATTTCCTTGTTCAGCCATTTCCCGGGTATGACTCTTCCCGAAATTCTCAATAGTTGCATGCCGAAATGGATTTCAACACCAATTATTCTTTTCCTTTCTATATCTTGGTATGGAGCCGGACTTATCACCCTTATCACGTATGTTTTTATCATCATCCGTTTTTTGACGCCTGAAATGTCTATTTACTTAATCGTTCTTTCCTTTGCAGCTATAATCACATACGGGGTCTTCATGCAAACTAAAAGTATTTTATTTACTTCTGAAATACTTGTTGTTTTAGTAGTGCCTTTGATTCTGTTTGTACAACTGAAAGGGTATCTTGATAAGGATTTTGATTGGGATTATGTACGGATAGCCATTATGCATATTAACCACTTACCTAGTTACCGCTCTTTTACGACAGCCCTTTATGTTACTATCGGCATTGCAAATTTAATTGTTTTTAATCGTTATTTTACAGATTTGAGAAAGCCTTCTCGTAAAGCGATGGCACTTTTAACGCTCATCTGTTTTTTCATCATCATGACAACCTATTTACTTCCAATCGGCCTAAGTGGATTTGAAGCACTTGAAAATGTACCCTACCCTTGGATTATGACAAGTGATTCGATGAGGATGAAATTCGGGCTCATTGAACGGGTTGTTTTTATATTCATAGGCGCCTTCCTAGCCATCTCGGTCTTGAGCATCATAATACATTGGCATGTATCCATGCATTTGTTTGAAAGTATCTTTAACTTTAATAGGCTAAAGTGGAAATCATTTAAATTGAAACTTCCTATTTATGCTCTTGTTTTCTGGGTAATCGCAATGATCGCTACAAAAATGTTTACAGGAGAGACGCTGTTCAAGTCAGCATATTATTTTGACATGTATCTATTACCTGCCATTTTAGTTATCCTGATTGGATGTTTACTTTATGCAAAAAGGAGGGCTAAATCATGTCCCGAAGTAAAAAAATGAGTCAAACATTTTTCTTCCTTCTATTGACCCTAAGCCTCCTTTTCCAAGCCGGTTGTGCATTTAAGGATATCGACAAAAGGATCTTGGTAGTCGGTATAGGCATTGACCCTTCCGACAAGGTGAAAAACGGGTTCCAAGTAACATTAAAGCTTGCTCAACCAATCGGGTCTATCAAACAACAGGAAACTCCAGTTTATGCGTATCTTACACATGATTCCGAGTCGGTTGCCGAGGCGATCCATGATATGAGAGCCCAAGTCGATAAAGTTTTAGAGTTCGGACATAACAAAGTCATTATTATTAACGAAAAGTTACTTTCACAAGACTTGGAAACATTTATGGATTATTTCACAAGGCGAGGAGATATCCAAATGATTTCCTATGTCGGTGTTGCTGAGGAATCAGCGAAAGACATTATTTCCTTTGAGCCTATTACCGAAGCACCCGCGTCCGTCTCATTACATAACTTCTTCGGTTACAACGGCACCGACAGTCCGTACGTAATAACTAATTTTCTTTTTAGATTCAGACGTGAAGTACTTAGCCAAGGCATCCACACAGTTTTACCCCTCGTAGAAGTAGATAAAGAGAATCACACCTTCATTATCAATAAGTCAGTCGTCCTAAAAGATAAGGAAGAACCGGTCAGATTGACAATGATGGAAACGAAGTATTTAAATTCCTTACTTTACCATGCAAGCGGTTTTAGTTACAAAGTTAAGGAAAATGGTTGGCTTTTCATATTAAACATTGATGAAGTGAAGATGAAATATAAAATCGTCTTGGATGAAGGCGCACCAAGGATTGATATGAAGATAACCAAGGTTGGTATAATCGGTGAGTCGAATAAGCGTTTGAGTATTGAAGAACTAGAGAAGTACGACGAAATAGCGGCTGAGGATATTAAAAAAGAGGTGCTGGAATTACTGACAAAGCTGCAGGAAAACAAAGTCGATCCATTTGGATTCGGCTTACGTTATCGCGCTACAAGGTTGTCACGTGATGGATTAATGGAGGAATGGAATCGGATATATCCGGAAATTGAATTTAATGTCATGGTGGATGTTAAATTGAAGGGTGTCGGTGCGGTTGAATAATAAACAAAAACAGACCACTCGTTTGCGGTGGTCTGATTTTTTATTAGCTGAATGTCCTCCAACCAATATCCGTCCGATAGAAAAACCCGTTCCATTCAAGCTGATTTAGCCCTTCGTACACTTTTGACTGTGCTTCTTTTAATGTTTCGGCTTTTGAAGTTACAAGGAGAACACGACCGCCGTTGCCGATGAAGTGACCGTCTTGTAATTTCGTTCCCGCATGGAAGATTTCCAGTCCTTCAAGCTTCTTTAAATCCGGTAATTCAGCGCCATTTATGACATCGCCCGGATAACCGTCAGATGCTACGACAACACCTAAGATTGCATCGTCATGCCACTTTAAATCGAATTGTCTTTCATCCATTAGTGCAGTCATGAAATCACCGAAGTCGGAAGCCATTCGCGGAAGGACGACTTGCGTTTCCGGATCACCGAACCGTGCATTAAATTCAATAACTTTTGGACCACCCTGCGTAAGGATAAGCCCAGCGTAAAGGATTCCTGTAAAAGGCGTACCTTCTTCATCCATCGCGCGAACAGTCGGAATGACGACTTTTTCAAGTGCTTCTTCAACGACATGATCAGGAATTTGCGGAACTGGAGAATATGCCCCCATTCCACCAGTATTTGGCCCTTCATCACCATCAAAGGCTCGTTTATGGTCTTGCGCAATCGGCATTGGGTAAATTTGGCCATTATGGACGAATGACATGTAAGAGAATTCTTCTCCATCGAGGAATTCTTCTATGACAACTTTCGAAGAGGACTCTCCGAATTTTTGATTGCCAATCATATCTTCAACAGCTTCAATCGCTTCTTCCTCAGTTGTCGCGACAATAACCCCTTTACCCGCTGCAAGTCCATCCGCTTTCACGACAATCGGTGCACCTTGCTTTCGAATATAGGCTTTAGCCGCCTCGGCATCGGTGAATGTTTCATATGCGGCCGTTGGGATCTCATACTTTTTCATGAGCGCCTTTGCAAAGGACTTGCTGCCTTCAATTTGAGCTGCCGCCTTTGTTGGACCGAAAATCCTCAACCCCCTCGTAGTGAAATAATCAACGATTCCTTCCGATAAGGGTTGTTCGGGTCCAACAAATGTGAGGTCAATCTGTTGCTCTTCGGCGAAAGATGCAAGTGCCTCAAAATCAGCTGCAGAAATGGCTACACATTCAGCATCGTTTTTCATGCCGTCATTGCCTGGAGCGACATACACTTTAGCCACGGACGGTGAATTATTGAATTGGCGAGCTATCGCATGCTCACGGCCCCCACTGCCAATGACAAGTACTTTCATTTTTAATATCCCCCTTAATGTTTGAAATGACGAATGCCAGTAAACACCATTGTAATTCCGTGTTCATTCGCTTTTTTAATGGAATCTTCATCTTTGACAGAACCACCTGGCTGGATAATTGCGGTAACGCCAGCTTTTGCAGCCGCTTCAACCGTATCATCCATCGGGAAGAACGCATCGGATGCAAGCGCAGCACCTTTCGCCAATTCTCCAGATTGAGTGAGGGCGATATTCGCGGCCCCGACACGGTTCATCTGTCCAGCCCCGACTCCGAGTGTCCTTGACGAATCTGTAACCACAATTGCATTCGATTTAACATGCTTCACAACTGCCCAACCTAACTTCAGTGCTTCCCATTCAGCCTCCGTCGGCTCTCTATCTGTGACTACTTGAATTTCCGCATCCTTGAAGCCGAATGTATCTGGTTCTTGAAGTAATAGGCCACCTTCTACAGACACGGAATTCCAATTGTCTTTTTTATGTTGATCAAACGGAATTGTCAGTAGACGAATGTTCTTCTTTTTTGTCAAGATTGCAATCGCGTCTTCTGTGAATGAAGGAGCGATGATGATTTCAAGGAAAATTCCTGATAGTTGTTCTGCCGTTTGCGCGTCCACTTCGCGGTTTAGAGCGATGATGCCTCCGAAAATGGATGTCCGGTCAGCTTCGTATGCTTTATCGAATGCTTCCTCAATAGTTGCTCCAGTTCCGACACCACAAGGATTCATATGCTTCACTGCAACAGCGGCAGGTTGCTCGAATTCCTTGACGATTTGGATCGCTGCATTCGCATCCTGGATATTATTATAGGAAAGTTCCTTGCCATGCAATTGCGTAGCGTTGGCGATGGAGAAATCGGAACCCAACGGACGACTATAAAATGCTGCTTTTTGATGCGGGTTTTCCCCGTAACGTAGCGGCTGCTTTAACTCATATGTAAATGTGATCTGCTCAGGGAACTCCTCACCTGAAAGGTCAGTTAGATAGCCTGAAATAAGTGCATCATATGCTGCTGTATGGCGGAAAACTTTAGCGGCAAGGCGACGGCGTGTTTCATGGGTCGTCTGTCCTTCTGCATTTAACTCTTCAAGTACTTGTGCATAATCAGTTGCATCAACAATTACGGTTACATATGCATGGTTTTTCGCAGACGCACGGAGCATTGCCGGACCGCCGATATCGATGTTCTCGATAGCGTCTTCAACAGAAACGTTTGGTTTAGAGATTGTTTCTTTGAACGGATAGAGATTGACGCAAACGATATGGATCGGCTGGATGCCGTGTTCAGTCATTTGTTTCTGATGTTGCGGATCGTCTTGCTTTGCAAGGAGACCACCGTGAATCAGTGGATTTAGTGTTTTGACACGGCCTTCCATGATTTCAGGGAAGCCTGTCACTTCGTCAACCGCTATTACTGCGACTCCGTTTTCTTTCAGATGCTTCATCGTTCCGCCTGTTGATAGAATTTCATAATCGAGTTTCGCGAGCTCTTTGGCGAATTCCAATATACCGCTCTTGTCTGAAACACTGAGTAATGCACGTTTTTTCACGAGTGGTTCCCTCCGATTTTGTAATAAGATGTTGCGTTGTTTAGTAATGGACCTTGTATGCACGGGAATGGACCTTAAACGCAGAAGAATGGACCTTAAACGCAGATGAATGGACCTTGATCCGCAATTAATGGACCTTGAACGCAGAAGAATGGACCTTTCTTCAACATTCAAGCTTTGCTCTTTGTTTCACTGGTAAACAGTGACTGTAACGTCTCTTTATAAAGAACGTGTTCAACCGCATGTATTGCTTTAGCGGTCAATTCAGGATTACCATCCACTACCTGGACTGGAGCTTGCGCCAAAATTGGACCGGTATCCATTCCTTCATCCACAAGATGGACAGTGACCCCTGTCACTTTTACACCGTGAGCAATCGCTTGGCCAATAGCGTCCTTGCCCGGGAAGGACGGCAACAAGGAAGGATGGATATTCACAATGCGTGAAGGATACGCGGCAAGCAATGTCGGGCCAATCAGCCTCATATAACCCGCCAACACAATCCATTCAACACCCTCATCCTGTAAAATGGCGATTAACGCCTCTTCAAATGCCTGCTTTGAAGGGAATGCTTTCGGTTCCAAAGCGACAGTCCGTATATCCGTTTGCCTTGCCCGTTCTACTACGAAGGAAGCGGGCTTATCAGTCATGACAAGTGTGATTTCTGCATCAAGCTCCCCTTCACGGCATGCAAATTCAAGCGCTTCAAAATTGCTCCCGCTGCCCGATGCGAAAACGGCAATCTTTGTTTTACCATTCATTAATTTAGGCTCCCATCATGGTTGCCGATGAAATTGACCCCTTCTCCTTTGACGACACGACCAATTTCAAATGCCTCTTCATTATGCTCAGCCGCAATCTGGATTGCGCGTTTCGCCTGATCTGCTGGAAGAGCGATGACAAATCCAATGCCCATATTAAAAACGCTATACAGATCTTTATCAGATAGTTCGCCTTTTGCCTTCAACATTTTAAACACTGGAAGAACTGGCCAAGAACCAAGATTTATTTCCACTCCGAAACCTTCGCCAAACATTCTTGGTAGATTTTCATAGAAACCCCCACCTGTTATATGGCCCATTGAATGAACGTCAAGCTCTTCGTGAATTTGCATGACGGGCTTTGCATAAATCTTTGTCGGCTCGAGCAATGCCTGCCCCACTTTGCCAAGTTCTTCGAATCCAGCGATATACTGGTCAATCTCGTATCCTTGGTCTTCCAAGACGATTTTCCGAACGAGGGAAAAACCATTCGAATGGATGCCGCTTGATGCGATTCCGACAAGAACGTCCCCTTCTTCCACTTTTTCGCCAGTAACGACTTTACTTTTTTCACATGCACCTACCGCAAACCCTGCCAAGTCATACTCATCAGCAGCGTAGAGGCCCGGCATTTCTGCCGTCTCCCCGCCAATTAATGCAGCTCCGGATTGAACGCATCCATCAGCAATCCCTTTGACAATTGCCTCTACTTTTGCAGGAACTGCCTTGCCAAGTGCGATATAATCCAGGAAGTATAGCGGTTCTGCTCCTTGCGCGACAATATCGTTCACACACATCGCGACGCAGTCGATGCCGATTGTGTCATGCTTATCTGCAAGAAACGCCAATTTCAGTTTTGTACCGACACCATCTGTTCCGGAAATTAACACTGGTTCTTTATAGTTAAGTTCCGATAGATCGAACATCCCTCCGAAACCGCCAAATGCACCCGCGACACCCTTACGTGCAGTGCGAGCGACATGTGATTTCATGCGTTCCACAGATTCGTAGCCCGCTTCGATATTGACTCCCGCCTTTTCATACGCCTTAGACATGGAATGTCCTCCTTTTAGAATGAATGTGCTTTTTCGTAAATGATTGACGCTGTTCTTATGAGAACTCTTTCCCGTTAAACGAGAACTTCAAGCGCTGGAACGAGAACTCTTTCCGGGTTAACGAGAACTCCAAGCACCGGAACGAGAACTCTTTCCGGGTTAACGAGAACTCCATACGTCGAAATGAGAACTCTTTCCCGCTAAACGAGAACTCCTAAGGTACTTTTACCGTGCGAGCTCCTTTTCATGCGGCAAAACTGTGTCTGCATAAATCTCCGTCGGGTATTCGCCCGTAAAGCAAGCGAGACATTGTCCGCAGTTCTTCATTTCTGGAGATCTACCGATTGCCTTCAACATTCCTTCCGTTGAAAGGAAGGTCAGTGAATCAGCATCGATCAAATCACGGACTTCATCAACCGAACGGTTTGTTGCAATCAGTTCCGAATCCGTACTGATGTCTACTCCATAAAAGCAAGGACTGACCAATGGAGGAGCTGCGATGACGACATGGACTTCCGTCGCCCCTGCATCCCTCAACATTTTGACAATCCGTTTCGACGTCGTTCCACGTACAATCGAATCATCCACCATGACGACTCGTTTTCCTGCGACAACTTGATGGACTGGCGAAAGTTTCAACTTTACGCCTCTCTCACGCATTGCTTGTGTCGGTTGGATAAACGTCCTGCCGACATATCTATTTTTAATCAATCCTAATTCATATGGAATTCCGCTTTCTTCGGAAAATCCGATAGCTGCTGAAATGCTTGAATCGGGAACGCCCGTAACGACGTCCGCTTCAATCTTCACTTCTTTTGCAAGTTGTTTACCGCATCGCTTCCGTGCCATATGGATATTAATGCCGTCAATATCTGAATCGGGTCTTGAAAAATAGACATATTCCATCGAACACATCGCACGATCTCCAGCTTCGGCAAATCGGTCGGATTGCAAGCCTTTGTCATTAATAATGATTAATTCGCCAGGTTCAACCGATCTAATTGTTTCTGCGCCGATCAAATCGAATGCACAAGTCTCTGATGCAACGACCCACGCATCTCCCAACTTCCCAAGAGATAGTGGTCGCATAGCATTTGGATCCTGTGCAATTAGCAGTCCTTCTTCCGTCAACAAGACGAATGCGAAGGCACCTTTTAACATTGAAAGCGCCTTTTTCACACGATCTCGTTGTGTTAACGCTCCTCTGCCACTCTTTTTGATTAAATGCGCTAACACTTCCGTATCGGATGTCGTTTGAAAAATGCTGCCTTGCTTTTCGAGACTTTCCTTTAATTCCTGTGCATTGATCAAGTTCCCGTTATGCGCAATCGCCATGCTTCCAGTCGTAGAACGGAAGACGAGCGGCTGTACGTTCTCCGCTCCCCTTCCTTCTTCCGTCGTGTACCTGACTTGCCCGATTGCGCTATGACCTGTCAACCCTTTAAGAGCATCACCAGAGAATACTTCATTGACAAGGCCTTCGCCTTTTTTTACTAGCAACCCTTTACCATTCTTCGTCGCAATCCCGGCGCCTTCCTGACCGCGATGCTGCAATGCATGCAAGCCATAATACGTGAGTTGCGATGCTTCTTCATGGCCCCAAATGCCGAATACGCCACATTCCTCGTTTAGGCCTCTGAGTTCAGCAAGCATGGAATTGCCCCTCTCCAAGCAGAACGGAATTCATCCACCGACCCATCGATTAATACTTCGTCGTTATCACCTTTTATGACGATGGTATCTCCTGCTGTTACTGTCCCGATCTTCACTGCATCCTGTACAATCGCTTCAAAAGCAGTCGTAAGCTCCTCTTTTACCGTTACAAGGAAGCGGGATTGTGTCTCACTAAATAGGGCCGTTACAGCTGAGCCTGAAATAGAAACTTCAGCACCAAGTCCTTCAGCATCAAACGCCTTCTCACAAAGCGCCACTGCAAAGCCACCTTCTGATAAGTCTGTCGCCGATTGTACAAGCTTGCTTTGAATCGCTTTTAGCAATGCTTGCTGGCGGGATGCTTCCACTTCAAGATTAATAGTAGGGACCTTACCGAAAATCCTGCCTTCAACCATTTGTTGAAGTTCGCTGCCTCCGAACTCTGTTGCTGTTTCGCCGATCAAATAAATAGCGTCGCCCGCTTGCTTGAATTCAGTCGTCGTCACTTGGTTCAAATCATGGACGATCCCAACCAAACCCATTGTCGGCGTCGGGTAAACCGGCACACCATTCACTTCATTCGACATAGACACATTGCCCCCGATAATCGGTGCATTTAGTGTGCGGCAAGCTTCAGCGATGCCGTCAGCCGATTTCTCGATCTGCCAGAACACTTCCGGCTTATCTGGGCTACCGAAATTCAAGCAATCTGTTGCCGCGATTGGCTCCGCTCCAGAACAAATTAGATTCCGCGATGCTTCAGCAACCGCAATCTTGCCTCCTGTTTCCGGGTCCAGATAGATATAGCGAGAGTTACAATCTGCTGTCATCGCAAGTCCTTTATTCGTTCCTTGCACACGGATGACACCAGCAGAAGAACCAGGTGCAACGACTGTATTTGAACGAGCTTGGGAATCGAATTGATTATAAACCCATTCCTTCGATGCAATCGTCGGGCGTTTCAATAGAGACGTCAATGTCTCTTTTAAATCTTCAACCGCCGGCTCAGTGTTCTCGATTTGCTGGAATTCACGGAAATAAGCAGGTTCTTCAGATGCTTTATGATAAACCGGTGCATCTTCGGCAAGGATATCCGCTAAAATCTCTGCAACTACCTCACCTTTATGAGTGAGGCGAAGCATTTTATCGTCCGTCACTTTTCCGATAGCAACCGCTTCAAGACCGTATTTCTTGCACAGTTCAATGATTTCTTCTTCGCGCCCTTGCTTCACTACGACAAGCATGCGCTCCTGGGACTCAGAAAGCATCATCTCGTATGCTGTCATCCCTTCCTCACGCTGCGGAACAAGATCCAAATTCAGTTCCACCCCGTACCCAGCTTTTGAAGCCATCTCGGCAGAAGAAGAAGTAAGTCCCGCTGCTCCCATATCCTGAATTCCGATTAACGCATCTGACTTCACAAGTTCAAGACATGCTTCCATAAGCAATTTTTCAAGATACGGATCTCCTGCTTGCATAACTGGAAGTTCCGCTTCCTTATCGACAGCAACTTCGGATGAGGACATCGTTGCCCCGTGAATCCCATCACGGCCCGTTTTCGCACCGACGTACAAAACTGTATTGCCGACACCGGAAGCAAGCCCTTTTTGAATATCCTCATGGTTCAATAAACCAACAGCCATCGCGTTAACAAGTGGACGCTTCGAATAGCAATTATCGAACTGGACTTCCCCAGCCACTGTAGGAATCCCGATTGTATTCCCGTAACTTGCAATCCCTGCAACTGCCTGTTCGAATAAATAACGATCACGTGCATCCGTTAAATCACCGAAACGCATCGAGTTGACGAGCGCTACCGGACGGGCACCCATTGAGAATACGTCACGAATGATACCACCTGCACCAGTAGCTGCACCAATGAATGGCTCGATTGCCGAAGGGGAGTTATGTGATTCCATTTTGAATACTGCCGCTTGATTGTCCCCTATATCAACGATTCCTGCCCCTTCCCCAGGACCTTGCAAAACACGTGCCCCTTCTGTCGGGAATTTGCGCAATACCGGCTTCGAGCTTTTGTAAGAACAATGTTCAGACCACATAGCGGAGAACAATCCTGTTTCCGTATAATTCGGAAGACGTCCGATCATTTCAACTGCACGTTCGAACTCCTCATCGGTCATTCCCATTTGGCGGTACAATTTTTCATCTTTGATTTGCTGAGCTGTAGGTTCATGCATGGCTGACATTCTTCTCACTCCAGTTCTTTATGATAGATTGGAATAAAGGCAATCCGTCCGTTCCACCGATAATTTCTTCTACTGCCCGTTCAGGCAGGGGCATCATGCCAAGAACATTGCCTTGTTCATTCAACACACCGGCGATATCTTCAACACTGCCGTCCGCATTTCCATCTTCATATGTAAATGCGACTCTGTTTGTATCTTTCAAAAGTTGCGCGGTAACTTGATCAACATAATAATTGCCAAATTCATGGGCAAATGGAATTGTAATAAGTTGGCCTTGTTCATAGTTGCTTGTGAAATGGGACGAAGCATTTTGCACAGCAAGTTTCGCTTTACCGCTTCTGAATTTCAAACTTTTATTCCGCAAGAAAGCGCCCGGTAAAATACCAGCTTCTACAAGTATTTGGAACCCATTCCCTACACCTAAAACCGGTTTCCCTGAGTCTACGAATGCCTTTAAACTCACAATTGAGTTGGAGCTCTGTGCAAGCGCACCTGGGCGTAAATAATCGCCGTACGAAGCTCCGGTTGGTATCAGGACAGCATCGTAATTTTCCAAAACCGCATCTTTATGGCTGATGATTTCTGCACCTTCACCTAAAACATTTCTTATTGCATGGAACATATCCACTTCACAACTGGATCCGGGAAAAGTTAAAATGGCGAACCTCATTTACCCGCAACCTCCCCGATTTCAAAGCTATAGTTCTCAATCACTTTATTGACAAGAAGCTTATCGCACATTTCCATCACACGTGTTTCGATTTCAGCAGCTGTTCCTGCAAGTTCAAGTTCAATCAGCCTTCCAATACGTACGCTTTCCACTTCGTCATACCCCATCGTGACAAGTGCCTCCTGCGTAGCAATACCTTGTGGATCTACAACACTTTCGCGTAATGTTACGTAAACTTTAACTTTTGTCATTTTGGTTTCCTCCCAATTGAAATCGGTATAATTTGTTAGATTAAGCCCAAATACTTGTAGAATCTATATCTTGTAACGTTTTCTCAATATCATCCGTCATGATTGTCACATGACCCATTTTACGTTTTTCCTTCGCTTCCGCTTTACCGTAAAGATGTACGGACCAATCCGGGTAGTTCACGATAACTTTTTTAAGTGGAGCCACATGCTCACCTAATACATTCACCATAATGGACGGCGCCCATAGCTTCGGTTTTCGAAGTGGCCAACCACAAACCGCGCGGATATGCTGGTGAAATTGCGATACATTACACGCCTCGATCGAGTAATGCCCCGAATTATGCGGCCTTGGTGCCAATTCGTTGATGATAATTTCATCATTTTCGAGTACAAACATTTCTACAGCCAATGTTCCGACAAGCTCAAGGTGGTCTGCAATCTGTTTAGCGGCTGCCTCAGCCTGCGCAATAACTTCAGGACCCACCCTTGCCGGTACAATCGATTCATGTAAAATATGATCTTTATGAATGTTTTCAGCGATTGGCAGGCAATACGATTCCCCATCCGGATTCCGTTGAATGATAACTGAAATCTCTTTTGTGAATGGGATGAAAGCCTCTGCGATGCATGATGAATGTTCGAATAGACTTTCCGCCTCATGAATGTCTTTTGGTGAATCAAGCTTCACTTGCCCTTTGCCGTCATATCCACCGAAAGTGGTTTTCACGATGCAAGGAAAACCGGCTGTATTAATTTTCCCCTTTAACTCGTCAAACGTTTCTGCTGTCACATAGTTAGCAACCGGTGCGCCAGATGCCTTAATCTCCGACTTTTCGGTAGCTCTGTTTTGGGTAATTCTAACAAGCTCGGCCCCTTGCGGCACATAAGCGATTTCGCTAAGTCGCTTTAAGCCATCATAATCTATATTTTCGAACTCGTACGTAATGACATCGCTAACTTCACCAAGCTCTTCAAGGGCAGTTTCATCATTATAGGGAGCGACAATCCGGATATCTGCAATCTGCCCACAAGGCGAATCCATCGTAGGATCAAGCACAGCTATACGAAAACCCGCTTCCTTCGCTGCGAGTCCCATCATTCTGCCTAACTGCCCTCCGCCTATTATTCCGATTGTCTGTCCTGGTAAGATTGTCTTCATTCCAATTCACCGCTGCTTTCCAATGCCGCATCGCGCATTTTTTCTCGACGTCCTTGGAGTCTCTCTCGAAGTTCCGAATCATGCACCGCTAAAAACTGTGCAGCAAGCAGGCCTGCATTCGTTGCTCCTGCCTTGCCAATTGACACAGTTGCGACCGGAACACCGTTAGGCATCTGGACAATCGATAGCAATGAGTCCATTCCGTTTAACGCTTTCGATTGAACTGGAACACCGATGACTGGTAATAAAGTCTTTGAAGCTACCATTCCCGGTAGATGTGCTGCCCCGCCTGCACCAGCGATAATGACTTCAATTCCTCTTACATGCGCCTGTTCCGCATACTCAAACATATAATCAGGTGTTCGGTGTGCCGAGACCACTTTCTTTTCAAATGGCACATTCAGTTCATCCAAAATATCGCAAGCATGCTTCATCGTTTCCCAATCACTTTTACTTCCCATGATGACGCCGACTTTCGGTTCCACAGACAATTCCTCCTTCTCTTCAATGAAATGAAAAAATCCCTGAATAAACCATTTTCCACATACATGGAAAGCAGTTCACTCAAGGATGAAAGTTCAAATGACGATTGGAAGATAGTACACATTTTAGAATGGTACATTCCTCGCCAAATCCTTAAATTCGCTTTCCCGCATAGTCCGGACATTTCGGTGTCCTGGTAGAAACGCTGAAGCCAATTCCTCAGCATATATGTGGGTTCCTCTATTACTACCTTTATAATATCAACTGACACTAACTACGTCAATAAAAAATACGAACAATAAATAACACCAATTATTCATCGTTCGTATTTCGGACAACTATTCACTTAAAATCCCTTTGAATTTAATAACTTGACGGATTGGGACATACTCTCCAGCCTCTTCCTTAAAAACCGGTTCTTCTTTTCGACCAGCGACCGAATACCCGGCATCAGAGAGGCGTTGCAAGCATTCAGCGATTGTCTCACCCTCTTCAACTTCAAACCAAACCGTTTTCTTTTTTGAACTCATTTAAACAAATTTCCTTTCCTAACAGACTTTACCCAAAATCCTCCATGGATCGTTTTTGGCTCATATGCAATAATAAATGCTTTTGGATCAAGCTGTTTGATTGTATCATAAAGTTTCAACTCATCCTTACGCGGAGTCAAAATCTGCAACGATGACCGTCTACCCTCTAAACCATTCGCAGACCAATCCGTCACACCATACCCTTTTTCACGTAATAATTTCGGCATTTCATAGTCTATGTCCGCGGTGATCACGTTAACGGTAATATAACCGAGTGCAAGTTTCTCCTCAATTTTTGATCCAATAATGACACCAATTCCATAACCGACAGCATATGCGATGATATTTTGTATTTCATTCAGATTATCTAATACTAAGCCAAGGCCGACAACATATATTACTACCTCAACCATACTTACGGCAGCAGCAATATACCTGTACCCTTTCAGTGTAAGAATCATACGTACCGTAAAGAAAGTCACATATACGATATTAATTGCAAAGATGATAAGAACCATAGTCATTATTCGTCAACCCCCTTCTTCTAGGATGACCTTCATCTTAACGCTCAATACAGTGGAATTCAAGAAATTAATAGTGGTGGAAGAGGATGGAAATGGATAAATGAACTTTAAGGCGCGGGAGGCGGATTGTTTAGCTTAGGGCGGGATTCTTGAGCGCTGGATGAGATTGTTGAGCGCCTGGCCGGATTCTTGAGCGCGAATACGAATTCTTGAGCACCTGGCCGGATTCTTGAGCGCGAATACGAATTCTTGAGCGTCGAACCAGATTCTTGAGCGCAAATAAGGATTCTTGAGCACCTGGCCGGATTCTTGAGCGCGAATACGAATTCTTGAGCACCTGGCCGGATTCTTGAGCGCGAATACGAATTCTTGAGCGTCGTACCAGATTCTTGAGCGCAAATAAGGATTCTTGAGCACCTGGCCAGATTCTTGAGCGCGAATACGAATTCTTGAGCGTCGAACCAGATTCTTGAGCGCAAATAAGGATTCTTGAGCACCTGGCCAGATTCTTGAGCGCTAATACGAATTCTTGAGCGTCGTACCAGATTCTTGAGCGCAAATAAGGATTCTTGAGCACCTGGCCGGATTCTTGAGCACTTGAACACCTTTTTTAATAAAAATCATTTATCGCGAGTCGCGGTTCAATCCCTGTTATTTTCCACTTGCCCTTTTGTGCCAAGTGCCCTTTACACTTAAAAGGTTTTATAAATACTAATTATTAAACACAAAAAAACCACCCCCACAGGGATGGCCTTTGCCCGGCGACGTCCTACTCTCACAGGGGGAAGCCCCCTACTACCATCGGCGCTGAAGAGCTTAACTTCCGTGTTCGGGATGGGAACGGGTGTGACCTCTTCGCCTTCGTCACCAGACTATGTAAGAACGATTCTTGTTCGTTCAAAACTGGATAAAAGAGACATTGTTGCGACTTCAAGTTCAACCGTACTTTATAACTTTAAGGTTAAGTCCTCGATCGATTAGTATCCGTCAGCTGCACGTGTCGCCACGCTTCCACCCCGGACCTATCCACCTCATCATCTTTGAGGGATCTTACTTACAAATGTAATGGGAAATCTCATCTTGAGGGGGGCTTCATGCTTAGATGCTTTCAGCATTTATCCCGTCCACACATAGCTACCCAGCGATGCCTTTGGCAAGACAACTGGTACACCAGCGGTGTGTCCATCCCGGTCCTCTCGTACTAAGGACAGCTCCTCTCAAATTTCCTGCGCCCGCGACGGATAGGGACCGAACTGTCTCACGACGTTCTGAACCCAGCTCGCGTACCGCTTTAATGGGCGAACAGCCCAACCCTTGGGACCGACTACAGCCCCAGGATGCGATGAGCCGACATCGAGGTGCCAAACCTCCCCGTCGATGTGGACTCTTGGGGGAGATAAGCCTGTTATCCCCGGGGTAGCTTTTATCCGTTGAGCGATGGCCCTTCCATGCGGAACCACCGGATCACTAAGCCCGTCTTTCGACCCTGCTCGACTTGTAGGTCTCGCAGTCAAGCTCCCTTATGCCTTTGCACTCTACGAATGATGTCCAACCATTCTGAGGGAACCTTTGGGCGCCTCCGTTACACTTTAGGAGGCGACCGCCCCAGTCAAACTGCCCACCTGACACTGTCTCCTGCCCGGATCACGGGCAAGGGTTAGAAGTCCAATACAGCCAGGGTAGTATCCCACCATTGCCTCCTCCGAAGCTGGCGCTCCGGATTCCAAGGCTCCTACCTATCCTGTACAGGCTGCACCGGAATTCAATATCAGGCTACAGTAAAGCTCCACGGGGTCTTTCCGTCCTGTCGCGGGTAATGCGCATCTTCACGCATATTATAATTTCACCGAGTCTCTCGTTGAGACAGTGCCCAGATCGTTACGCCTTTCGTGCGGGTCGGAACTTACCCGACAAGGAATTTCGCTACCTTAGGACCGTTATAGTTACGGCCGCCGTTTACTGGGGCTTCAATTCAAAGCTTCGCTTGCGCTGACCTCTCCTCTTAACCTTCCAGCACCGGGCAGGCGTCAGCCCCTATACGTCACCTTACGGTTTTGCAGAGACCTGTGTTTTTGCTAAACAGTCGCCTGGGCCTATTCACTGCGGCTCTCTCGGGCTTTAACACCCTACCAGAGCACCCCTTCTCCCGAAGTTACGGGGTCATTTTGCCGAGTTCCTTAACGAGAGTTCTCTCGATCACCTTAGGATTCTCTCCTCGCCTACCTGTGTCGGTTTGCGGTACGGGCACCTCCCGCCTCGCTAGAGGCTTTTCTTGGCAGTGTGAAATCAGGGACTCCGGGGATAATTCCCCTTGCTGTCACAGCTCAATGTTATAGGAACGGGATTTGCCTCGTTCCACACCTCACTGCTTAGACGCGCATGACCAACAGCGCGCTCACCCTATCCTTCTGCGTCCCCCCATTGCTGATAACGGCGGGGAGGTGGTACAGGAATATCAACCTGTTCTCCATCGTCTACGCCTTTCGGCCTCGACTTAGGTCCCGACTAACCCTGAGCGGACGAGCCTTCCTCAGGAAACCTTAGGCATTCGGTGGAAGGGATTCTCACCCTTCTTTCGCTACTCATACCGGCATTCTCACTTCCAAGCGCTCCACCAGTCCTTACGATCTGGCTTCGACGCCCTTGGAACGCTCTCCTACCACTGACACCAAAGGTGTCAATCCGCAGTTTCGGTGATCCGTTTAGCCCCGGTACATTTTCGGCGCAGCGCCACTCGACCAGTGAGCTATTACGCACTCTTTAAATGGTGGCTGCTTCTAAGCCAACATCCTGGTTGTCTGGGCAGCGCCACATCCTTTTCCACTTAACGGATACTTGGGGACCTTAACTGGCGGTCTGGGCTGTTTCCCTCTCGACTACGGATCTTATCACCCGCAGTCTGACTCCCAAACATAAATCATCGGCATTCGGAGTTTGTCTGAATTCGGTAACCCGGGATGGGCCCCTAGTCCAAACAGTGCTCTACCTCCGAGATTCTTTCGTTTGAGGCTAGCCCTAAAGCTATTTCGGAGAGAACCAGCTATCTCCAGGTTCGATTGGAATTTCACCGCTACCCACACCTCATCCCCGCACTTTTCAACGTACGTGGGTTCGGGCCTCCAGTAAGTGTTACCTTACCTTCACCCTGGACATGGGTAGATCACCTGGTTTCGGGTCTACGACCCCATACTCATTCGCCCTATTCAGACTCGCTTTCGCTGCGGCTCCGCATTCTCTGCTTAACCTTGCATGGAATCGTAACTCGCCGGTTCATTCTACAAAAGGCACGCCATCACCCATTAACGGGCTCTGACAACTTGTAGGCACACGGTTTCAGGTTCTCTTTCACTCCCCTTCCGGGGTGCTTTTCACCTTTCCCTCACGGTACTGGTTCACTATCGGTCACTAGGGAGTATTTAGCCTTGGGAGATGGTCCTCCCGGATTCCGACGGAATTTCACGTGTTCCGCCGTACTCAGGATCCACTCTGGAGGGGATGGACTTTCGACTACGGGGCTTTTACCCGCTATGGCGGACCTTTCCAGGTCGCTTCGTCTAATCCATCCCTTTGTAACTCCGTATAGAGTGTCCTACAACCCCAGGAAGCAAGCTTCCTGGTTTGGGCTCTTCCCGTTTCGCTCGCCGCTACTTAGGGAATCGATTTTTCTTTCTCTTCCTCCGGATACTTAGATGTTTCAGTTCTCCGGGTGTGCCTCGTTCACGCTATGTATTCACGTGAACGTACTGCCCCATTACGGGCAGTGGGTTTCCCCATTCGGAAATCTTCGGATCAATGCTTACTTACAGCTCCCCGAAGCATATCGGTGTTAGTGCCGTCCTTCATAGGCTCCTAGTGCCAAGGCATCCGCCGTGCGCCCTTTCTAACTTAACCTTCATACGGCTTTCGATAAGCGGCGCATTACTTCGTCAGCTCCTTCACTCCGGTCCTCATGTGCCTAAGCACGTTCCGGTCCTCGTTCGGTCGCTTCCTCGTCCTGCTTGCTTCTCGAAACCCTCAGGTGAGTAGTAGTATATAGCGATATATACATACAAACTCGTTAAAAAAGTATAAATCAATCACAAAAGTGATCGACTCGGTTGATTACTTGATGTTTTGTTGCTTCAATGTCGTTTTATCCAGTTTTCAAAGAACAAGTTTTGAAAGTCATCATAGAAGATGAACCTTCAAAACTGAACGCAAAACGTCAACGTATGAACCGGAGGTTCATATTCCGTAATTATCCTTAGAAAGGAGGTGATCCAGCCGCACCTTCCGATACGGCTACCTTGTTACGACTTCACCCCAATCATCTGTCCCACCTTCGGCGGCTGGCTCCCGTAAGGGTTACCCCACCGACTTCGGGTGTTACAAACTCTCGTGGTGTGACGGGCGGTGTGTACAAGACCCGGGAACGTATTCACCGTGGCATGCTGATCCACGATTACTAGCGATTCCGGCTTCATGCAGGCGAGTTGCAGCCTGCAATCCGAACTGGGAACGATTTTATGGGATTGGCTCCCCCTCGCGGGTTCGCAGCCCTTTGTATCGTCCATTGTAGCACGTGTGTAGCCCAGGTCATAAGGGGCATGATGATTTGACGTCATCCCCACCTTCCTCCGGTTTGTCACCGGCAGTCACCTTAGAGTGCCCAACTGAATGCTGGCAACTAAGATCAAGGGTTGCGCTCGTTGCGGGACTTAACCCAACATCTCACGACACGAGCTGACGACAACCATGCACCACCTGTCACCGCTGTCCCCGAAGGGAAAGACATGTCTCCATGCCGGTCAGCGGGATGTCAAGACCTGGTAAGGTTCTTCGCGTTGCTTCGAATTAAACCACATGCTCCACCGCTTGTGCGGGTCCCCGTCAATTCCTTTGAGTTTCAGCCTTGCGGCCGTACTCCCCAGGCGGAGTGCTTAATGCGTTAGCTGCAGCACTAAGGGGCGGAAACCCCCTAACACTTAGCACTCATCGTTTACGGCGTGGACTACCAGGGTATCTAATCCTGTTTGCTCCCCACGCTTTCGCGCCTCAACGTCAGTTACAGACCAGAAAGTCGCCTTCGCCACTGGTGTTCCTCCACATCTCTACGCATTTCACCGCTACACGTGGAATTCCACTTTCCTCTTCTGTACTCAAGTCCTCCAGTTTCCAATGACCCTCCACGGTTGAGCCGTGGGCTTTCACATCAGACTTAAAGGACCGTCTGCGCGCGCTTTACGCCCAATAATTCCGGACAACGCTTGCCACCTACGTATTACCGCGGCTGCTGGCACGTAGTTAGCCGTGGCTTTCTAACGAGGTACCGTCAAGGTACGGGCAGTTACTCCCGTACTTGTTCTTCCCTCGCAACAGAGCTTTACGATCCGAAAACCTTCTTCGCTCACGCGGCGTTGCTCCATCAGACTTTCGTCCATTGTGGAAGATTCCCTACTGCTGCCTCCCGTAGGAGTCTGGGCCGTGTCTCAGTCCCAGTGTGGCCGATCACCCTCTCAGGTCGGCTACGCATCGTCGCCTTGGTAGGCCGTTACCCCACCAACTAGCTAATGCGCCGCGGGCCCATCCTGCAGTGACAGCCGAAACCGTCTTTCAGAGTTCTTCCATGCGGAAGAACCGATTATTCGGTATTAGCCCCGGTTTCCCGGAGTTATCCCCATCTGCAGGGCAGGTTGCCCACGTGTTACTCACCCGTCCGCCGCTAATATCAGGGAGCAAGCTCCCTTCAATCCGCTCGACTTGCATGTATTAGGCACGCCGCCAGCGTTCGTCCTGAGCCAGGATCAAACTCTCCATAAATTCGGCCGGCGATACGCAGCGCATCGGGGTGTCAGCTTCAGTCGTTCGGTCGGTCACGTGCCTAAGCACGCTCCCTCCCTCACTTCTTCGCTTCCTACCGCTGCACTACGTCTCGCCAACCTCAAGAGAAATTCGAATAGCTCGAGTTTCTTGCCGGCATCATTTAAGATGTCAATTTTGAATCCGAAGATTCGTTTGTTCTATTCACCGACGGGGTCGGCTCCAGAACTTTATTTGTTGACGTTTTGCTGTTCAGTTTTCAAGGTTCATTTGTTTGTCTGTTGCTGTCGGTTTATGTCGTGCTCCCGACTGCTTTATTACTATACCAAATCATTTTTACTTCGTCAACACTTTTCCTAAACTTTTCACGCTACCCCCTCCCCTTATTCAAGAAATCCTTTATTTACAGGGTTTGTGATATAAAAAAGAACGGCTCAATAGAACCGTTCCGACAATACTTACTTAATAAATATGAAGTAAAGAATAAAGATAATAAACATTGCATACATGATTGGATGGATTTCTTTTCGTCTACCGCTTAACAGCATAGTGATCGGATAGAAGATGAACCCGATTGCGATACCTGTTGCAATGCTGTAAGACAATGGCATGAAGATGATAACGAAAAATGCCGGGATTGCGATTTCGAATTTAGTCCATTCAATATTTCCAAGAGCCGATACCATTAGAACACCAACAATAATTAATGCCGGAGCTGTAACTTCTGGTGTAATGATGAAGAGCAATGGTGAGAAGAACAAAGCCAAGATGAAAAGCAAACCAGTAACAATAGAAGCAAATCCTGTTCGTGCCCCCGCAGCGACGCCCGCTGATGATTCAACATAAGAAGTTGTCGTTGACGTACCGAAAACTGCTCCCGTTACAGTAGCCATTGAGTCTGCAAGCAATGCTCTTCCTGCACGTGGTAATTTGTCTTCTTTCATTAGTCCTGCTTGTGTAGCTACTGCAACAAGCGTACCTGCTGTGTCAAAGAAGTCGACGAATAAGAATGTGATGACAATGACAAGGAATTGCGTTGTCATTAAAGACATCGGGTCTTGGGAAAACACATCAAAAGCAGCCCCGAAAGTCGGAGAAACATCAGGAACCTTATCGACGATTTTAGTCGGTACTTCAATCAAACTAACAAACATTCCTACAATAGTAGTAAGAATCATTCCATAGAAGATAGCGCCATTAATTTTTCTCACCATCATGATTACAGTAACGATCAAACCGAATATGGCAAGCAATGTAGGACCCGAAGATAAATCCCCAAGCGCCACAAGGGTGTTTGGATCCCCTACTATAATATTGGCATTTTGTAGTCCAAGGAAAGTGATAAATAAACCGATACCCGCTCCAACCGCATACTTCAATTGAGCAGGAATTGCATTAATGATTAATTCACGTAATCCGGTTAAGGATAGGATGATAAAAATAACACCTGAAAATAGAACACCAGTCAATCCTACTTGCCAAGGAATTCCGTAAGTTAACACAACTGTAAAAGCAAAGAATGCATTCAATCCCATACCCGGAGCAAGTCCAATAGGATATCTTGCGATCAACCCCATAAATAAGGAACCGACTGCTGCTGCAAGTGCGGTTGCGACGAAAACGGCACCTTTATCCATTCGCATTGCTTCAGGTAGATCCGGAACAGCTTCGAGTGACAACATAATCGGATTAACCGCCAATATATAAGCCATAGCCAAGAATGTTGTTAATCCCCCAATAATTTCCCTACGGTAATTCGTTCCTAACTTGTCGAATTCAAAGTATTTCTTCATAATAACCGTCCTTTTATTAGTTTCATAGTCTCATAGTGTTAAAAATAAAAAAGGAAGCATACGACCTATACTCGTATGCTTCCCTAATGACAGTTAAATTAAAAGGATTTTCTCCTATCTAATTCAAATATCGTAGTCGGAACATTTAAGGTGTTCCGGTAGAGACTTATGGGCCATATTCCCAAGATTATACGATGCGTTTATTAAGTTTTATTCCCACTCGATTGTGCCAGGTGGTTTTCCAGTAATATCATAGACCACACGGTTTACATGGTCAACTTCAGTTGTGATGCGTGTGCTGATTTTCTCAAGAATATCCCAAGGAATTCTTGCCCAATCTGCTGTCATGCCATCTACTGAATGTACTGCACGAAGTCCCACTGCGTAATCATAAGAACGTTTTTCGTTTCTGACGCCGACGCTGCGGATATCAGGCAGGATTGCAAAGTACTGCCAAATTTCACGGTCAAGGCCGGCTTTCGCGATTTCATCACGAAGAATCCAGTCCGCTTCTCGGACAATATCAAGCTTCTCTTCTGTGATTTCACCTAATACGCGAACACCAAGTCCTGGTCCAGGAAATGGTTGGCGATGCACGATTTCTGAAGGAAGGCCAAGTTCAGCGCCGACTGCACGAACTTCATCTTTGAATAATGCCTTCAATGGCTCGATCAATTCGAATTCCATGTCCTCAGGTAGACCGCCTACATTATGATGGGATTTGATGACTTCTTTTGTTGCTGTTCCACTCTCAATAATATCTGCATAGATCGTACCTTGTGCAAGGAAGTCGATTCCCTCAAGCTTCGCTGATTCCTCATCGAATACATAGATGAATTCATTTCCGATAATTTTACGTTTTTGCTCTGGATCAGTTACGCCTTTCAGCTTGTCCAAGAAGCGTTTACGCGCATCCACTTTAATGAAGTTCATATGGAACTGATTGCTGAACGTATCGACAACACTTTCTACTTCACCTTTACGAAGCAGACCATGGTCAACAAAGATACAAGTCAATTGGTCACCGATTGCACGATGGATCAATGCAGCAACTACCGATGAGTCGACACCGCCACTTAGTGCACAAAGGACTTTTCGATCGCCAACTTGAGAACGGATTTTTTCAATTTCAATTTCTATGAAGGTTTTCATCGACCAGTTTGCTTCTGTTTCGCAAACATCCTCAACAAAATGTCGAATTTCTTCTTTTATGTTGTCGCCAGTTGAAATCGTTTCGATTGTGGAGAAGCCGGTTGGTAACGCTGAAGTTCCCCCGAAATGTTTAACAATGAATTGTGCACCTGATTCGATTCCAAGCACTGGGATGCCTAAGTCGAACACTGCAGTATCAATGCTGAACATTTCTTCTTTTTCGCTTCCGGCAAGGATGATTCCGACAGCTTGCATGCTTTTCAGTTCATCAGCTGTAACTGTATAAGGGTGTAATTCACTGTAAACGCCTAACTCACGTATCGTCCGCGTGATTAGTTGATTATATTTGCTACCAAAATCAATTACTACAATCTTTTCCTGTTCGATCAATAAAGGAGCAGTTGACAATTGATCCACCTCTTCCAAAGTAATTTCCGATACCTGAAATCAGTAAAGACGCGTTAGAAAGTAGTCCTTTCCACGCGTCTTACCATTCTACAATAGGCATAAATAGACAAAGCCATCCATGCCTTCATAGACAAGTCATTAACGGTGACTTGGTAGAAACGTCCGAACCATATTATCAGACATATACGAGGGCTATCGGTTGTTCATTTTTTCCTATCATACATCTCGGTTCCGCAAAAATCAACCGGTTGCCCTAATGATTAAATCTTCCCATATTTCCTGTAAACTTGCCCAATCTTGATGATTTGTATACCCGCCGTAAAGCCCTTGCTCATACACTTCGGTTAGTTTGCCCATTTGCCTTCCTCCGAAGTAAGTATCCACAGTCTTTGCATATTCCGCCAGCGTCATACTGTCGGTTCTCAAAATACCGAAACGTTCCAATTGCTTGAGCAGACTTTTGTATTGTTTCGTAAACTGCACCCAATTAGGCTTTCTTCTTCGATAGGAATGAACTAATAGCTTCGGAACCCACCTTCCTTGGTTCCTGTAAATTAGCCAAACAACTAATAAAAACGAGATGATACCAATAATTCCAACCCAAGCGTGTTTTTTCAAATAATCGCCTGTTGATTTCATGAAAGAACCAAAACCACCCGAACCATTTGCCTTAGCCACTGGGGTTTCATCTTGTTTTGGCTCAGGTCTTTCGCGTTCTTCCATATTCGGCATTTCCGGATCACTTATATCCGTTTCAAGATCATATGTTATATCGGTAGGATTAGAAAATCCAATAGTCGGTTCAAAAGGTACCCAACCGAATTCTGGAATATATACCTCTACCCATGAATGCGCCTCATTATTGGTGATTTTATATTCTATTTTTCCATTCGAGTTTGCCTTTCCTTCTCCCGGTGCAAACCCTTTTACCCATCTCGCGGGGATATCGACAGACCTTAGCATGACAACCATCGATGTTGAAAAATTATCACAGTAGCCTCTTTTCGTATCAAACAGGAACTGATCCACATAGTCTTCATTTCCCCTTGGAATCGCCACGTTCTGCTGATCATACGAAAAACCGCTTCTTGTAAAATAGCGTTCAATCGATTTTGCCTTTTCATAAATGCTCTCTTGTTTATCTGTAATTTCCACAGCAAGTTCTCGGACGCGATCAGGTAATTGTTCAGGGAGCTGAAGGTATTCAGAGAGTTCCGGAATTTCCGGATCCGAATTATAGTTATCCATGGTCACTTCACGCAACGCCTTCAAACTATAGGATTGTTCAGTAAAATCCACACTGAATGTATCCAAATCATAGCTCTCCCCATCCATCATTGCCCATAATTGGCCGGTCTCCTTTTGCTTTTTAAGCAAGACATCAGTTGGTGCATGAACTTTGGATGTCCCGTACGGGTAAACGAGGTAAGGCAATTGCTCCCTCATGCTAATTTCTGCATGTAGATTATTGTCAGCTTCCGAATAATCAACCTCTTGCATAATAGCACCAGGTACATAAGTGACTGGTGGATTTTCAACTACTTGTTGTTCCCAACCTTTTGAAGTATACGTATTTTTCGTTTCAATCTTCCAGTACTGTTTTCGTGGGACCGTAGCAGTAAAGACTAAGGTATCGTCTTTTGAAAAGGCACCACCTAACTTTGAGTCATCCGAATCGTATCCACTCTTGGCCGCAATCCCGCCTGTTCCGCTCCCTTCTCCAAGAACTGCGGACTTCAAGAAAGGAATCGGATCCGCCCAGACTGGACCTTTTTCGGGCATGAAGCTTGCGAATGCACTGCTTGCTATCACAGCAAATAATAAAGGGACAGAAAAGGCTGCGAACATTCCTGTATTCAATCTTCTATCATGTTTTTCAGTCAAACGAGATATGGTCAATAAACCGATTAACAGGAGACCGGTAACCATAATGCGGAAAATTGCCGCATCCGCGACATATGAGCTGAATGTATCCAGCACGGAAATGAAAATGACCGTCATCGCATAAAAAAGCAGTATGCTTTTTCGTACTTCAATCCAATGCCGGATCAAATAAATCGTCATCCATAAAAGTACGAAAAAAAGGACAGTCCTCATTGGATTCGTGATGTTCTGCCAATCGCCAACAGCTATAATTGCAAAGTTCGAAAATAGATCCCTCGCTAAAAGGGTCGTGGATTCTTTTGTTAGAAAAACGATGTGGTAATAAACAAAATGGATCGACCAGAAAAGATAGATGAGTTTCAATGGGACAGATAGCCACCACTTCATCCCTATTAATCTAAAAAGGAAAGAGAGCCCGATGAACCAAAGAAATATCCCTATATATTCGGTATCCGTCAATTCAATGACTGGCAATAGCCATTCCCATAACAACATAAAGGCGAGCGCATATATGAGTATAAGAAAGCGAATATCCGTCTTTCCATCCTTCATAAGTTCGCCACCTCCTTGAATGCATCGGAAAATTGCATTTTGCCTAATACATGAATTGTGATACCCTTCGATTCAGCATATCTAATCTGTTCCTGCAAACGCGCTGAAATCGGAACACTTTTATCTACGACGACAAAGCATATTACGGATCTTCTATTTTTAACAAACCCCATCGCGGATTGAACAAATGGCCAATCGGGGCTTCCGGTTACGAGGACAACACTCCCAGCAACAGCTGTAAACGCAAATGATTCCAATGGATTTAAATCGTCTGCAGGTATCGGCCTTACTTTTGCCAAATGCACAAAAACATCATGCAGCTGATCCGCAGAGTTGATGAATGGAAATACGGATGTCTCTGCACCTGCCGAAACAAATGCAATGTTCGACTGGTGACCTGAAGCTTCCTCTACTATGGAGGCCGATAGTTCAACCTGTTCCTCGAAGGTCTCAGACTCTCTATTATCAAGCAAAATGATAAGGTCCTCTGATTGTCGATCCTCAAATTCCTTCGTCATCAGATTTTGAGTTCGTGCAAATGATTTCCAATGAATCCAAGTGACCCGATCACCCGACTGATAATCCCTTACTCCCGTAGCCATAGTCGTATCCTTAATAAGTGAGAATGGCGAGGCTAACGAACCTCGATCATATTGAGCATTGATCGGTGCGTAATGCATTGGTGTCGTATTTGGGAATACAAGTATCGTATCCTTCAAAACTATAAATCCTTTTTTTTGAATCCAACCGAAAAAATCAGTTACTTCTATTTCAATTCCCTCGACAATATGTTCACCTCGCGGCAAAGAAGCGATCTCATAGGACCATTCAACTTCTTTTTTAAATCCGAAGATAAAAACATGCTTCGTCTGGTTGTTTGCATTCACAGCCAACTCGGGATTGACCCATTTATCACTTGCTACGGTATAGAGCAATGGAAAAGGAAACGATCGACGAAGTTTAACGGTAACCGTAAGTTTCCCACCACTTTTCACCGTATGTGAACGGGTAATGCGTTCCGCCTTTATCGTATTAATCGGATAGACAAAGAGGATGATTGAATACAAAAGGAAAGGAGTCAACATATAAAAAATCGTCCAGCTTACTTTCCCTCCTTGAAACATTGCAAAAACATATACGGAAAAGAAGAGGCTGACGATGAACGCAAAGCGACCTGTCATCGATAACAGTTTTCTTCCTTTTTTCATTTCAATTTTACCCGCTCAATCGGTACGCTAATTTTCGTAAGTATCCTCTCCACAATTTCGTTTGCAGTGATTCCTTCGTATTTCGCCTCCGATTTGAGGATGATACGATGACCAAAAACAAACGGTGCTAAATACTTCACATCATCAGGCGTCACATATGTCCGTCCTTTAATCAGTGCATAGGCCTGGCAAGATTTCATAAGCGCAAGTGACCCACGCGGACTGACGCCAAGGTATACGTAAGGGTTATTTCGCGTTTCAGAAGCGCAGTCAACAATATATGTTTTGATGGTGTCATCGACATTCACTTCTTTTACGGCATGTTGAAGCTCAGTCAATTCCCGGATTGTCAATACGGTTTCCAGATGGTCAATCGGCACAGTTTTTTCTGCACGAGCTAAAACTTGCACCTCTTCAAGTCTTTTCGGGTAGCCCATCTTCAATTTGAATAAAAATCGGTCTAATTGCGCCTCTGGCAATGGGTATGTTCCTTCATATTCAATGGGATTCTGAGTAGCCATAACAAAAAACGGTTGTGGAATACGAATCGTTTCTCCATCAACAGTAACAGATGATTCTTCCATACTCTCAAGTAAAGCGGCTTGCGTCTTCGGCGAGGTACGGTTGATCTCATCAGCAAGTACAATATTACCGACAATTGGTCCCGGCCTGAACTCGAATTCCATCTCCTTTGGATTGTAGATCGAAACGCCAAGGACATCGGATGGCAATAAATCCGGCGTGAACTGTATACGTTTAAAAGTGGCTCCTATCGATTTGGCCAATGCTTTTACCATCATCGTTTTTCCAACACCCGGTACGTCTTCAAGGAGAACATGGCCGCCTGCAAGTAAAGCGGTTACACTTAACTCCGCAATATCACGTTTCCCTATCATCACCTTATCGATATTCGCCAAAACTTTATCAATCACTTGTGCATGTGTCATTCTCTTTCCTCCATTTCCAGCTTCTCTCTATTTAACATGTCCGAAAATTTACAAAATGTAACTTTATAATACAATAATTCTATGTATCCTACAACCTTAGTAACAATATGGAGAGACATGTGCTTGCGGGCCGAACGTCGAATGAGTTCTCCTATATACCGAAAGAGTTCTCGTTAACGTCGAATAAGTTCTCCTTTATACCGAAAGAGTTCTCGTTAACGTCGAATGTGTTCTCCTTTATACCGAAAGAGTTCTCATTAAGGTCGAATGAGTTCTCCTTTATGCCGAAAGAGTTCTCGTTAACGTCGAATGAGTTCTCCTTTATACCGAATGAGTTCTCGTTAACGTCGAATGAGTTCTCCTTTATGCCGAAAGAGTTCTCGTTAACGTCGAATAAGTTCTCCTTCATACCGAATGAGTTCTCATTAACGTCGAATGAGTTCTCCTTTATGTAAAATTTCAATTAAAAAACCCCACTATCAGTAGCAAATTGATAGTGGGTTTTGTATTCATTTCCAAAAATCATCAAAAATTGTAATTGGCGTATGCCTCTTATGTTCGGACCTACGGTAAAGCCTTTCAATTGTTTCAAGTGCCTGTTCGGAAACCGGTTTTCCTTCAAGGAAATCGTCAATTTCTTCGTACGTGACACCAAGGGCAACCTCGTCTGGCAAAGCTGGCTTCTCGTCTTCGAGATCCGCAGTCGGCACCTTATTGTACAAATGCTCGGGACATCCAAGTTCTTTCAATAGTTGCCGACCTTGACGTTTGTTCAGCCGGTAAATCGGCATCAGATCTGCAGCCCCATCCCCGAATTTCGTATAGAAACCAGTTAAAGCTTCTGCCGCATGGTCCGTGCCTAATACGACACAACTTAGGGTAGCCGCAATGGAAAATTGGACTTTCATGCGCTCACGGGCCTTTTCATTCCCTTTTGTATAATCAGAAATGACAATGCCGGCTTGAACAAGCGCTCGTTCACTGGCATCCACTGCTTCCTTCACGTCGACAGTGTATGTTACGGACGGCTTCATAAATTCAAGTGCATCTTGTGCGTCATCCTCGTCAAATTGTTTGCCATATGGGAGCCTAACGGCGATGAACTTATACCGATCTGTCTGATTTTCCTCATTCAACTCATCGACTGCCATTTGGGCAAGTTTCCCGACAAGTGTTGAGTCCTGGCCCCCGGAAATACCAAGTACGAAGCCGTTTACGAATGTATTTTTCTTCGCATACTCCTTCATGAAGTCAATTGATTTACGAATTTCTTCTTTTGGATCAATTTCAGGCTTGCTCTTTAACTGAGCAATTACCTCTTCTTGGAATGTCATGTCTGGACCTCCTATTTCATCGAGAACTCATCGACCAGTTCTTGTACTTCACGAATATTGCGCATCTTGTTATCCCAACATTTTTGGCTGAGGTCAACAGGGTATTCTTCGGGATTCATAGAGCGTTTATATTCATCCCATAATAAATTCAAGTTTTCATGGGCATAGTTGCGCATCTCATCCAATGAAGGATTTGTATAAGTAACTTTACCACCTTCGACCACTTTTGTATGCAGATCGATGGCATCGAAGTTCGTCACGAATTTCGAGATGAACGTATGCACAGGATGGAACATTTTAATCCTTTTTTCAACGGTTGGATCTTCGTCATGCATTGTGATGTAGTCGCCCTCAGCTTTGCCATTCTCACGGTCGATAATACGATACACTTTTTTCTGACCAGGAGTCGTCACTTTTTCAACATTATTCGAAATCTTGATCGTATCTTCCATCTCGCCATTTTCATTTTCGATTGCGACAATCTTATAGACAGCACCAAGTGCAGGTTGGTCGTAGGCTGTGATCAGCTTTGTTCCAATCCCCCATGTATCGACCTTTGCCCCTTGGGCTTTCAAGTTCAGGATAGTGTATTCATCAAGATCATTCGATACAACGATTTTCGCGTCGGGGAATCCTGCTGCATCAAGCATACGACGTGCTTCTTTCGATAGGAATGAGATGTCACCACTATCTAATCGGATTCCGATGAAATTGATTTTATCACCTAACTCTTTCGCGACTTGTATGGCTGTCGGTATGCCGATTTTTAGCGTGTTGTACGTATCAACAAGAAACACGCAGTCCTTATGGCGTTTAGCGTATGAATGAAATGCCTCGTATTCACTTTTATATGCTTGGACCATTGAATGTGCATGTGTTCCAGCGACGGGAATACCAAAACGTTTCCCAGCCCGTACATTACTTGTCGCTTCAACTCCGCCAATGACAGCGGCACGTGCTCCCCAAACCGCTGCATCCATTTCATGTGCACGGCGGCTTCCGAATTCCATGACAACATCATCTTTCACAACCTGTTTGATGCGGCTTGCTTTAGTTGCTATAAGTGTCTGGAAGTTCACGATGTTTAATAGTGCCGTTTCAATAAGCTGTGCTTCAGCAAGTGTCGTTTCTACCCGAAGGATTGGCTCATTCGCAAATACAAGTTCCCCTTCTTTCATGGAGTAAACGTCGCCTGTGAATCGAAGTTCTTTTAAATAGGCAAGGAAATCTTCTTGAAAACCAAGTTCGTTCCTCAAATAGGCAATATCATTTTCACTGAAATGAAAATCCCTTAAATAATCAAGGATCCGTTCAAGACCTGCAAAAATTGCGTATCCGTTGCCGAATGGCAAACTTCTAAAGAAAAGTTCGAACACCGCTTTCCTCTCATGGATGCCGTCCGCCCAATAGGATTCCGTCATATTAATTTGATAAAGATCGGTATGTAATGCCAAGCTATCGTCTGTATAAATCGAGCTCATGCCAAATCTCCTTCTTCCACGTTCTAATGCTCTTAGTATACACTATTTACCCGATTTCAAATGGGAAATAACATTAATTATCAATTCATGGAATATAGTGACATATCATTCCAGTTCGCCTAAGATGAATCAAGGGGGTGTTTTTTTGTTTGAGCAGATGAAAATCCGATACTTATTCGCGTTATCGGTTGCTGGTTTACTTATTTTAGTAGTTTTCGCAGTTGGAATTGGGGTTAACGAAGAAGTCTTTGGTGCAGCTGCAAATATTCTTATTTACGCAATCATCCCTGCAATATTCTTCGGATATTATTTTAATAAGTACCCGAACATGATTCGAGATACTGTTTTCTTCAAGGGGATTAGATCTTGGATACCGGCCATTGTTGGCATCGTCATTGTATCCATCGCCCTTTCGTTAAGCGCATTTTGGCTCCTTGTCTCTATCGTTGACCCAATTCTCCCGGCATTTACTGATTTTCTAATGACAGAGGTGCCAATGCCAACGAATCCCGTCTTGTTGGTAATTGAAATTTTCGCTATCACCATTTTGGGTCCAATCGTTGAGGAATTCGTCTTCAGAGGGGTTTTCTTACATCGTTTCATGAAGAAAACATCAATGTGGGGCGGTATTTTGATATCGAGTATTCTCTTTGGGGTTTTGCATGCTGACATGATTGGCGCCTTCCTTTTCGGCATTATTGCATGTCTACTTTACTTGCGGACCGGAAACCTCTTACTACCGATATTGATGCATATATTAAACAACATACTTGCTGTTATCTCTTCATTTTTACCGGCCTCATGGTTCGATGGGGTGGTTGTTGCAACGCGAGAGGATATTGGAAATAATGCAGGGACTTTGTCAATCCTCCTTATTATCAGCTCCATTTTGACTATCTATATAATAGTGAGGTTAGCAAGAGGGGTATCGCAGAAAAGGGCAGAAGCATTGAATGCGCTTGAAACGACATCCGAATGAGTAAAAGGGCGACTGAATCGCCCTTTTTTCATCCAAATAATTTCAATCCGACTGCCCCACCGATGATTAAGCTTAAGAATAAAATCCGTTTCCATCCAGCCGCCTCCTTGAAGAACAATATGCCCATCAAAACAGCCCCCGCAGCACCTAATCCAGTCCAAACCGCGTACGCAGTCCCCATTGGAATTTCGCGCATCGCAAGCGATAGAAAAAAGAATCCAATGGAAAATGTAGCAACAATCATGACTAACCGTTGCCATGACCTCTTATGCAAATATAAGTTTATAGCCATGACTCCGAAAATCTCGCCTAAACTGGCGATGACAAGATAAACCCATGCCATTTCATTCGCCCCCCTCTTTCACAGAGACCGGCTCAACGGATGTCATCTTTATCCCAATCACACCGACGATAATCATTGCGATGAAAAAAACCTTCGAAACGGAAAACTCCGCATTAAAAAACAAAAAGTCGACCAACACAATTGCCGCAGCGCCAGAACCTGTGAAAACCGCATAAACCGTGCCTGACGGCAGTTTCTCACATGCTTTTATAATTGCATAGAAACTAATGATAATCGCAACAACAGTTCCTGCCCACTCTATTGGAGAGTCAGAATACCGAAGTCCAATAACCCAGAACACTTCGATGACCGCTGCCAATAATACATAAAGCCAAGCCAATAAAAATCCCCCTCATCACCAAACATGCCCCTATTATAACAAATCATCTATATAATTATTTCAGTGTACCCTTGCAATCTATATAAAATCATGTTATTTTTAGATAAGTCATTTTTCCAACAATTATATATTTTTTATTTCTTATCAAGAGAGACGGAGGGATTTGGCCCGATGAAGTCTCAGCAACCAGCCTGATTTGGCATGGTGCTAATTCCAAAAGACGACCCAGTCTTGAAGATAAGAAGATTGATTTCAACAAACGTTGAAGGCCCTCTTCTTATTCGAAGAGGGCCTTTTTATATGATCTAATTTCAGGGTGTTTCTGTTGATTGAAGCGAAAGGCGGCGACTCCTGCGGGAACAGCACGAGCTGAAAGCCCCGCAGGAGTGAAGCGCGACGAGGAGATTGAAGCCGTGCCCGCGGAAAGCGTCCGCCTGTAGCGGAAATCAACATTTATAGAAAAAAGGAGATGGACATGTTGACAAATCATAGCATAAACACGAAATTGGTACAGTTAGGAAATCAAAGCGATCCAAGAACAGGAGCAGTCAATCCCCCGCTCCATTTCTCCACCGCCTACAAACATGACGGCTTAGGGCTTTCCACAGGATACGACTATACAAGAACGAAAAACCCAACACGGACTATCTTGGAAGAAGGAATTGCCAATTTGGAAAATGGTGACCGGGGATACGCATGTAGTTCCGGGATGGCTGCAATACAACTTTCCCTCTCCATCTTCAAACCTAAAGATGAACTGATTGCACCTGAAGACATTTACGGAGGGACCTATCGCCTGTTCAAACAATATGCAAATATATATGGCATTAAGACTTCTTATACTTCATTTCAAAGTGTAGAAGAAACAGAGAAGCTTATTACAGAGAACACAAAAGCACTATTCATCGAAACACCTACAAATCCACTCATGCTAAAAATAGATATCGAGAAATACGCAGAGCTTGCGAAAAAACATGGGTTGCTGTTAATCGTTGACAATACGTTTTTGACACCTTTCTATCAACGCCCACTTGAACTTGGTGCGGATATTGTCATCCATAGCGCAACAAAATATATCGGTGGCCATAATGATGTATTAGCCGGTCTTGTTGTTGCCAAAGGGGAAGAATTATGCAATCTCTTAAGCGAAAACCATAATGCAATTGGTGCCACGTTATCACCTTTCGATTCATGGCTTGTCGTCCGTGGATTGAAGACGTTGCATGTTCGGATGAAGCAACATGACGCAAATGCAAAAGAACTTGTCACTTATCTGAAAGATGAACCGCTTGTTGCGGATGTCCTGTATGCAGGAAAGGGCGGAATGATTTCATTTCGCTTACAGGAAAGTGAATGGGTAGGTCCGTTTCTTGAGAACTTGCGCCTTATTACTTTCGCTGAAAGCCTTGGCGGAGTGGAAAGCCTCATTACCTATCCTACAACACAAACACATGCAGATATTCCGGAAGAGGAAAGGGAAAAACGTGGAGTGGATAAGCGGCTATTACGTTTTTCCGTCGGGTTGGAAGAAGCTCAGGATTTAATTGAAGACTTAAAGCAGGCCCTAACGGCAGCTTCAAGATCTGCTGTTCTTTCCAACTAAATTAAAAGGCCGCCTTGAGCAATTCAAGGCAGGCCATTTTTAATATTAAGCTCGAAGTTCAGCAAATGCTTTAGTCTTTGAGTAAAATTCGATAAAGTTGTTCACGACTTTGTCCAAGAAATCTATCGTCGCTTGGTCTGTCAATTGCCCTGTCTCGTCAACTTTTTGTTGAATGGAACCGATGAACACATCATTATTAGGCAAAAGTGCAGGTGAGAGCATCGGGTTGGAAAGAATTTGTTTTAAGTGCATTTGGGCACGTACCGTTCCTAACACACCTGCTGAAGCGCCGATCATGAATGCAGGCTTATCTTTTATAGCGAAGTTGCTTCGTGATAGCCAATCTACGGCATTTTTCAATACGCCAGGAATCGAGTAATTGTATTCAGGAACCGCGAAGAGGATTGCATCCGAATCTCTTACATTATCCATGAATTCTGTAACGACCTCTGGAGGATTGCTTTCCAAGTCTACCGAAAACATTGTTAGGTCATTGATGAAAACAGGTGTGATTTCTAACTTCCCCACGTACTTTTCCCTTAAAAACTCGACCACTTTCAAATTCACTGATCTGGAACTCGTACTGCCTATAATTGCCTTAACTTTAATAGTCATTTTTAATAATCCCCTTTTCACATAGCATTTCCATACGAAAGCAAGGTATGCATAAAAGCATTCATCTTGAATTCAAAACTTTCATTAGACAATATCTCATATTCAACATAGATTCTCAACAAATCTGGTTGGGTCAGGATTGGCAAGTTACTTATTGAATAGTGTATGATAATCATAATAACGCGAGTGACGTATTTTCTTTTTTAGTAATGAAGGAGGATCCAACTGATGAACGAAGCAAAATTGCAAAAAGATGCAATGCATATACTGAAGCTTACAAGCAGAACCTTTTATATACCGATTAAATTGCTGAATCCTACATTGCGCAAGACTGTCGGTTCCGCATACTTATGCATGCGTGCGATTGACGAAATCGAGGATCACGAGGAATTGCATCCCGATATCAAGCAGTATTTACTTCGGTCTACGAGTAAACTTTTGCAGAACGAACTATTTGATGAAGCCGCATACAGGGATTTACTGAAGCCATATGAAAGCCTCCTGCCAGAAGTTACGCTTAGGCTTGGCGATTGGCTCACCGTTTGTCCAGCGGGCATCGTTGAAAAAGTAAAAGAGTCGACAAGCATAATGGCAGACGGAATGGCGAAATGGGTTGAAAAGAATTTTATAATCAAAACGAAGGAAGATCTCGACGACTATACTTATTATGTCGCAGGACTTGTTGGTGTGATGTTATCCGATATTTGGGAGCAATTTGATGGTACGAAAACGGATCGGGAACTTGCCATCGGTTACGGTCGCGGACTACAAGCTGTAAACATGCTTCGCAACCAGGATGAGGATGCAGATCGCGGTGTGAATTTCATCCCGGATGGTTGGACAAGAAAAGAGTTGTACGAATACGCGGAAGCCAATTTGAAGAAGGCTGATGAATATATCGAGTCCATTTCTAATAAGAACATTTTGTTATTCTGCAAAATCCCACTTGCGCTCGCGAATAGAACAATTAACGCAATGCAAAGCGGACAAGAGAAAATGAACCGCAAAGAAGTTGAATCCACTGTAGAAGCGATTTTGAATGAACAATAATACATCGACTTGGCCCCAAAAGCCAAGTCGTTTTTAGTTTGCACATAATTTTCCGTACCACGGAAAGACTATTTTATTGAATAAAGAAGGAGGATTGAACATGCCAAGACCATTACCGAATGACTCTGCCGATAATGAAGAACGTCTGAAGAAGACGATCAGTAATATGGAAGCGGCGAACGAAGCGGCGAAAACAGCAGAAGGAAGTGAACTTGCTTCCATCAAGGAAAAGAACGAACGCCGTAAGGAAGCGATAGCGGGGTTGGAAGAGGAAATCCATCAGCAAAACAAATCTAAGATCAACGGCTATATTTAATGAAAGGCACCCGAACGAATCAATCGTTTTGGGTGCCTATCTTTATCAGAACATTTTCGTCGTCCAATTTTCCCCGTTCCACACATCCGTCACGACACCTTCATAGAAATCAGGTTCATGTGAAATGAGTAAAATGCTTCCCTTGTATTCCTTTAACGCCCGTTTCAATTCATTTTTTGCATCGACGTCAAGGTGATTCGTCGGTTCGTCAAGAACAAGAAGATTTGTTTCACGGTTAATGAGCTTGCAAAGGCGAACCTTAGCCCGCTCTCCACCACTTAACACTTTCACTTTGCTTTCAATATGTTTCGTCGTCAAACCGCATCTCGCCAACGCAGCACGCACTTCATATTGCGTAAAATGAGGGAACTCATCCCACACTTCTTCCAAGCAAGTCCGGTTATTTTCCGTCTTCATCTCCTGCTCGAAATACCCGATTTCAAGATGTTCACCAAGTTCGACGGAACCCGAAAGTGACGGAATTTCACCAAGGATGCTTCGCAAAAGTGTTGTCTTCCCGATACCATTCGCCCCTGACAAAGCAATCTTCTGCCCACGCTCCATCGTCAAATCCAACTCTTTTGAAAGTGGCTCATCATAACCGATTACAAGCCCTTTCGTTTGGAATAAATAACGACCAGGTGTACGGGCAAGTTTAAAGTCGAATTGCGGCTTCGGCTTTTCCGCATCCAGTTCAATTATTTCCATCTTATCAAGCTTCTTTTGACGGGACATTGCCATTCGGCTTGTCGCAGCATTCGCTTTGTTACGCGCAACGAAGTCCTTAAGATTCGCAATTTCCTTCTGCTGCTTCTTAAATGCAGCTTCAACCTGCTGCTTTTTCATCTCATGCACTCGCAGGAACTCATCATAATCCCCGGCATAACGAGAGATCTGCTGATTTTCCATATGGTAAATCAAGTTAATGACACTATTCAGGAATGGAATGTCATGCGAAATGAGGATGAACGCATTCTCATAGTTCTGCAAATAATTACGAAGCCACTCGATATGCTCGACATCCAAGTAGTTCGTCGGCTCGTCAAGAAGAAGGATGTCGGGCTTCTCAAGAAGTAGTTTAGCTAATAATACTTTCGTCCGTTGTCCACCGCTAAGGTCATGGACATCACGGTCGAGTCCGAATTCATCAAGGCCGAGCCCGTTTGCCACTTCGTCCACTTTTGAATCGATGATATAAAAATCGTTATTCGTCAACTCATCTTGCATCTGACCTGTTTCTTCAAGAAGTTTTTCAAGTTCATCCGCATCGACTTCGCCCATCTTAGCGAATAGCGCATTCATTTCGGCTTCAGTATCGTAAAGGTACTGAAACGCTGTTCGTAAGACGTCCCGGATGCTCATTCCTTGTTGCAAGACTACATGCTGGTCCAAATAGCCAACTCGGACACGCTTTGCCCAAGTGACGTTTCCGGCGTCAGGCTCAAGCTTTCGGGTGATGATATTCATGAATGTGGATTTACCTTCCCCATTCGCACCGATCAGTCCAATGCGTTCACCTTGCAGTAAACGAAATGAAACATCGTCAAAAATCGCCCGATCCCCGAAGCCGTGGCTTAAGTTTGTTACTGTTAATAAACTCATATGTTGTACACCTTTTCCTTCGTTTAAAATAACGGATTTTCGCTTCAGGCGGACGCTTTCCGCGGGCGTCGCCGCCTTCCGCTTCAATCCTTAGAGATGATTCAATAAATTAATTTTGTATATAAAACAAGCAAAAATCATCATAAATCCGCATAAATCACGCCAGACACGCATAAATCCTCCAATTTACGCATAACAGCCCGTAAAAACTCATAAATCGGTGAATTCACGCATAAATCCCCGCAATTACGCATAAACACATATCTCCTTCATTATATAGCGTTAACCCGAATCCGAATAGGTATTATTTAACGAGATTAGATGCTATCTAACACACCTAACGAAAGGAGAACACTATTGAGGAAATCCGGGATTTCCCGCATATGTTCTTCATTGATTTTCGTATTGAATTTCACTTCAATTACGTTCAAAAACCCCGATGGTTCCTCTCCGTATACGAAACTTAACGTTTGGTTAACTTCTACATCATTTTCCCAAATGACATTTAATGCTTCTTCAATATGCTGACATTGCTCGTCTACCTGTTGCACAGGTTTCGTAAAACGCAATACCAATGAGCAGCCGGGTTCTTTGTCCGGGGTTTCTAATATCTCATCCGCTAAATCTTGTAAAGAGGCCAGCAATACTACTTCCGCTGACACTTCCTTCTGGTGGATTAGCGTAAATTGGATGGACAGTTTCCTTGTTAGAGTGGCGAAGTCCATCAAATCCGATCGATTACGTATTGTAATCTCATGTTCAATTGTATCTAAGTCATAAATTTTATTTTCAAATGCTACTTTTAGGTTTTCAAATACTGTTGGATCATACATATCGGTTCCTCCAATGTTCTATACATTTCTCTATATAAGCATATCAACTTGCAAAAAGGAAATTTTTCTTGAACTTTTTGTCGAATCATGTTAGATTGGGGAATGGAAAATTTCATACGTTTATATATATGTATAACCTCAATAATATGGTTTGAGGGTCTCTACCAGGAACCGTTAACTCCTGATTACAAAAGTGAAACTTACTTTGTAATCGGGTTTTTTTATTTTCCTAAAATTTTTTCGCGCGGAATGCGCACAGTATAGATGAGTAGGAGGAATTTCAATGGATTTAAGAGTATTAATTTTAGCTATTTCAACGATTACAGTAGGTCTCGTTGAATTAATAGTAGGTGGAATTTTGCCGATTATTGCTGATGATTTAAACGTTTCAATCGGGACAGCTGGTCAACTCATATCGGTCTATGCCCTCGTGTTTGCCATTGCTGGACCGGTTTTACTTTCTTTGACCGTGAAAATCGAAAGGAAAAAGCTTTATTTATATACGATGGCCGTCTTTTTTGTCGGTAATATTATGACCTTTTTCAGTCCAACTTTTACATTTGTCATGATTGCCCGTGTTATCACTTCCATGAGTGCGGCGCTTCTTATCGTTCTTTCCTTAACGATTACCGCGCGGATTGTAGAAGCTCCTCGCCGCGCGAAGGCTATTGGTTATATTGTTATGGGCATTAGTTCTTCCCTCGTATTAGGGGTGCCTATCGGTATTCTCATTACAAACGCGTTCGGCTGGCGAAGCGTCTTTTTAGGGATTGCGATTCTTTCAATCGGTTCATTTGTTCTCATTTCGTTCTTCCTTGAGAAGGTTCCGTCAGGTGAAGCCCAGCCTCTCTCTGCGCAAATTAAAGCACTTGGGAATAAAAAAATTGTTTTTGCACATTTGGCGACTATGTTCCTGTTAGCCGGTCATTACACCGTTTACGCGTATTTCACTCCATTCCTTGAAACGAATTTGCATCTTAACCAATACTGGATTAGCATCTGTTATTTCCTTTTTGGAATTGCAGCAGTTGGTGGAGGAGCATTCGGAGGGCATCTTGCAAACTGGATTGGTTCGAAGAAAAGCATTCCCATCATAATCGGCTCTTTTGCTTTGACTCTTTTCGTACTGCCTTATTCAACATTTTCATTTCCGTTTTTCATCATCGTCATGATGATTTGGGGGGCATTGAGCTGGAGCCTATCTCCGCCACAGCAAGATTATATTATCGAAACGGATCCAGTTTCTTCTGATATCCATCAAAGCTTCAATAATTCAGCTTTGCAGATTGGAATTGCGGTCGGATCTGGAATCGGTGGAGTTGTATTGGGCCATACCGATTCGGTAACAAGCACCGCGACAGTTGGAGGCGTTGTTGTCATTATCTCTTTCCTCTGTGCAGTAATTTCCTTATCCATCGGGCGTGGAAAGATTAGACACGGGAAAGAAACTACAGTTGATTATCAATAAAAGAATGAAAAGAATTCCACAAGGAGGATAGTCACACTCCCTGTGGATTCTTTTTTTATTCCGAAGGCTCGTCACTGCCCCGGTATCGTTTATAAGGCAGTGCATTCCAAGTACGGTAATCAAAATCATCCGCCCGAAGTGCTTTCGGGATATCGTCAAGGATTTTTTCGGCAACTTCAAGCTCTCGTTCCGCTTCTACCTTGTCCTGGTACATAAATTCGTCTGACGCCGTTACAGGTGCTTGTTTCACCTTCATCTTAAGATCATCGATGACCATTTCCTGTTGGATACGCAATGTTTCGCGGGCATCCATCACCCACTCCGGTTGCATATTTCGATTCGAATCGCCTATGCTGCTATATTCTTCGAAAATCTCACGATAAATTCTATCTGCATTCGAACGGACGTCTAAATTTGCAGCCTCGAGGTCGAAATTTGTCAGCTCTTCTACTGTCAAAGGTGTTTTTCGTTTCATGCCGCCAAGTCTCGTTCGATTGAGATAGAATGGAAACATGCTTTTAATCGTCTTTCCGACGGGTGTTATGGAGCTCTCGAATTCATCAAGTCCTTTCGGCTGAACGCCCTGAATAGCAATTCTTGCGGATTCCGGCCGCACAATTTCTTTAGGTGGCATAATTCCATGACGAAGCATTTCCCGAATGCCTGTGCCGGAAATATTGATCCGAAATTTTTCATCATGCGGGCAAGATTGCGCCGTTGCAGGAGTGTCGCAACGTGTGCAATAAAAGACTTCGTGGAACAACCTAACCTCAATTCCAAGTTCTTCAGGCTTGAACTGATCGAAAATGCTATGGCTTGCGTATTTATCGTAATAATCTCCAATTCCGGCATGGTCACGACCTATAAGCGCATGTGTGCAGCCGTAATTTTTCATTATCAAAGCGTGCAGCACGGTTTCACGGGGACCCGCGAAGATATATGTCACACGGAGTGGCGCTAAGATTGAACGACCTTTTGGATAATATGTATCCAATACCGCGCGATACGAAAGCATTCGGAATTCATGGCGTGTATACTCGCGTTTCGCCATCTCGACTAAAGGTTGCAAAAGCAATCCGTCAATTTCTTCCAAAGCATTCTTATGGATATATTCATGGCCTCGGTGCAATGGATTCGCCCCTGTTATAAAGCCAGCTGTAGAGCGAAACTTTTTCACTTCATAAAATTCATGCCAAGTGTCTTTCGGTTCCAATCGCAGCTTTTCAAACGGCCCCCAATCGACACGGTTTAGCAAACGGATCTCTCCACCTAATGCAACATTCCCCATCCTTCTATAAATCGCGTCAACTCCGGGATGATTGCGATCTGTTGTGCCAAATAAATGAGCGGCACGATAGTCTTTGTCATATGCAAAGATATCTTCGATTTTAAGAATTGCCACCGGTTCATTAGACTCGTCTGTTAGTGTCACTTCATCCCCCACGGAAAGTGACTTGATGATTTCGCTGTTCCGGTTGCCCGTGGGTGCGAAACTGAGTGGAACCGGCCAGATCGTTCCATCCGATAGACGTCCATTTTCCAAAACGGACTTATAATCTATTTCATTCATGAAGCCTTCGTTCGGCGAAAGAACCCCCGTCGCAATCATCTCAAGCGTTATGACCGCCTCAAGATCCACCATAATTGACGGGAGCTGCTTTGCCCTTACAAGTTCGTCTTCTCTTTCTTGACCCAATAACACCTTATCGACCAATTTACCGCCATGAGGCTGTTGTGGATAATTCACAAATTTGTTTTCAGTGATATTCAACATTCCCTCTCCCCCATTCAGAACAATTTAGAATACCGAAAAGGCCCTTACAAGAAGAGCCTCGGCGATTGATTGTCAATGCTTTTTGGATTTCCCCATATTTCTTCCAATCAGCAAAAATAGACCACATGTCAATAAAGTCAAAACAACTGTTAGCTTGCTGCGAGTTGATTTGAACACCACGCGCTCTGGTGTAATTTCATAGACGCCGACAGGGTTAATCTGGAATCCACCACCGCCGCCATTATTTCCAGCACCATCTCCACCTCCACCGAAACCGTACCTGACCTTCGCGACAGGGATGACTTTTGTTAATCCGACTTCAATCGGATCCCCATACACAAGTGTGACATCCCTATGTTTTGCAAACTTTTTGAACAACGTCGCTACTGGCGTCTCAACGTTCTCCTTGGGAGATTCAACATACTCTTTTTGCTTTTCAACAGCCTGTTCTAACTCCTTTAACATCATCGCAACATCCCTCCTTGCTATACCTATTCGCCATCCGCCCCAGACATTCCTTTTGATTATCAAGGTTAAAGAACAGGAAAACAGAAAGAAGCCGAAAGCTTGGAAGTTTTCGGCTTTTTTGCGTAATTAAAGGGATTTATGCGTGGCTGCTGCGATTTATGCGTGATTCGTTCGATTTATGCATGTTTGTCGTGATTTATGCGTCATTCATCAAAATTATGCGTGTTTGCGGAGAATCTGACTTACTTCATCATGTCGGCGACAAGTTCATAGGAACGGAGGCGCTTTTCGTGATTGTAGATTCCTGAACTAATAATGAGTTCATTTGCTTTTGTAGCTTCGATGAATGCAGTCAGCTTCCGAATGACTGTTTCGGGACTTCCGACGATTGTCGATGGCCATTCTAATAGCTCTTCGATTGCATTCCTCTCAAATTCCGAGAAGAATGTATCCGGGTTATCGACTGGCGGCTGTAGTTTAGATGAAACGCCTCTTCGGATATTCAAGAACTGTTGTTGATAAGATGTCGCCAAGTATTGTGCCTCTTCATCAGTTTCAGCGGCGATGATGTTGACGCCAAGCATTACGTACGGCTCTTGAAGTGTTTTGGATGGACGGAAAAGCTGATGATAGAGCTGCAAGGCATGCATTAAATATTGAGGTGCAAAATGGCTTGCAAATGAAAACGGAAGACCTAAATCTGCAGCAAGCCGTGCACTGAAGTCACTTGATCCAAGGAGCCAGATTGGAATATTTAGTCCTTCGCCTGGAATAGCACGTACACGGGCAGATGGGTCATACTCGAAAAACTGGCGCAACTCGGCCAACTGCTGCGGGAACTCATTGCCGCTACTATTTAATGTTCTTCGTAATGCGTAAGCCGTTGCTTGATCGCTACCCGGTGCACGCCCAAGACCAAGGTCAATTCTTCCCGGATACATTGTTTCAAGCGTCCCAAACTGTTCCGCAATGACAAGTGGGGCGTGATTTGGCAGCATGACTCCGCCTGAACCTACACGGATAGTCTCAGTAGCACCTGCAACATGTCCGATGATGACTGATGTTGCGGAACTGGCAACGCCCGGCATATTATGGTGTTCAGCGAGCCAGAAGCGGTTAAATCCCCATTTTTCCGCATGCTGGGCAAGGTCTACACTATTTTTAAAAGATTGACCCGCAGTACTTCCCTCATTGATCAGCGCGAGATCAAGAATTGAAAGTGGGGTACCGTTAAATTTTTTTGCAGTAGGATTGATCAACTTCACTCACTCCCCAATATTTTATATTTCACACCCTCATATTATCGTTTCAATTAACCGATATCCAACTATGAGACCTAAAAAGCCAGACATCATAACGATGCCTAACTTTGATCACAACATGATTCCTGTTATGGCAGCTGTCAATAGGCTGACTAATGTCGCGCCGTACAGCAGCTTGATACCGAATTTCGCGACGACATTCCCTTTCTCTTCATGCAATCCTTTCACCGCTCCGGAGATAATTCCAATAGACGAAAAGTTAGCAAAGGAGACAAGGAATACGGAAATGATTCCTACTGTCCTTTCAGAAAGGGAGGAAGAGATATTGCCTAAGTCAATCATCGCGACGAACTCGTTCGTCAGTAATTTAGTTGCCATGATTGTTCCCGCTTGGATCACTTCGGAAGCCGGGATACCGACAAGGAACGCGAATGGTGCAAAAACGTATCCAAGTGCTACTTGGAAAGTGATACCGAATGCACTTTCAAAGATTCCGTTCACCATGCCGATCAAGGCTACGAATCCGATAAGCATTGCTCCAACAACGATTGCCACTTTAAAGCCGTCAAGAATATATTCCCCTAACATTTCGAAGAAGGACTGTTTTCTTCCTTCAGGGGTTTCAATATTGTCCTCTTCAGGAGTGACTTCATATGGGTTAATAATATTCGCGATGATGAACCCACCGAATAAGTTCAAGACGAGTGCAGTAACAACATACTTCGGGTCAATCATCGTCATATATGCACCAAGGATTGATGCTGAAACGGTAGACATGGCAGATGTACACATTGTATATAGACGGTGGTCAGGTATGTTTGGCAACAGTTTTTTAACAGAAATAAATACTTCGGATTGCCCAAATATTGCAGAGGCTACCCCGTTGAATGACTCCAACTTTCCAAGTCCGTTGATCCTGCTTAATAGCAACCCAAGGAAGCGGATGATGAGTGGCAATAGTTTAATGTATTGCGCTATACCGATGAGCGCGGATACAAAGACAATTGGCAATAGAACGTTCAAGAAGAAGGGACTCGCCCCTTCATTTGCCATTCCACCGAAAACAAAATTGATCCCTTCAGCAGCAAAAGCCAAAAGTTTATCGAAGGTGCTGGAGATCCCTCGGATGATTAATAATCCAATTTCGGTATTCAGCAGAAGAAAAGCAAACGCAAGTTGCAGGACAACCATTGTTATTATTGGCCTGACCTTTATCTTTTTCTTGCCATTGCTCACTATGTACGCAAGGATAAATATAACAAGCAATGCCACAATAAAGATGATGAAATTCAAAGTTAATACTCCTCCCTAGATGCCTTAAAATGTTGTTATGGAGCGGGAAATTATGTAGAACTTTTTCCCGATTAACACTTATATAAACAAAGTGCTCTTCATTATAAACTGTAAAAACAGATATGGCATCTATCTCGAATTAGAAAGAAACTTCCGCATATCATTAGTTATTCGACAACTTTCCGTTTATATACAAAAAGCGGTGACAAGTAAGGAACAGATACTCTGTTCCATTACTTGTCACCGTTCGATCACCATTTAATTTCCTTTATGTCCGTGCCATCGATACTCATTTGGTAAATATAGAAGTTGGGTTGTCGTCCCCCAAAATTTCGGTCAACGAGGAAGTAGATCTTTCTATCCGGACCTAAAATTGGTTTAGATGCATGCTCCTTAATCTTAGTCAGTTGTTTCGTCTCATACGTCTTCCTGTTGAAGCTAAATAATTCATATTCAAATACCCCATTTTCCCCCGTGCCGCCAACCGCCTGATAAATGAGCTCTTCCCTGTCGGGTAAAACAAGGAAGTCGTATATATCTTCCTCACCGACGGGATTGCTTATAACCGTTTTATCACCTAATTCATTAAGTGGAATTTGAAAAATACGCTGTTTGGAAGCAAATAGTTCTTCAGCTGTTTCAATGTTTTCATCATCATCCATTTGGACAAACACAGACTCGTCGGTTGCCGAAACTTGAAGTGATTGCATAGAATACTTCTTCAACTCTGTGTTACGTTTTTGCGTCTTGTCCTTTAAATCATAGCTATAAACGTCAAAATCATGGGGCCGCTTGCCCGTAATTGGTGAATAATTTGTATAGACACCGGCCTGTAAGTAAAACAGCAAGTTGGAATTTTTCGGATCAAATACAAGTTCAGTTATTATATTTTCAGACGAAAACAAAAGCTCATCCGAATTCATTTCCATCTTCACTATCCGCACTTCACTTCCACCGTTAGTGTCCAACTCTTTGTCGGAAACTATGTAGGCAAGGGTATTTCCGTCATTACTGAAACTTATATCGCGTATCGTTTGTTCTACAGGTAGCTGGACGATCGGTCCGTTACTGCCATCGGTCAGATAAATGCCTGCTTTGCCATCCTCAAATTCGATATAAGCGATTGTACCGTCAATAGATACATCAAATACACCATTTAAACCTTGCTGCTTTTCATTCTCCGATTTATCGAAGACCAGGCCAAGTACAATAAAAATTGCAGTCACAACCCCAATGACACTAAGCAGTGCACCATATTTTTTATTCATTATCCTTCCCTCATTTCTTACAGCCCAATTATCCAAAGTACGATTCCTGTTAATATCACTGCTGTTTGGATGAAACAAAAGGAGTATGCCGCGGCTTTCTGTTGATTAGCCAATAACTTCATTTGAAGTGTGTAAGAAAAAATCCATACCCCAATTGGAACGAATAGTATTAAAAAAACTGCTGTCACACCTTCGGAAAACAACAGAAATGCCCATAAGAAGAACAGGGTAACGATGACTATGAAAATTCCAGCAGTGATATTGATGAAATGCAATCGTCTTGCCTCTTTTACTAATGGATGACTTTCCGCTTGAAGATCCAAGATTGTCGTCCAGTAGATGAGAACAATGGCTAAGATCGACAACAATGCAGCACTTATTGTTAATCCAACTGAATATGGCTGATTTAACTCAGATGCGAGTAATAATCCATAGAAATAGATAAAGATATGAATGACCAATAAACTGTTCATCCAAAACCGGCGAGTCCACATTGTAAAGGGGCGTATCGTAACTATCAAGATTGTAGTGCTTATCATGACAGCTAAAACAAGCCATATGATATGCGCATCCCCCATGATGAATAGTTGGCATGCATATAAACCGTAGGCGAAGAGCAGTGATGCAATTGAAAGTGTCAGCAGCATCCTCTTTTTTGACGGGTTCATCGTCTCGGTCAATTTCCCCCTAACTCCCTGTCCCATTCCAAAATTATTCATCAAGATTCGATTAGCCTCCTTTTCACCACAGTCCATTTGTTAAGTAATTCCATTATACGTTAACGAAGCCTCCATTTGAATTATAATGAGTAGCCATTCACTCCTTAAATGTAAAATAAATAAAGGTACACATCGTGAAATGTGCACCTTTAAACTATTAGCTATTAACAGTAACCGTAACCGTATCCGCCACCATAGCCGCCGCCATAGCCGCCGCCATAGCCGCCGCCCCAATACGACGCTCCGACAATGATCAAAAGGATGAACAATACAACGATTAGAGTGTATCCCCATCCGTAGTTATTACCTGTTCCACATGCTTCTTTCGACATTTATCAACACCCCCAAATCCCTTTATGCACTTATTCTATGTGACATAAACACAGCCGTACATGACATATACCTATGAAATTTCAACTGTACGGTCCTATGGATTTGGCTTTCATTATATGCCTGCCGCCATATACAATCCTTTCTATTTCGCCATTAGCGTCTTCTATGAATTGCAAAATACCGTCACTTTCATCTTCATCAATAAATATATTTTCCCCAATGCATTTTAACGTCCGGCTCACTTCATTCGATTCGACACGTAGCCGATCCTCATTCAGTGTCACCTTCACATTCATCCCTTCGTTTGAAATAAAGGAGCCTACAAATTTACGAAGTTCATCCATTCCAATATCTTGGACTTCAACTGTTTCAGTTGAGGCTGTAAGTTCCCGACCCTCCGTAATGTTCATAACATTCATCAGTAAATCCCCGGCAGGCACATCAGAGACATTTGTTAAAATGACACCCGCCTTCCTCTTTTCTACAATTGCGCACATGTATGAGGAAACACCCTTCAACCCGCCCCCATGGCTGATCAACGTGGAACCAAAATAGTCAGGAATGATTCGCAGTCCATAGCCATAGCATCTGTTAGGCTCGTACTCTACATGCGGATAAATCATCTGCTCGATGCTCTCCTTAGACAAAATCCGCGTTCCACCCACGACGCCTTCATTCCAATACATTTCCAAGTATCGTAAAATATCATTCGCTGTCGACTTTAAATAACCGACTGAACGCATCGAAGGCGCATCCCACCAAAGCGGTGCTTCGTAAACATGTGACCCATCTTTCGCTTTCATGTAAAGAGTTGTTACATCCTCTTTTTCATCCAATAATTCCATATCGAAGAAGCTGTTCTTCATCCCCGCAGGCTTCAAGATCGTTTCCTCTATAAATTTCTCGTATGGCTGACCACTCACCCTGCTTATAATCACTCCAAGCAACCCATATGAATCATTCGAATAGCTATAAAACCTCCCGGGTTCGCCTAACCATTCAAAATCATCGTTTGCCATGAATGCAAGCATCTCGTCATACGTCTCGATATGCGGACCCGGATTATTCAATAAATCCAAGCCATAATCCTTCGCTGAAGGATCCTGCTCAATACTATTTTTACGTGCATATACATGTGTCGCAAGCGGCGGATAGCCGGCTGTGTGTGTCATTAGATGATGAAGCGTCACCTGCTCCACTTGCGTTCCCGGTTTCCCCAACTCCGGAAGGTAATCAACGATTCGGTCATGCACCGATAACTTTCCCTCTTCCTGAAGCTTCATAATTCCTGCACTCGTAAATGACTTCGTCATCGACGCTATGCCAAAAACTGTATCCCCCGTTACTGGAAGCCCCTTCGCAACATTCCGAAATCCAAAACCTTTTTCATAAGTCTTCTGTCCATTCTTGCTGACGCCAATCATCGCCCCCGGGATAAAATGCTTATCCACATACCCCTCCGCATGCTTTTCAAACAATTCCATTGAAATGATCCCATTCATATCGAACGCCCCCATTCGTTTAATCAATCAAATACTCATAAATTTATCAATTCACTCATAAACCCCTACAAACAAGCATAATCCGCAGCAAAAGCGCATAAATACCTACAAAAGTCCATAAAACGCCCCACACACGCAAAAACGCTCACAACCTACTAATCAATGAACCATCGATGCCCTCAACGTAGTAATTCCGTTCTCCAAATACGCTTTCAGGCAAGATAGCATATACACCCAGCCTTCTTTTTGCCCTAACATTTTGCTGACAACATCTGGATCATCTACATTAAACCCGGATTCAGTCACTTCAAGAAGTGTGCCTCCATCCTCCTCTTGGAATGTCATTTCGACCGTCGTATCCGCCCAATTGAAAATGATTTTCCTGTTTTCCTCAACACTCAATACATGGATATACCCTTCAGCACCATATTCCTCGTACCTCCAAGTTATTGTCTTACCTTGTTCAACCCTGCTTGTTCCTGAAGAAAACCAATAACCGCCCATCTCCTCTGGGTCTACAATTGCCTCAAATACTATATCCACCGGTTTATAGATCTTCATTTTTGAAGTCACATTCATATTCATCATTTTAACTTCCCTTCATTTCCAATCTGTTTTCTATGTACATATTCGATTTATCAGAAGGAAATCCCTTCAAAAAAAGCACCTAAACAATATCGTTTAGATGCCTTTATACAATCGTCTTAATACCCCGAGTCTTCCGAGGTCAAGTTATCCATCATTGTATAATCATATTTCTGCAATGGTTTTTCAGCAGGACCCTCAATCACTTCACCAGTAAATTTGAATCTCGATCCATGACATGGGCAGTCCCACGTCTTGTCGCCGTTATTCCATTCGACTTCACATCCTATATGCGTGCAAGTCGTATCGACAATATGGAGCTTCCCGTCATCATCCCGATATGCACCTTTACGATGACCATCAAGGGTTACGACTGCGCCTTCTCCTTTTGCCAATTCATCAGGTTTTCTATCCGGCGAATCCAGTTTCCCTTTGATTAATTGTCCAACAACATTTGCATTTTGAACGAGGAAATTCTTCAAACTTGGGTGTGCATAAAAGCGGGATGGCGTATACAGCTTCTCGAACTTATTTTCCTTCCCTGTCACCATATCCCTAAAGAGCAATGCAGCCGCAGTTCCGTTCGACATACCCCATTTTCTGAAACCTGTTGCGATCAGGATATTCGGATTTCCAGATGTTATCTCACCGATATAAGGCAGTTTATCCAATGTAACCAAATCTTGAGCCGACCACCGGTTCGTTATCTTCTCAAGCCCCAAGACCTCTTCGCCGAATTGCTCCAATGCCTTGTAATGCTCCATAGTCTCCACTTCACTTTGACCGGTTTTATGATTTTCACCGACGATGAGTACCAATTCTTCACCATTTTCTTTAATGGACCGAAGTGAGCGGGTCGGCTCATCCGCGCTAATGAAAATACCTTGTGGGAACTCCTTTTTTGACTTAACCGCAAGAGCATAGGAACGGTCAGCATACATCCGTGTGGAATAAAGACCGGTTCCTTCATAAAACGGAAAATGCGTGCAGATCAGTACATGCTTCGCGGTTATCCGATTCTCTTTTTTCGTTAAAACAACCGGCTGCTCCCCAGTTTCAATATTGACAGCGACAGTATCCTCATAAACTTGACCACCTTTCTCCTTAAACATTTCAAGGAGTCGAACAAGATATTTTGTTACATGGAACTGCGCCTGATCCTTCATCACTAACACATTTTTCACATCAATATCAAAAGGGAAATCATCAACTAACTTGCCATTGATCTGAAGCCTTGCATACGCATCTGCTTCTTTTTGAATTTTGTTCGCATACTTGTCGGATACTGAGTAAATATACGCATCCACTCTTGAGAAATCACAGTCAATACCCTTTTCTTCAACTGTTTTTTCGATGAATTCCAAGGCTTCCATATTTGCTTCATAATATAATCTCGCAGTATTCCTACCCATATTATGAATGAATTCATCATAAATCAGATCATGCTGTGCTGTAATCTTAGCTGTCGTGTGCCCGGTCGTCCCGTTCAACACTTTATCCGCTTCAATCATAGCGACTTTCAGCCCTTCATTTGTGAGTAAATAGGCTGACGTAATCCCCGTGATGCCTGCACCAACGACAATAACATCGACTTCAATGTCTTCCTGTAAACTTGGAAAGGTCGGAAACTCGACACTCGTCCTCCAATAAGGCTCCGGTTGCTCCGGGAGTTTTCCATTTAGTTCTTCATTAGTCATGCAAAATCCTCCTGTACTATGTACTGAATACATACTTCCCATTTGTCAGGAGTACATATACCTGTAGAGTGCAATAGGCACTTTTTTGTATCCCAAATATGACACCCCCTTCCCCTTTCGCTATACTTAGATAGGAGAAGATAAAAGGAGTGGTTCATTTGTATCGTAAAGTTGAAGATTTCGTTGAAGATTGGAACGCATCAGCAAACGGAACACTGAATGTCATTAAGGCAATTACGAATGACAAATTAGATCAGGCAATCGTTGAGGGGCATAGTACTCTTGGCTGGTTGGCATGGCATTTAGTTGGATCAGCCGGTTTCTTTGGCGGCCTATCTGGACTAAAAGTCGAAGTACCTGCACATACGGAGACAGTCCCTACAGATGTGACAGCAATCGTTGCAGCTTATGAAAAAATGATGGAATCCATGGAGAAGGCAATTGCGAACCTTACAGATGACTCGTTGACTGAAAATGTTCCTGCATTCGGAACTGAAATCCCACGCGGTAAACTGTTGCGCACGTTCATCGATCACCAAACTCATCACCGCGGGCAAATGACTGTGTTGTTAAGACAAGCTAATTTGACGGTACCCGGTGTAATGGGACCGACTAAGGAAATGCAGTAATCTTGTTGCCTATTGCTTTGAATAAAAATCTATGTTAAACTTTTCTCACTATTAGTGAGCGGAGGTGAGGATTGAATGTTGGACACTGTGTATGCACGTGAAAGTCTATTGGAATATTTAGCCACTTCATGTGCGATTACTCATGAAATTGCGCACAACGGGATAAGTATGCCCATTTTTAGACAATTTCAGTAATCACACAGCTGTTTGGCACTTCAATCCTTACATTAATTTTAAGGAGAAGATCGCATAAACGCGGTCTTTTTTTGTTGCCGAATTTCGTGTGTAAAACGAGAGGAAGCGGAAAACGATGATTTGTACAGTACAAAATATTAGCAAGATGCTTGGTGGAAATACTATTTTTGAAGATCTATCTTTGGACATTAAAACTGGAGAGCGATTGGGCGTCGTTGGTCGGAATGGAAGTGGAAAGACGACTTTATTCAAACTGATTGCAGGAGTAGAGACGCCTGATAGTGGGGCCATTCATTTCAAAAAAGGAATGACAATCGGTTATTTAGCACAAATTCCATCATTTGCAAAGACGACGACAGGAATGGATGTACTTTACACGGCATTTGAGGATTTAAAGGAAATGCAATCCCAAATGACCGATCTTGAGAGTTCAATGGCTAACGCTGGGCCGGGCGAAATGGAAAAGCTTTTAAAGCGGTATGGCGATTTGCAAGAAACGTTCACGAATCGTGATGGATATTCGATGGATTCCGAAGTCGTCAGGATCATCACGGGTTTGCAATTAGACCCGTTTGTTAACAGGACATTCGACCAATTAAGCGGTGGTGAGCAGACCAAAATCATGCTTGGACGGCTTTTATTGACGAAACCGGATCTACTGCTGTTAGATGAACCAACAAACCATCTCGATCTTTTTGCGGTGGAATGGCTCGAAGAGTTTCTGAATGGATATGCGGGAACGGTCGTAATTGTTTCGCATGACCGGTATTTCCTCGACTCTGTTGTCACGAAAATTGCTGATTTGGAAGATGGCGAGATTCGGATTTATCATGGAGATTATTCGTCTTTTGTCATTGAAAAGGAACAACAACTATTGCGTGATTTTCAGGAATACGAAGAACAACAGAAGAAGATTAAGAAGATGAAAGAAGCTATTAAACGGTTGCGCATATGGGCAAACGAAGCGAATCCTCCGAATGCAGGACTTCACAGACAAGCGCGGAATATGGAACGGGCGCTTGAACGGATGGAAAAGGTTCGTAAGCCGTTGATCGATCCGAAGAAAATGGCTTTGACCTTTGAAGCTGCACCAAGAAGCGGAAAAGAAGTCGTCGTTATGGAATCCGTTTCAAAATCGTTCGGTGAACAAAGGCTTCTTAAGGATGCGAATCTCCATGTTTACTGGAAAGACCGCATGGCAATTGTCGGTCGTAACGGTACCGGAAAATCGACCATTTTAAAAACTCTTTTAGGGGAATTACCCGTTGACAGCGGGATGAGCAAATTAGGAAGCAATGTGAAGGTCGGAAGTTTGTCCCAGCACTTTGAAATCGTTAATCCTAAGGCCCGATTAATAGACGTTTTTCGGGATGAAGTGAGTGTCACTGAGGGCGATGCAAGGCATATTCTTGCAAAGTTTATGTTTTACGGACCCGATGTGTTCAAGAGAATTGCTGATTTGAGTGGTGGCGAGAGAATGCGGTTGAGGCTGGCACAATTAATGCATCAAGATATTAACTTCCTTGTGTTAGATGAGCCCACAAACCATTTAGACATCGAATCACGTGAAGTTTTAGAGGAAGCACTTGAAGACTTCCCCGGCACAATTCTTGCCGTTTCACATGATAGGTATTTCTTGAATAAACTCTTTCCAAGGACAGCATGGCTTGAAAACGGAACGTTAACAACATTTGAAGGGCCATTCGATTGGGCTCGTGAGAAATGGCGTGAAATTGCAACTGTAAAATGATTCGCGATAGCGTCCCAGCACCTATAATCTGGTGTCGGGGCGTTTTTCTTGATTCACAAGTAGGTCTAAGGTAATAGAATGATCGATAAATCTCGGGAAATGATCGATAAAAGCTGGGAAATGATCGATAACTCTTCGGAAATGACCGATAAAGTCCGGGAAATGATCGATAACTCTTGGGAAATGACCGATAACTTCATCAAACAAAAAAGCACCTATGCCCTCAAGCATAGATGCCTTCCTTCCCTTTAAAGGGACCCCGTTCCCACCCTCACTGCTTTCGCAAATTAGTGCATGGTCGTTACAATAACAATCTATTTGTACAAATGTCACGGTATTAGGCATCAATTGTTCATGACGGATTCGAACCGATTGGTATAGCCCCATCTACCTACCATTGAGTCCGACTTTCCCTGTCGGCGGGGTTGCACTCACCTTTACGAAAAACAGTTACCGACTTGCATTAGATTAAATCGATACTCCAATTCAACCCTTGAATCTTCGTGTCCATTTCCCTAAACTTTTTCGATAATTGGTCTACCTGTTTTTGAATCCTCTTAACGTCCACCGTGCTGATGATTTTGATCTCAGTGCGGCTATATCGATCATTTCGAACTGACGCTTCTTCCGCAAATTTCCCTAACATCAATCGTTTATCCCAGATTTGGTCACGTTCTGCCAATGCATCCGCCAATGTGCGTGTTTCATCAAATTGAATGGAGCTATTCGTTTTGTTGATGCGCTTGATTAAAATCGTCAATTCTTTCATAATGCCGTCTAACTCCGCAAGCATTGCGTTCGGATCTTCAGCGGGTTCCTCACCCTCTTGAATTTTCAAATTCATGCTGATCCGTTTCTTCAGCTGCTCAATTCTCTTCTGGTAATCCGCCCGCGCTATCAATGCCTCTGCAAGCTTCATCCAATCCCCTCCTTCCATCGAATCTGCTTAGAGTCAATCAAACCAATACTTTTTCAACGAATTGATCAATAAAATACTGTGGATTCAATTTTTCGCCTGTCGTTCTCTCAATCTTATCGTTCCAAGAATAAAGCGCACCAGGTTTAAAATACTCGTCCATTAAATATGCCCCGACTTCCGGTGTAAACATGTCTTTAGAAATATTCTTTTCAATATGAGCATGTAGTTGAGAAGTCGTCAATTCACCCAATAAGTAGTTTTGATAATAAACTGGAACGAGCGTGAAGTGGATTTTCGCTGCCCAATGAGGGTAGTCTTGTCCCTCTGGAGGGTTAACAAATTGCACGTCTTTGACGATTTCCCACCATAATCTATTCAAATCCTGATCCGGGTTTTCGTACAGCTCACGCTCGAAGAATGAAAACGCCATGATCCAGCGTCCTGCGATGAGCATTTGCTTGCGTAGTGATTCATTGATAAGCGGTTTCAATCCTTCAACTTCAGCTGCGTCAAGCCCTAAGAACTGCTGGAGCCAAACTGGATCTTTTCCGAATCGTCCATATAGCATTGCAATGGCTTCCGTCGTCAGCGTATGCGCACAACTTCTTAACAGGAATGGAAGTGTCGGGTCAACGTATTTGAAATAAACGGCATGTCCGAATTCATGTAGCATTGTAGTCGACCAATAATCAGACGGGGTGTTGTTGCATAGTACGCGGATGTCGCCTTCGCGGTTAAGGTCCGAGCAAAATGCGTGCTGATTCTTTTTATCACGCGGATAAAGATCGCTGTTCGCCAACATATCCGTAATATCCATCCCCATGCTCTTGAACGTTTCAATCGTTAATTGTTCAAGATCCTTCCCTTCGTAGAATGGATCCAAGTCGAAATCCTTTGATGGTGGTGCCTCCTGGAAGAACGGATCGGCATAATGCCAAGGTCGAAGTTCATCAATAGCAACACCAAAACGTTCAGCCAATTCAGTGTCCATCTCAAGTTTCATCTCGCGGAATGGCTCATCGGAAAGGTCCTTTAGCTTATGGAAGATAGAAAATATCTCGTCCCGATCAAGCTCCTGATGCTCGAAACTCATTTGATGATAGTTTTCAAATCCTAATGAACGTGCGACTTCGTTCCGTTTTCTAACAAGGGTTAATAGCTTTTCCTCTACTTCCTTCCCGATTTGCTTACTCGCATGCCACGCTTCTTCACGTTCGGCAGAATCATTGCTCTTTATCAAAATCTGGCGGACATCATTTTCAGATACCGGTTTACTATCAATGGTTGCACGGAAAGTATTAAATATACCGATCAATTCCGTAGAGCGTTCTACCATTTCTTTTAAATCATCTGTCGGAATCTGCTTTCCGGCCATGTACGTATGAAGAGATTCCAATTGACGGCGCTGAATTGTCGTTAAGTCATCTTGGGCAAGGTACGCATTCACTTGCTCAAAAAGCTCTGGGTTGGAAAGATAGACATTCGTTGCATTCTGCGCTTCGGCTGTCTTTTTATTCCACTCATCTTCTCCAGTCGTCGCAGCCATCCAAGAACTATTTGCTCTTGTAATGTGAAAATCCCTAATCGTTTTATTTTGCTCCTCTAAAAACTGTTCAACTGTCATTTGCACTTCCCCTTTTCACTATTAGTTATCCCTTTATTCGACATGAATAATGAAAATACCTTTTAATACTTCAAAATGCATACATATTTCATTACCGTGCATAGTACGAAGTAGGAGGTGACCATTCCATGAAAAATAATAAAAAGACAATGAATGAGAGGACTCATAATAGTTTCGAACTGTACAAAAGGGGCCTTAACACGAACAGCAATACGAATAACCCCGGAGAAAATCGCAGCCAAGAACTTGCCAAGGACTTTGACTCGAAAGGTGATATATACGATACACCACTAAAACGCGAAAAAGAGAAATAAGATTTAATAAAAACGGTAAGCCAATGATGGACAACCATCGTCGACTTACCGTATTTTTTGCAAATATCTTGGGTTAGACTTCCTCTAAGAATGGGAAGGTTAAAAGTATGAACCCTTTAAAGGGAAATACGCCTATTCAGGAGGATTCAAACATGAAGGACAATCAAAAAGGGGCTGCGCCCAATCATGTTGAAGATGATATGACATTAACGAATCGACAAGGACACCCGATTACCAATAACCAAAACTTAAGGACTATCGGAAATCGTGGTCCTGCCACCCTCGAAAACTACGATTTCATTGAGAAATTAAGCCATTTTGACCGTGAACGTGTACCCGAGCGCGTTGTTCATGCAAGAGGTGCAGGAGCCCATGGTTACTTTGAGACATACGGAACAGTCGGTGACGAACCTGTATCCAAGTATACAAGGGCTAAGCTGTTCCAGGAAAAGGGGAAGCAAACACCAGTGTTTGTACGCTTTTCTACCGTAATTCACGGTGGACATTCACCAGAAACGCTTCGGGACCCACGCGGTTTTGCAGTGAAATTTTACACGGAAGATGGCAATTGGGATTTAGTCGGTAACAATATCAAGATTTTCTTCATACGTGATGCTATTAAATTCCCTGATATGATTCATGCTTTCAAGCCGGATCCAATTACGAACATTCAAGATAGTGAGCGCTTTTTCGATTTCTGTGCAAGTTCTCCAGAATCCTTCCATATGGTGACATTCATTTATTCTCCTTGGGGAATACCGGCAAACTATCGGCAAATGCAAGGCTCCGGCGTTAATACGTATAAATGGATCAATAGCGAAGGAGAGGCTGTCCTCGTCAAATACCATTGGGAGCCGAAACAAGGGATCAAAAACTTGACGCAAAAAGAGGCAGAGGAAATACAAGCGAAGAGTTTCAACCATGCTACCCAGGATTTGTATGATGCAATCGAAAAGGGAGATTATCCTGAATGGGAATTATTCGTACAGATCATGAGTGATGAAGAGCATCCGGAGCTCGATTTTGACCCGTTGGATGATACGAAATTATGGCCTAATGACCAATTTCCATGGCTTCCAGTCGGCAAACTGGTGTTGAATAAAAACCCTGATGATTATTTTACCGAAGTAGAACAATCCGCTTTTGGTACAGGTGTGTTAGTTGACGGACTTGACTTTTCAGATGATAAAATGCTGCAAGGGCGGACTTTCTCATATTCCGATACGCAGCGCCACCGAATAGGCGCGAACTATCTCCAATTACCGATCAATGCACCGAAAAAGCGTGTCGCTACAAATCAAAGCGGTGGAATGATGCAGTATAAAGTGGATCGTGCGCCTGGTCAAAATCCTCATATCAATTACGAGCCGTCCATACTTGGAGGCCTCCAAGAAGCTGAACAGTTAGCAACCGAACATAAACCGCATGTTGAAGGAAATCTCGTCAGGGAATCGATTGACCGTAATGATAATACAAAGCAAGCAGGTGAAACGTACCGAGCCTTTGAAGACTGGGAAAAGGACGAACTGATCTCGAATCTCGTGAACGACCTTTCAAAATGTGACCCGCGCATCCAAGACAAGATGATTGCTCTTGCTGAAGAAGCGGACGAGGAATATGGCCGTCGCCTCCGCGAAGGTTTAGAGAACGCGAATACAAGTGGATCCAGCATGCATCCATTAGGTAACAAAGGTGGAGAAAATGCACCAAGGGCGGCCGAAGAAAAAGGGCATGAATCAGAGCCGTATTAAGTTCATTGATACAAATTTACAACAGAAAGCCATCCTTGGCTTTCTGTTTTATTTTGCTCGATTGTGTTCCATCAATTGGATTGTTCGACCACGTTCTAAATTCCTGTCCCCTTCATAGAATGAATGGAATCTACTATCAAACTACCAAAAAGGGGACAAGAATATGTATTCCATTCACTTCTATGAAAATAAAACGTATGTACTCAATCAAGCAATGCGAACAATTCCTGCTATCGATGAGAAAGTGAGAATTAAAGGCCGAAATGGAAAAGTGGTCGATGTTCAGCAAATGGATGAGAACCGATATTTTGTCTTTGTTGAGTTCGAGGTAATTGTTGATAGAAGCAAAAAAGTAGATAGTGATCCAAGAAAGCGGAGAAGATAAATATATAATTATGGGCATGCAATCATCAATGTATATGATTGCATGCCCATTATTAAAATATCCCGTTCTCGTTCGGTGAATCTTCCGGTACTGCTTGTCCGACATCCCACATTTCAACAATCTTTCCTGCTTCAAAACGGAAAATATGAACAACGGCTGCTCCGAGATCCTCGGGCTTTTGTTTGATATGGGAAAACACCATTACCCGATTTCCCTCTTCAATTGCTTGTTTCACTTCAAGTGTCTTGTTTGGGCTCATGTCATCATTCTCTTTCATCGCTTGCTTCAACGACTCTGCATCCCCGGGAAAGTACGGATTATGATGACGAAGTTCCGGACTTACATACTTCTCATACGCCTCTTCAATCTTTCCCGCAACGACTAACTGAAGAAAATTCACTGCTTTTTCCCTAAATAGATCCATATTTTTTACACCCTCTCAATTAAATAGATACTTCACTTTTTCAAGCTCTTCTTTGTACGGAATGATTCCCGCGATACAATTTCCTTTTAACTCTTCAAGCTTATATGCCTGCCAGTCCATCATATCATCAGGAAGCCATTTCAAAACAAATAGCGAGTACAGATAAACTTCCCGCATTTGTAAACAAACTTGAAGTTGTTTATACATATCAGCATTCAGTCGCCTTTTTGAAGCATACCCCATCAAAAAAGATGTGAGAAATTCATACGGAAAGCTTCCCGACTCAGGGTGGAATGACTTTCCCGTCCATAGAGCATGATATATGGACACCGCCAAATCCTGACTATAAAAATGATAAGTACAATCATCTAAGTCGAAAAAAATAATACCATTTTCATTCAAATGAAAGTTCCCCTGGTGTAGATCATTATGGATCAACCCAAATGTCTCCGGGGTTCTGCTCCATGTAGCCATTTCATTTATTAGTTGTTCATGTTTCCTATTCAACCATGCCTCCGCAAAGATAGTTTTCTTCCTCTCTTCACTATCTAAATAGACATGGCGATTGATCCCGGTTGTTTTGACATTATGCATGCAAGCTATTTGCCTACCCCATTCTTGAAAGATTTCCTCATTCCATTCACTATGATCCATGACATCTAACGGCCTGCCACGCGTATGTTCGAAAAAGGTAACCCAGTAGTCATTTTCCTCCGTATCCAATTCGAAAATCAAATCGTATCCTATTACTATTTTCGGCTTTGCCACCTGTATCCCCACAGCACACAGGGTCATAATCCATTTTAGCTCCGACTTTAATTCCTCTTTTGTCCTCTTAGTCTGCAAACTGAGACGGGCGACAAGTTTTTCTTTACTTGTTGTAATGATAAAAACTTGATTATGGTATCCATCCGATGCGGGGACAATCTCTACTGCATCATTGTCAAATAGATTTTTCAGCCTGTTCACTAAAATCTCTTTTTCTCCTTGCGTCATAGCCCATTCCCACTCCATTACTTAATTGGATTATGTACACTGTCGTAACGTTTAAATTTGACAAGAAATACTGAAATCCCTTTTAAATCAATAAGCTCGAAGTAATAAAAAAATCCGTTGCCAGGAAAAATCCCAACAACAGATTGCATTTGATTTCCATTAAAGCAACAATCACTTTCGATAACAAGTTTCATATTCATCTTTCATGAACCAACTTCGACAGGCTAAACCCCTATCATGATAGATCTCATGCCCTACATCTAACTTAATGCTGTTGCTTTTATATGGTCCCGCGTTGGTGATGAATAACGTTTTTTCATCGACCCAATCTAAGAGGATATTATCATTCGCATCGCTGTAATAAATTATTTTTATATTATCATTATCATTGTGCTTCGTTATTTCCACCCACATATTAACCCCTCCAACTGCACCCCCATATGGTTCAAAATAGGCATTAGCCGTAAATTCCCCAGTCGGTGACAAAACAGGATCTGGACCGTTTTGGATGTACTCTCTATCAATATCGGCAAAGGTAAAAAAATAAACTTCATATACATAAATAGAGGTTACAACTCCAATCCCAACCAACATTGCTATCAATAACTTTTTAGGAAATGGTTTCTTTTTAATGAAAGAAATAATTATCCTCACCAAGAGAATCAAAAAAATAATTACCGTAACGAAAGAAATCAAAAGACCAAACAATATTAAAATAATAGCCACCCCTTTTAATAGCCTTTTACTCCCCGGCGTTTCGCGTCTTTCCTTTTACAAGCTTCAAAGTAGCAACGATAAGAAAGCTCACAATCACTAATAAAAGCCAAGAACTTACCTTCCCTAAATGGACGAGACTCCATGCATCGGTTTGGTTTGGATATTTCCATGCCCCGAAGAATGTTGCGATATTTTCCGCTATCCAGATGAAAAATCCAATGAGCACAAATGAAAGTGCAATCGGCATCCGATACCGTTTACCACCAACTACATAAGTGACCCATGAACGCCAAAAAACGATAATCACAAGACCAGATAACCACCATCGTACGTCAATCCAAAAATGATGCCAGAAAAAATTCATATATATTGCGGACGCAAGAGGGACGACTACCCAAAAAGGCGGCCATTTAATAAGTTCCACGTCAAGTCTGCGCCATGCCTGGCAAAGATAACTCGCCACGCTTGCATACATGAATCCGCTGTACAAAGGCACTCCTAACACTTTGGAATACCCTTCTTCTGGATAAGTCCACGATTCCATATTCACCTTAAATAACTCCAAAGTCAGGCCGATGAGGTGAAATAATGTAATGACCTTTAGTTCATCCCGTGTTTCAATTCCGGCACGCACCATCCACCATTGCATCATTACGAAAATGATAAGCAACCAGTCATACCGTGGTAGGAAAGGAAGTGGGAGAAATTGTGTAATAGCCAAAGAGGCAAAAATTACGACAGGAAACAGACAGGATAGCGCCTGTTCCCAACCAAATCGAAGAAGTTGGTGGGAAGCTCTTTTGACTTTTATCACAAAAGGACTTTTTCCGGATAGTCGTAAATCCTGCTTCGAATAGTCGCTAAGTTGGCCCATGAGTTCACCACCTGATCATTTCTTTTTCTTACTCTTCATCACTTTGGTATTCCAAAATATCGCCTGGCTGACAGTCTAACGCCTTGCAGATCCCCTCGAGCGTCGATAACCGGATTGCCTTCGCCTTGCCATTTTTCAAAATGGAGAGATTGGCCATCGTAATCCCAACCTTCTCCGATAGTTCAGTAACACTCATTTTCCTTTTCGCTAACATCACGTCAATGTTTATAATAATCGCCATGTTTTCACCTCAGACCGTAAGTTCATTTTCTGATTTAATTTCAATGGCATGTGTCAGCAGTTTTTCGAGTACAGCTGCAAAAACCGCAATGACAAACGAAGCAAAGATGATAACCAACCCGATTAATATAATGCCCGGCGCATCATCCATTTCCGCCATGAGATAAAAGAGTGGCATGCCTATCACGTATACGCCACAGATAATAAATGCACAGTATTTGATATTTTTTAAAGCTTTTACGGACAAATCCGAAAAGGCCTCTCCTTTATCGATAAATCCTAACAATTTAAAGGCCTGATGTAATGCAAAGTAAAAAGGGATTGCCGCCGCGTACAAATCAATCAATACAAGATACTTTAAATAAGGCATTGTTGGATAAAGCTCCGCCGCAAATTCAGCGATATTTGGAACGACAAATATACAAATGGCTGCAATCGGAGCTCCCATTAGAATAACAGCCAACTTTAAAAAGAGTGTTTCACGTTTCATAAGATGCACCTCACTAAATTAATTTAATATGACTTTACCACGATATTTATCGAATTACAATAAATATATATTGAATATGGATGTATTATTATTGTTTATGGATACAAAAAAAGCCAATCAAACGTAATGTGATTGGCTTTTTCGCTCTTCTATAATTTTTTCAATCTTTATATGGATCATATTCATTCGCACCCGCCATGCAGACGCCAACTGGTTTCAATTCATGGAGGACATCAATCGTCTCTTCATGTGCATCCAACACATCACGCAATTTGCGATAGACAAATGGACTCTCATCCGTCCCACCGCCACGCAATTCAACACCATACTTTTTGATGGCCTGATCCATACGTTCCTGCGTAATTTTTCCGCCGGAACGAGTTCGGGTTTTCCAATTCATCCGTCCCGCCGCCTCTGTCCGGCTCATGATTCGGCCAGCCCCATGGACTGTGCTGTAAAATGAGTCTGCATTAGCTTCGTTCTCTTTACCGCGAACGATTACCGATATGTCCCCCATGCTGCCACCGATGAACCCTAATTGACCTGGCGCCGACGGAGTTGCCCCTTTACGTACAACGATATATTCCTTCCCGAAATGAGTCTCTTTCCAAGCGTAATTATGATGATTATGCACTTCAAACTCGGATGTCGCACCCAAAATCGAGAGGACTTCATCAAGAACATAATTCCTGCCTGCATATGCATATTTCCCACTTAACGTCATTGCGCGATAATAAAGATCGCCCAATTCGCTATTCATATCGATCAATGTCGGCGCCTGCTCCATGCTTTCACCCGGCGCACGATCAGAAAACCCCCTGTCATTTGCCAAGTTCAAAAATCCACTTGCCGTCTTATGGCCGAACCCCCTGCTCCCAAAATGATTGGCGATCCATACATCATCTGTTTCCTTCTCCACAAGTACATCAACAAAATGATTCCCGGACCCGACCGTTCCCAATTGATCCTTCGCCAATTTTTTCATGCGATCATGCTCTTGTTTGCCAATTTCCTTATATACGTCCCAATCAGGATCATCGAATAAGTCATGGTCCAACTTTTTCTTGTTTTTACGGCCAACACCGAATGAAATGGAGGACGCAATTTCATCCATGATACGAGGTAGGTCCTTTTCGATTTCAGACCATTTCAAATTGGTACGAACCGCCTTATTTCCACAAGCAATGTCATATCCGACGCCTGACGGTGAAATCTGCCCGTCATACACAATTACCCCACCAACCGGTTGGCTGTATCCATAATGCCCGTCAGCACATAGAACGCCACCCGCAACTTGTCCTGTGCGTAAGCAATTATTGAATTGACGTAATGTATTATCATCATGCGCACCAAAAATCTTTTTCTTCATCCCCTTGTCCGTCCTTTCCATCTCCATTTCCTCTATTGTTTCATATTTACTCCATAAAGAAAACAGCAATGCATGGTAGGATATGGATGCATTGCTGTTATCACTATTCCGTTTGAAGTTTTGTCACCAACGCATATTAACTATCAACGTACAGCATACACCGCCATTTTCGTCTTTGTTTTGAAGCTGGATCCTCATACCATCGGGTGTGTATTTAGTCTCAAACGTAGCAGAGATTCCTGCGGAGGCACACATTTCATCAACCTTTTTCTGATTTGATTGCTGTGCCGCGGCCTTCAATTCTTTCGCAAATGATTCAGATTCCGATATTTTTTTGGCTAGCAGTTCTGCCTGTTTGATCAATTCCAAAGAATTCTTTGCAGAGTTGGTGAACTGGGTTGTTTGAACAGGTGGATAGGGGTTGGGATCACTTGGTGACGCTGTCATGTCTTCCCTAACAGCAAGTGGGTCCGTAACTTGCTGGACAACTTGTGGATAGGATTCACGAATACTGTAAGGGAAATACCAATAATGCATTGGCTTTTCCTCCTTTATTGCAATCCCTACAGTATATGCAGGTTGGAAATTCATGTGTGAGCGCCTACTGCCATTTGCATCAATAAGTTCTAAGGGAGTTCGTAGCAATTTCACGGAGTAGTGTGCAAATAAAACAGGCCTCCGTTGATAACCTCAACCTTTACCTTCGTCTCATACTGCTCTTCCATCGCTTTCTTCTCACTCTCATAGCATTCAGGTCGATCCTCATCCTCAATATCTCTGTAAAAATACTCCAAAACGAGTAGATCCTTTCGAAGCCTTTCCTTCGCTTCCTCTGCCCATGTATGATCATCATTGACGATTTGGCTCTCAATCACAGCATCCAACCGTTCAAGTGCACGCATCGGTTTAATAATATAGGGCACGTGAAATGTGTTCGGCGGTATGGTACTTTCCAAATTTAATTGACTGATCGACTCCTGAAAACCATTCATAATGGCACCAGTCAGCAGATTAATGCCCAATGAATAGAGAATCTCCTTTGTACGATCACTTGAGTACGTTATTTTATAATTGACGCCAACCCATGGTGTCAATATCGTTTGCTCTCCATTTTGTACTGCACTCTTTTCATACATTTGCACAAATGAGCCAAGCTCCTTTGTTACTTGGAACAATTGGTTAAGTCGGGGGGAGCCGTAATGCACGACTTCCCCTGCAATGCTTTCAGTAAGTCTATTTTTATCTGTGATTAACGTAAGTTGTGCCGGTTTCGGTTCTTCCCCTGTACTCTCCAAGTACTTCCAATAAAATGGCCGATTCATAATTCGTTTATCCATTTCGATTGTCAACTGTACATTGATGAAATGATCGCTTTCCGAAATAATTTCACAATTATTCTCTTTGAAAAACTGCCGAACATATTGATGAATCTGCTGTGGGTACATATGCTGCCTCCTTACTGTCAGATAGACATTTTAAAAGTCAAGATATCATCCAACTCGCCCACCACTTTTTCAAAGACGCCAATTTTCACATTCAGCAACTCTAATATATGGTCCTCAATTGTATGTTTGATGGCCAAATTGTATATATTAACATCATGTTCTTGACCCAACCTGTGGACACGACCAATCCGTTGTTCAAGCTTCATCGGGTTCCACGGCAAATCATAGTTAATGACATGATGGCAAAATTGGAGGTTGATCCCTTCACTACCTGATTCAGTTGCAATTAATACTTGAGCTTTCTCTTTAAATAATTGTTTCATCCACTCACGTTTGCTTTTGCTGAATTGGCCATTGAACGGAACACTGATGATCCCTCTTTCGTATAGATAACTTTGCAAAAATGCTTGGCTTGCGCGGTATTCGGTAAAGATAATTACTTTCTCTCCATCCGCTTCTTTGATGATTTCGTAGGCCTTTTCCGCTTTTGTATTACGATCGAGCTCGGATAATTTCACTATAATCTCATCCGTGAAGGAAACCTCTTCTGATTTCGTGCATTTTTGCCTCATTTCATTCAAAGTAAGGAATGCTGCGTGTTTACTACTGCACATTTCTTTTTGCAACGTAATCATAGAAAATGCACCTGAAAATACTGGAGACACTTGCTTAAGTTCTGAAATCATATCGTACACTTCTTTTTCCTTTTCACTGAACTCAAGAGGAATGATTTGAACGCGACGGTTCGTCCATTCGATTCCCGTGTCATGCCGTGAATTTCTGACCATTACTTGGTTGATCAATTCTTTTAAGAACTCGTCTTCCTCCACGTTATGTTTACTTGCAGAAAAGACGGATTGGAACGTCTCAAAATTTCCAAGATGACCAGGTTTTAATAAAGAAATTAAATTGAACAGCTCAAAGACATCGTTTTGAATCGGCGTTGCAGTTAGAAGCAAACAGAATTTCTTTTTTAGATTTTGAACGAATTCATAGTTCTTCGTTTTAGGATTCTTTAATTTATGTGCCTCATCAATGATGATTAAGTCATAATCCTGGTTATAAATATTTTCCCTATGCGGGCTTCTTTTCGCCATGTCCATACTGACGACTACAATATCGCAATAACTCATGTCGTATTTTTTATTGTATTGCATAACGGGAATATGGAACTTCCGGTTCAGTTCTTCAATCCATTGGCTAATGAGGGAAGCCGGAACAAGAATAAGCGCTTTTTTCACAAGTCCCCTTATTAGATACTCCTTAAGGATTAATCCTGCTTGGATAGTCTTCCCAAGACCAACCTCATCAGCAAGGATGGCTTTCCCATTCATCCGTTCGATTACCGTTTGTGCAGCCTCTAATTGATGAGGGTATGGCTTAAGTTCGGGTAAAAAGCTTGGTGCTTGAAGCCCGTTAAATTCTTGTATCAACTTCGCCTTTTCCACCTCATAGCACATCTTATATAACGTCCAATTATCCCATGCATGGCGATTTTCTAATCGTTCCTCAAAGCCCTCTTTCCATTCGGACGATCTTTCAATTTTCATAAACATCCCCTCATCCGATATTTTCTTGTTAGAGTATCCAAAAATGTTATTACTATGTGTTTTTGAAGTTAAGGATGAATTACACTATAAAAATTTTGCTTATCAAATGTGTATTTGTTGAGTACCAACAAAAAAGCCCTCTTCTATTTAAGAAGAGAGCTTGTAATCATTTATTCTGCATCTAAAGTCAACAAAGCAACACATTCCACGTGAACGGTGTTCGGGAAAAGGTCAACTGGCTGCACTTTTTGAAGTTTATAGCCGAACGGTACCAATTCTGCAATGTCAGTTGCGAAAGTATCGGGATTACATGAAACGTAGACGATTCGTTTCGGTTGGGATCGTCCAATGCGGCGCATCACCTTGCCACCAGCACCACAACGCGGCGGATCAACTAACAATATATCCGCCAAGCCCCAGCTTTCATGAATTTCGTCAATCCCTTTTCGGGCATCGCGGGCGAGGAATGTTGTGTTATGCAAATCATTATCTAATGCATTTCGTTTTGCGGATTCTATCGATGTTTCGACAATCTCGATACCTGCCAATTCTTTCACTCGAGCTGCAAATGGCAACGAGAATGTCCCGACACCGCAAAATAGGTCAATCATTTTTTCGTCTTTTTGAGGCTTACCCATTTTTAGAGCAAGGTCGACAAGCTTCTGTGCTTGAACCGGATTTGTCTGGAAGAATGTATCAAACCAAAGACGGTAGCGGTAACCACCCAATTCATCATAAATGAAATCACGACCTGCCAATACGTACGTATCTTCGGATTGTGTACGGTCAGCGAGATCCGTATTTACATGCCATAGTAAACTTTTCACGTTTGGAAACTTATCTGTGATCCGGTCAATCAGATTCTCCACTGCTGACATTAGGTCACCAGTCGGTGTTTCTGTCGCAAATAATGAAAGCATGATTTCGCCCGTTTCAAATGATTCACGTACCATCAAATGACGAAGCAGTCCTTCGTGAGTATCTTTATTATAACCTGATAGTCCAAAGCCTTTCACCCATTCACTCACTTCCATCGTTGCATCAACCATATTACGACCAGCAATCAAGCAAGTCTCAAGCGGAATGACTTTACGGAAATTCCCTTGCTCATGAAGTCCAAGGTTTCCTTCGGGTGAAAACGTAAATTCCATTTTATTACGGTAATGCCATTGGTCATCCATTCCGATTGTATCTTGAACAAGGTCTGGATCCATTCCGACACCTTGAATTGCTTCCTTCACATGATTCGTCTTATATTTCAACTGGCCTTCATAGCTCCAGTGCTGCCAAACACAGCCACCACAAATTCCGAAATGTGGGCAAGGCGGTTCAACACGATCAGGATTCGCAACTAAAATCTCTTCGGCCAATGCCTTTCTTCTTCTCTTTTCAGGTTGATCGACAATGACTTGCACTGTTTCACCCGGTAATGTTTGCGGAATTGTAAGCCTCAATTTTTTAGGGTTATTGCCCCTATCATGCTCACGCCAAATGACTGCTTGGCCATTTCCTTTATCATCCAAACGGTGAATTTCAGCAACCATTTTTTCTCCAACTATAACAGTCAAGTGATGATTCTCCTTTCGAAATATACTTTATCTATAAAAAGGCCGTCCATCTACGGCTTGTCGACTTCTGCAAAAAAGTGACATACTGCCCTATTATAACGGATTTCGACTGGATTCACCAGGTTCTGAATATAAAAAGGCCCTCAGCCAATTTCAGCAGAGGGTACCTTTTGTTTTATTTTACTGTATCAAGTTCCTTGTTATGCACGCCTTCTCTTTTCATTTCCGTCATTTGATACGGGTCCAATAACTTGTTCAATTCAGCTTCAGTTAGGACCTTGTAATGCAGGCAAAGTTCCTTAAGTGGAACACCCGTTTCAAAGGATTCACGTGCAATCTTTGAAGACATTTCATAGCCGATAAACGGAGTGAGCGCCGTAATTGTACCGTGGCTTCTTTCGACATAGTTCCGCATTTGCTCAACGTTCGCTGTAATTCCGCTGATGCAATATTTACGGAAGACTTCAATACCGTTGTTCATGACAGTCAATGACTGCAATAGGTTGTACACAAGAACTGGCTCCATAACGTTCAATTCGAATTGGCCAGCCTCAGAAGCCATGCTGATTGTATGATCATTACCGATGACTTGGAACGCGATTTGGTTCATCACTTCGGCCATGACCGGATTCACTTTTCCTGGCATGATGGAAGATCCAGGTTGTCTCGCAGGAAGATTGATTTCATTCAATCCAGCTCTTGGGCCTGATGCCATAAGACGAAAATCGTTAGCCATTTTTGAAATATTGATCATAGATATCTTCAAAGCGGAAGATAATTCTGTGTAGACATCAGTGTTTTGTGTTGAATCGATCAAATTGGAAGCAGACACCAATGGCAAGCCACTGATCTCACGTAAATGTTCAACCGCTGTTTCAATGTACTGTGCATTTGCGTTAAGTCCAGTACCGATTGCAGTTGCTCCAATGTTCACTTCAGAAAGATGGATTTTTGTTCTTCTAATCCGTTCGATATCGCGCTCAACTACACTTCTATATGCACTGAATTCTTGTCCAAGTCTGATTGGAACAGCGTCTTGGAGATGGGTTCTTCCCATTTTAATAACTCCGTCAAATTCCTGTTCCTTCACTTTTAACTCTGCAGCAAACTTGTCCATCGTTTCAAGTAACTGATTGACCAATTGCTGTGTGGCAATTTTAATAGCCGTCGGGAAAGCATCATTTGTTGACTGGGACATATTGATATGGTTATTCGGGCTAATGAAATCATAGTCGCCTTTTTCACGGCCCATGATTTCAAGTGCGCGGTTCGCAATAACTTCGTTGGCATTCATGTTGAATGAAGTACCTGCGCCCCCTTGAATTGGATCGACGATGAAATGATCAGTTAAAGTTCCTGCAATTACTTCGTCAGAAGCTTCGACAATTGCAATTCCGATATCCTTTGGCAGATCATTGACAAGTACATTCGAAATGGCTGCTGCTTTTTTGACAATACCAATTGCTCGAATCAACTCAGGATGCATACGCTCCTTTGTGATTGGAAAGTTTTCTGTCGCCCGTATCGTTTGAATTCCATAATACGCATGACCAGGAACTTCTTTCTCACCTAAGAAATCCTTCTCGACCCTACCAGTTTGAAATGTCATTTTACCCTTTTCCTCTCTATTCGTACGTCGCCAAAAAAAGGCGTTATTTGTAATATGCCCGGGCAAATGTTTTTCACGCCCAGTTCCATATACATCGTACGCCTTTTATAGGAAGAATGCTATCGTTTTTTACACAATTGTGGAGTCTTATATATGATTAAGTCTATTGGTTATTATTTCCCTTCTCCATGCTCTCTATTTTTTTGGTTAATTGATCAAATTGTTTTTGCATAGTTTCAATTTGTGTTGCTTGATCTTGAGTACCCTGTTGGCTGGACCTTTCTAATTGTTGTAGGGCAACTCCCGCTGAAACAGTTTGAAGAGCATCGCCTAATGTGGAGAGAATTGTGCCTATAAATGCGATTCTTGCAACGTAGAGATCTGTTGAGTTATCGTTTTCATCTATAAAGTTATTATCATTATTCATTGCTACACGCCTTTATCGCGTTCTTTCTATTTTAATAGATATTACGATCCCAAAAACGCTGCTGTGTGATCGCTTCTATGAAATCAGTAGGGAAATTAGCTCCCGCATGAGATGCAAGGACAATCCCAGGTCCTACTTCCGCATACGATTGGTTGAAAATCTCTTCCCCGGTAGTAGCTACACCAATCGGTTTGTAATGACGATACGCTTCATTGATGAAGTCTACAATATCGCTTGTGAATTTCGCTTGGTTCATAGCGTTTCCGCCGACAACATATAACGAATCGAAAAGGACAGGTGAAGTCGTTAGGAAAGTTTTATTTAACACGACTTTCACTCCATCGGCACCCATTAGGCTGCCTAAATGCTCACCGACAATGTCGACTGCGACACCATTCTGGAACAATGTATTGACGACTGCTTTCACTTCATTACCATTGAATCCGCTACCGATTAACACTCCGACTCTGAGTGTGTATGGATATTTTGGCGTATTAGCTTGGCTAAGGGCTGGAGATGATGCAGTAACATTGACGTTCTGACCTTTCGGGCGATTAACACCGACCGCATCAGCAATTGCCGTTGCCAATCCCACATCCACATTGACGAACATATCAACAACTTGCTGCCTGACATCTGCTGAATTCACTTTCCCGACTTCAAAAATGAAGGCATCGGTAATATGTTCCTTTTCCGGCTTCGTCATGCTGTTCCAAAATAGGCGAGCTTGAGAAAAGTGGTCTTGGAATGAATCGCTTCGTGCTTGAATGACGCGACCTTCAACCTTCTCGGCGTAATGGACATAGCCCCCTTCTTTCCAAGTGGAAGTAGACGGAGTATTTTTAGCGAGTGAATTTTTATGGTAGGCAACCTGCCCGACATCGATTCGCTGGCGACTGAACCCATCTCGCTGATTATTATGGAACGGACAGACCGGGCGATTGATTGGAATTTCGGCGAAATTGGGTCCTCCGAGACGAAGCAGTTGGGTATCTAAATACGAGAACAATCTTCCTTGCAGGAGCGGGTCGTTCGTGAAATCAATGCCTAACACGATATTGCCAAGATGCATTGCGACTTGTTCCGTTTCTGCAAAGACATTTGATACATTCCGATCTAAAGTGATTTTACCGAACATCTGGACAGGCACTATTTCTTCAGGCCAAATCTTCGTCGCATCTAAAATATCAAAGTCAAACATGAACTCATCTTTTTCATCGATCATTTGTACACCGATTCCATACTCCACGACATTTCCTTGCTCTATGTTTTCCCAAAGGTCCCGTCGATGGTAATCCGGATCCTTCCCAGCAATCTTTTGCGCTTCATCCCAGACGAGCGAATGGACACCTAAAAGCGGCTTGATATGAAATTTTATGAATTTCGCTTTCCCGTCCTCATTTACAAAGCGGAATGTATGGACTCCAAATCCTTGCATCATCCTGAAACTTCTTGGAATGGCCCGATCTGACATAAGCCACATGATCATAGCGGCCGACTCTTGATTATTTGCGACAAAATCCCAGAATGTATCGTGGGCGGATGATGCTTGCGGTATTTCATTATGCGGTTCGGGCTTGATGGCATGCACGAGATCCGGGAACTTAATGGCGTCTTGTATGAAAAAGATAGGTATATTATTTCCGACGAGGTCGAAATTTCCTTTATTAACGTTCCGATTGAAATTGTTGCCGTGCTTGGATACCTTCTTTTACTCTTGTGGCGGTGGTACCATTTACGAACGAATCCGGTGGACATCTTGAAAAAGACACCTTGGCATATTCTGATTTTCGCATTCTCCATGTACGTGATTATCTATGGGCTGCATAATGTAGGCCTTACAGCTTTTCTTGTACAGTTATGCGAACCGATTGTCAACCAAGGAATATTTCAAGCAAGCTTTACAATGGGTAGATTGGTATCAATCCTTTCCAACTTCTTCAATAATCATCCTGCTTTAATGATTGGAACAATAACATTGACTGAAATGGGATTAGACCCCATCACATTAAAAACCATTTATCTGGCGAATATTATCGGAAGTGATATCGGATCATTGTTGTTACCAATAGGGACACTGGCATCCCTCATTTGGATGAGTATTCTAAGGAAAAATAATATAAAAATCAGTTGGAAAGATTACTTGAGTGTATCTATGATCGTAATCCCAATCTCAACAATCGTCTCGTTGGCATTGTTATTTATATGGGTACAATTAGTTTTCATCTAATCATAAACGGGAAATACTCCCACCCAAATTCCATAAATATCCGTAACTCAACTACAATAATAGTATTTCCTGTCTCCCTTTGTTCAACAGAAGTTTTTCCATACGATTTCCGTATACGATGCAGCAATTATGTCTAATAAGTTCCGAGTAATTAATTATGTAGAGTAACATCATGGCGCATTAAGTTAGATTCATTTATCTCAATTTAGATTGTTGTTCTTTCTATGTATATGTAGACCACTTAAAAATGGTACAACATTACTCGTTTTTCACGAAAATTGAAGAATGAAACAGAATCCTGTTAATGCTCATGGTCATCTTCTTGCTCTTTCAAAATATTAAGTAGTGTAAAATTATCCGTGGCGGATTGTTTACACTCTTTTAGTGTGTACATATATATTTGTTGGCCAACCTCTCTTGTAAGCTTTTCACATGACAATCTTGATTTTTGGGGGCTGTCCCCCCGATTCTTGTTTTTGGATTGATCGACCTCTAATTTGAAAACAGATCCATTGAAGTTCACATTGTATAAGATCGGATTTCCATCTAATGCATAATTTGTAATTCGTACAGTCGCTTTCTCCCCCGCTTCAACACTTTCTAAGAATTCCTCAAACCGGGCAAAGTTGTAAATCGGGCCATGCATATTTATGACGTCTCCGTTTTTTACCGCTCTTTCACTATCATATGTACCAACAGATAAAAGGTTGTTCATTAATAATAATAGTATAAATGTTACTTTCTGCATGTCTTTCCCCCTTTGCCACTTAAACGTCTTGTCTTTACGATATGCGAAAAACGGCTATTTTAGCACATACCCGGGGACATTCGCATAGTTTAGGATGTGAATATAATTCCCGGAGGAGGACGTGTTTTTGAGTAAGGAGAATGGGGATTTCAAAGATTCAAAATCAACATATGCCTTCGACTTGTCAAAGAGTAGATTTTTCACTAAAAATGACGGCAACTATATAAATGTATTAGGTAACGAACAAATGAAAACTCTTGGCGATACTTTTTTACTCGATGTGTTTTTAAGTGCTGAAAACGGTGTAGAGCCTCATTATCATTTTAATGCGTCCGAGGTGATTTACTGTATTAGTGGAGAGACAATTGTTTCGATGATTAATCCAACAACGAAAGAAGTAAAAGCTTACCGTATCCGTCCCCAACAGGCCGTGAATATTCCACAAGGATGGTGGCATTATTTTACGGCAAGCGTCGATAATACACATGTCCTTACCATTTATGACACACATAAGCTTGAAACTGTCTGGGGATCCGATATCCTTCGATTAACGCCTTCTCAAGAGTTCGCCAACGCGTATTGCCTGGACGAACGACAAATTCAGCAAGCATTGTCGCCTATAAAAGGAACTGTTATTATAGGACCGCCTAAAGATTGCAATGAAAAAAGGAATGAGAGCGCTACGAATGGTCAAACTTTTCCACCAAGTTATCCATCCTATCATCCAACTTACCATCCTGCCCGCTATCCATATATGCCTTATTACGGAAGGTAGTCTGAGTTAGCGAGGGGAAAGAAGGGGCCAGTCGGCTTCTTTTTTTTGCAACAAACCTTTGAAACTAACACCACTTCTGAATCGTATTAATACGGAACTGAAAACTCTAAATTAGGAGTGAGATGATTGAAAAAGAATGTTCTTATGACAAGATCTGTTCTATTTTTCATCGTAATCTGTCTCATATTTGCAGGTTGCTCGAAATCGGATGAAGAGGATAAAATCAAGGGAACTATAACAACAGTGGTTGGCCTTCAATTGAATGCGCCGGATGAAAAAGCAGTTTTCCATAATTACATATCGGACAATCCAGAGGGAGATATGAAAGGAATCGAGGAGTACAATAACTATTTGAAGCAAACATACGCAGCTTATTTAACGGATGACACTTTCGTGCAATACATGATGACGAATGAACTTGTCATATTTCATGATTCGGCTAATAATTTTAATTATCAATTGAAGGTGAATAATGTCGTAGTAGAACAAAACGAAGTGACCCCTACGAATTATGATTTCACTGTCGATCTTGATTTTTTCAATAAAGACGGAGAGAAAACTGCTATCGAGCTGAAGGGTATTGCGATTATGCGCGATGACAAAATCGCTAAGATTTCATACATTGGGGACAAAAAAGTGTTAAGAAGCTTGGTTAGCGGCGGATTGACGGAATAAATGAGCGCTTTTCGGAATTGATGAGCGCTTCTGCAATTTATTGAGCGCTTTTCGGAATTAATGAGCGCTTCTGCAATTTATTGAGCGCTTTCAGGAATTGATGAGCGCTTCTGCAATTTATTGAGCGCTTTTCGAAATTAATGAGCGCTTCTGCAATTTATTGAGCGCTTTTCGGAATTTATGAGCGCTTCTGCAATTTATTGAGCGCTTTTCGGAATTGATGAGCGCTTCTGCAATTTATTGAGCGCTTTCAGGAATTGATGAGCGCTTTCAGGAATTTATGAGCGCTTCTGCAATTTATTGAGCGCTTTTCGGAATTAATGAGCGCTTCTGCAATTTATTGAGCGCTATCAGGAATTTATGAGCGCTTCTGCAATTTATTGAGCGCTTTTCGGAATTGATGAGCGCTTCTGCAATTTATTGAGCGCTTTCAGGAATTAATGAGCGCTTCTACAATTTATTGAGCGCTTTCAGGAATTGATGAGCGCTTCTACAATTTATTGAGCGCTTTCAGGAATTAATGAGCGCTTCTGCAATTTATTGAGCGCTTTTCGGAATTGATGAGCGCTTGCATTTGCAAGCGCTCGCTGATTTACCTTCACATATCTATTTTCGAATACTTTCAATAAAATGCTTTAAAATCCGTGCCGTCATTCCCCAAATCGTATAGTTTTCGTACTCGAAAAACCATTCTTCAACAGAGCGTGCCCTCCATTGGTAGTTGGCACCATTTCGGATCTTATCGTAAGGAAAATTGATACAAGGCGAGAGATCCACCTGAACCTCATGCATATATGGCTCATGATCAAGGAGCCATTGAAGCGGGACAGTAAACACCTCTTCAACTTCGTTTTTATTATAAAACTGGATAATTTTTCCGTAATCCACGATTCCGACAAATGGATAGACGACAAATGACGGAGAAGCAATGTATGGACTTAATGGCGCGATTACTTCCACAGTATTTGGTTCCACTCCAAGCTCTTCATGCGTTTCCCGTAAAGCTGCAAAAAGAGGCGATTCGTCTGTCGGGTCAATCCGGCCACCTGGGAAGCAAATGTCGCCGGGTTGTGTTCTCATTGTTGAGGAACGAACCTCAAACAAAACAGACCATTCTCCATCCACCTGAACAAGAGGAATCAATACAGCCGAACGGAAAGCTGTCCTTTCACCGATGAATAACTCTTCATTCGTAAGTAATCGTTCTTTCCATTTTTCTTGATCCATAATATCATCCCCCCTTCGTAATAACTTGCTGCTAAATCTATATCTTTATCTATTATATCAATAGTCAGTCCGTTTTCAGTAGGGGGACAACTTAAAGAGGAACCGATATAATTATCGGTCCCTCCCTAGTAGTCTATCAACCTTCTTCTTCAACGATAACTGCTTTACCTCTCATTTTTAATAAAATTGGAATCAGTAGCCATGCTGCAGCAGCAATGATGAAGATGAGGGATAGTGGCTTCGTGAAAAAGATACCGAAATCGCCGTTTGAGATTGTGAGTGCACGGCGCATATTGTTTTCAATCATTGGTCCAAGAACAAGAGCAAGGACGAGTGGAGCTACAGGATAGTCATTTTTTGACAATAGGTATCCAAGCACCCCACATACTAACAATAAATACAAATCGAAAGTCGTGTATTGCACAGCATATACACCGAAAAATGAAATCGCTACGATGATTGGCAATAAGTACTTCTTCGGTGTCTGGATTACTTTCGCAAAAACACGTACAAGTGGCATATTCAATACTAATAGCATCAAGTTACCGATGAACATACTTGCGATTAGACCCCATGCCACTTCGGGATGCTCGTCAAAAAGAAGTGGACCCGGCTGTATATTGTACATGATCAAGGCACCCATTAAAATAGCAGTCGTTCCGGAACCTGGAATCCCGAGTGTTAGCAGAGGAATCATTGCACCACCGGATGCTGCGTTATTCGCCGATTCTGGACCGGCAACACCAGCGATATTCCCTTTACCAAATGTATCGGGCTTCTTACTGAATTTCTTTTCCGTCATATACGAAAAGAATGAAGCAAGTGTTGCGCCTGCGCCTGGAAGAACACCGATGAAAAATCCAAGCAAGGAACCTCGAACAATTGGAACGGTACTATCTTTCATCTCCTGCTTCGTCGGGAGTATACGGTTGATTTTTGCAATCGCGCCACTTTCATTGTCCCGTTCCAATACCGTCTTGAATACTTCTCCAAGAGCAAATAGCCCGACCGCAATCGTCAAAAATTCCAATCCGCCGAATAATATAGGCTGATTGTAGGTAAAACGGGCGATTCCTGAGACGGCATCGATGCCGATTGTGCCTAACATGAGACCGAAAACAGTCATCATCAATGCCTTTGTCATCGACTTCCCGGCAAGACCGCTTACCGCCGCTAATCCTAATAACATCAATGAGAAATATTCGGCGGGTCCGAATTTGATGGCGACATTAGATAGAGGCTGTGCCAACAGGACAAGTCCTATCAAGGATACAACCCCGGCACAGAACGAACCGATTGCCGCGATTGCCAATGCTGCCCCAGCACGGCCTTGCCTTGCCATTTGATAACCGTCAAGAGTGGTGACGACAGAAGATGATTCCCCCGGGGTATTTAATAAAATAGAAGTGGTGGATCCTCCATACATGGCGCCATAGTAGACACCAGCGAGTAGAATAATGGAGCTGGCAGCGGCTGCACTTGTCGGCATGCCGGATGTCATCGTTGCCGTGACCGGGATCAGGAGCGCCACTCCACTCATCGGACCGATGCCTGGTAGCACGCCAACTGCAGTACCAATGACGACGCCGATAAATGCGAATAATAGATTATGCCATTGAAACGCGATTGCAAAACCGTCGCTCAAAAATTGTAATGTGCTCATAACGTGACTCCTTTCTTCTTAAAATCGAGGGAATCCGGGCAATGAGCCGCCAAGAAATTCCGCAAATAAATAATAGACACCAAATGAAAAAACTGCTGCTATAATGACACTTGGGACGATTCGGCCCCGTTCCATCGTCTGGAATGCAACAAGCAAAAAGACGAATGTCGAAATGACGTATCCTATTTTTTCTAACAAGAATGCATAAAGCGCTGCACTTGCAAGAATGATGATGAATTTCTTATATTGAAGCTTTTCCCCTGTTGCAGCCTCCGATTTGTATTTGAAAGTTTCATATAGTAATCGCAAACTCAATAGGATCAGAATAATGCCGAGCCCCAAAGGAAATGCCTTCGGTCCAACAGCTGAGCCGTATGCGCTATTCGATATCTTCAAGCTTTCAATTACAAATAAAAGACCAATCAGTAAAAAGGCGATGCTTGCATATCGATCGAATGTTTTACTCATAGTCCTTATCTCCTCTCTAAAAGAAAAGGCGGCCGCTTGAGCCGCCCCACCTAACTAACTCTATTTTTGCATTCCAAGTGCTGTTAATAGTTCCACAATGACTTTGTCTTGGTCTTCCAAGTACTTTGTGAAATCATCAGAACCACGATATTCGCTTTCCCAGCCGTTTCTTTCAAGTTCCGCTTTCCACTCATCCGTTTCGACCATTTCCTTCAGCTTTTCCGTCCAGTAGTCGACAGCTGAATCAGACATTTCCTTCGGTCCGAAAAGACCGCGCCAAATTGTGAACTCCGCGTCAATACCTTCTTCCATAAATGTCGGAACATCAGCCAACTCTCCGCCAAGACGATCTGTAGAACTCACTGCAAGAACTCGTACGTCCCCTGACTTCACATATTGACCGATTGCAGAAGCATCCGTCGCAATTACGTCAGCATTCCCACCAAGCAATGCTGCTACAGCTTCTCCACCGCCATCGTATGATACATACTTCACTGTTTTCGGGTCGATCCCATATTTGAATGCTGGTAGTACACCAACAAGGTGATCCATTGATCCTGGAGCCGAACCACCGGCAAGCGTAACCGATTTTGCATCCTTTTTAATTGCTTCAAGTACATCTTTCAGCGTTTTAAATTCTGAATCCGCTTTTACGACGATTGCGCCGTAATCACGAGTCAATTGTGCTAATGGAGTTGTATCCTTGTAGCCGTACGGGCTGTTCCCCTCGGCTTTATTGTTATTGATCAAAAGTGGTGGTGATTTAACGATCAAATTGTAATCATTCTTCACTTCTTTTGTTGCGAACTCGGCCATATAAACGGCACCGCCGCCTCCTGGCTTATTCTCAACTGTAATCGGTTTCTCAATAATCTTCGTGTCATTCATCGTTTTAGCAATGGCACGGGCCGTCAAATCCCATCCACCACCTGCCCCAGATGGAGCAACAATCGTCAGATTACGCTCCGGATATTTTGAGGAGCCCCCTTCTGCTCCATCCGTCTTTGAACATGCTGCTAAACTTAATGCTAATACACCCGCCAATGCAACGGTCGTAAATTTCTTCCACTTCATCATGTATCCCCCTTTGTATTAAAAAAAATGATGGCAGCGCTTTCATATCGCTACCATCAATTTATCAGAAAGTTAACTGGATTCAATGTTTTTGGCAATAAGTTCGATATTGCCCGTAAACGTCATTTTGTTCATATTGTTCACGGTTGTTTTATGAAATACCTTCTTTCAGGGCGACCAACAGTGCCGTATAAAAGCTCTGTATAAGCACGTTTTTCTGAAACAAGGTATTCCAAATAACGTCTAGCGGTTGAACGGCTGACACCGATTTCTACACCAAGCGTTTCGGCAGTAATTCCACCATCCACTTGCCTCAAGTGAGTAACAACTTTTTCCTTTGTAATCGGATCTATCCCTTTAGGAGGAAGATTCTCAATAATTATTGTCGACGTCATCGTTCTTTTATTCCACAATAATTGGATGGAATCCTCCTTCATGATGCCAACTGCTTCAAGCGCTTCTCTTTTCGCCTTGTAAGAAAGTAGGCTTTCCTGAAAACGATCGAAGGTGAGCGGCTTCAAGATATAATCCGCAACACCACGGCGGTATGCTTTTTTTACGATATCGACCTCGGCCGCTGCTGTTATAAATATAATATCTGTATCCGGGCTGTAATCGTGGATGAACCTCATGATATCCGTCCCAAGCGCATCGGGTAAGTAGACGTCCAACAAAACAAGGTCTGGCTGTAGCGCTTCTACCCAATCCTTCGCCTCCACTCCGTTATGCGCTGAACCAACAACCTTGAAGCCCTCAATTTTATCGATGAACCGACGATGGATTTCGGCAATCCGCTTATCGTCTTCAATGATTAGAATTTCTATAGGTTTCAAGCATTGCTCCCCCTTTCGGTATTGAGATGATGAACAGGGCACCACCTAAATCCCCTTTTTCTACAGTAATGGAACCTGAAAGATCTTCAACATTATCAGACACTTTTATAAGTCCGTACCCCCTGTCCCCAACATCTTTCGTAGAAACTTTTTTCTGAAATAATGAATCCAAAACTTCATCCGCAATGCCATGCCCCGAATCCTCTACTTCAAATAAAATCTCTTCCCCATTGTCCAAAATGAATAAGCGTACCATCCGTTTCTCTTCCGGAAGCATCTCAATTGCCTCGAAAGCATTCGTTACGAGATTTCCAATGATGGAGACAAAATGAGTTTTTTCTAAGTGAGTTGGCAGTTCGTTCAGGGAACTGTCCTCGTCAAGAAGGAATCGGACTTTCAATTCTTTTGCACGATTGAAAAACCCGATGACAATGCCACCAAGAAAAGGATCTTGCAACCGCTTCGTCACAAACTGGATAAGCGATTGGTGCTCTTCCGTTTCTTCATGAATCAGTCCAAGCGCTTCATCATATGACTGGAGTTGGATAAGCCCCGAAATTGTATATAGAAAGTTATTGTATTCATGGGTCTGTGCCCGAAGCGCTTCCGTATAGCGCTTTACCTGCGATAATTCAATCGTAAGTTGGTCGATTTCCGATTTTAAACGAAACGTTGATACAGCACCGATAATTTGTTCGCCTGAACGGATAGGAACACGGTTGACAATGACTTTCTTACCGTGAATTTCCATTGGTCGGTCAAGATGCTGCTCTCCAGTTTCTAATACTTTCGGAAGAAGGCTGTTCGGGAGCACCTCAAGGATCGATTTGCCCACAAGTGTAGCACGCCCCGGAATGGAAAGTGCATCATAAGCGGCTGCATTCACTGTCGTAATTATCCCTTTGGCATCGACCATGATGATTCCTTCCCGAACAGACTCAATCAGTGCATTACGTTCTGTGAATAAATTAGCTATTTCGGCAGGCTCAAGATCGAATAGCTCCTTTTTAATATTGCGCGCAAGCACACTCGACCCAATAACCCCAAGAACAATTGCAATCAAAACAATGTATGAAATATTATCGACGTATTGAAAGAACATTGAAGAAATATCTTCATTCAAATAACCGACGGAAATAACTCCGATAATATCTCCTTGTTCATTAAAGACGGGAGCTTTACCCCGCAATGCTGGCCCAAGAGATCCTGTCGCCTCGGAAATATAGGATTCTCCTAAAATAAGCGCACGCTCATTGTCATCCCCAACCATTTTTTTCCCGATCCTGTCGACAACAGGATGAGCATACCGGATTCCTTCGCTGTTTCCGATTACGACATACTCGGCTCCAGTTTGAAGCCGGACGGATTCTGCAATTGGCTGAAGCACCTCTGTTGGATTCTCAGACTGAAAACCCGCAAGAACATCCGGACGGTCTGCGGTTGTTTTTGCAATGCTCAAAGCACGAATACCAAGCTGTTGCTCGATTCCTTGAGACATTGTGAAATAAAATGAAACACCGACTACGATCGCGATGACGGAAACAAAAAGTGCGCCATATGAGAAAATACGTGATTGTAAGGATTTCGTTTTCATAGGAATCATCTCTCTATCTTAAAGTCGGGATACAATGTTGGTAGTTGAAGACTCCACTAAAAGTTTCCTCTCTCCATGTTACACTATTGGCAATTGTGAGGGAATAGAATGTTACGATGAAAGAATGAAGAAAGCCCACGCTACAGTTCTCCGCGTGGGCCTCTGCTTATTTAATATCACTATGGATAAGCACTGTTGCGATTTCAGGGAAGATAGAAAGAATGACCATGAATACAAGCATGATAATCGCATAAGGGATAACACCCTTGACGATTTCGTTGATGGTATTTTCCTTGTTTAGCCCCTTCAATACGAACAGATTTAGTCCGACTGGAGGTGAAATCAATGCAAGTTCCATATTGATGACCATGATGATGGCAAACCAGATTGGATCGAAGCCAAGTGCCATGATGATTGGATAGAGAATTGGCAATGTGATAACTAAAATCGAAACAGTTTCCAAAAACATCCCAAGAACCAACAGCACGATATTAATCAAAATGAAGATGATCCAAGGTGAAACATCCTGTGTTGTTGCAAAATTGACGATGCCTTGTGGAATCTGAAGGATTGTTAGAATATAGCCTAACAGCATTGCACCAATGATGATGAATAGAATCATTGCGTTCGTCTTTACCGTGGAAACCAAGATTTCCTTTAACGTAGTCAAATTGATATTCTTATAGACGAAAATCGCAATTACGAAACTAAGTACGACACCGATAGCGGCTGCTTCAGTTGGAGTGAAAATACCTGAGTAGATTCCACCGATGATAATGATCGGTAGCAGCAAGCCCCATATCGCCTTGCGTGAGGCTTCAAGCCGTTCGCCCCAAGTTGCAGGTTTATCTTTAATATGACGCGTCTGGTATGCAGAGAAAATCATGAATGCAATTGTCATAATTGCTCCAGGAATTATTCCAGCTATGAAAAGTTTACCCACGGATTCCCCAGTAACAGAACCATAGATGATCATCGGAATACTTGGAGGAATAAGAATTCCCAGCGTACCGCCCGCTGCTAATAAACCTAATACATGCCGTTTGTTATATCCCCTACGAACCATTTCCGGAAGTGCAACTGACCCTACAGTTACAGCAGTAGCTACACTTGACCCTGAAATCGCCGAGAAAACCGTACAGCAGAACAATGTCGCAATGGCAAGTCCTCCAGGGAAATGCCTGAACCATCTACTTGCCATTTCATACAAATCCCGACCGACGCCACTAACGACAAGCACCTGGCTCATCAACACATACATCGGCAACGCAGTCAGCGTAAAGTCATCCAATGACTTATACGAAATAATTGGAATTTGCATGAAGGCGAACGTGCCTCCGTTAAAGAAATACATTCCGGCAACCGCAAGTAAACTAAGTGTAAAAGCAACTGGCAATCCAATTAGAAGAAGGATCCCCAAACCACCCGTAAAGAATAGATTCATAGGTGTTCCCCTCCTTTATGGATGCCGCCATCAATAATCTGCAAAATAAAGGCGATGCATAACAGCACACCTCCGAACACTAGGAGGGATTCCGGTATGTACATCGGAATCCTCAACAGTGATGCGGACGTAACCCCAAGGTTGAATGTCTTGATGACGTGCAGATAACTATAAAGTGTAAAGATGATGCTGAACACCAAACCAAGAGAATTTGTCAGGTATGCAAGTATTGTTTTAAAACGATCATTTACATTATTAATCAATAAATCAACTGTAATATGCGAATAGGTCCGAACCGCGTAGGCGCTACCTAAAAAACAGCTGCCAATGATTGCATAGATGGAAAGCTCAGTCGCCCAGGAAGTCGGTTTATGGAAAAATGACCTTGAAACAACTTCATAGAACGTCATCGCTGTCGTGATTAAAATTAGCACACCCGCAATGTAAGCGCCCCAACGTATGAGCAGATCAAAAAAATTATAGATCTTTTTCAAAGCGGTTCCCCCCAAACAGATTATTTCTTATCTACCATCTCTAAAAGTTCTTTACCAAGGTCACCGGCATTTTTTACGAATACATCACGTACGGGTGCTGCAGCGTCTTTCCAAACATCCAACTCATCTGCAGGAACGTAGTACACTTCCATTCCTTTTTCTTCAAGAGCTTTTGCAGACTCAGTATCCTCTTTTTCAGCTTGTTCACGAATCCATGTTTCAGTTTCAGCAGCAACTTCTGTCAAAAGGTCTTGTGTCTTCTTTGGAAGACCATCCCAGTAGTCTTTATTCACAGCAAGTAAGAATTCAAGATATGCATAGTTATTAACTGTCAAGTATTTCGTAACTTCATCATATTTACGTTGAAGCATTGCTGTTGTACCGGATGTTGCACCATCGACAGTATCACGTTGTAGAGCCATGTATACTTCCCCACCACCCATGAATACTGGTGATGCACCATATGCTTTTATCAATTCTGATGGTAAGTCTCCGATACTTCTGATTTTCAAGCCTTTGAAGTCTTCTGGAGATTTCAATTGGCGTTTGTTATTCGCAAATTGAACATAGCCATAGTCAGCAAACATTAGAACTTTTGCACCTTTTTCTTCCATTGCACTTCGAAGCTTATCACCGAATTCGCCATTAACCGCTTCACCAACAGCTGAGTAATCATTGAAAACATAAGGAACGTCGAAAATCCCCATTGCAGGCACGGTAGATGACCAAAGCGTTGAAGAGTTAACACCCATTTCAACACCGCCTGAAAGAATTGACTGGTTCATGTCTTTGTCACTCAGTAATTGCCCTGCAGGGTAAACTTGCACATTTACCTTGCCATCCGACTTTTCGATTACTTTTTTAGCAAAATCTTCGATTCCTACAGCGACATGGTGATCTTGTGGTAAGTTATAAGCAAGTCGGATTGTCGTTGCTTCATATCCATCCCCACTATCAGCTTCAGCCTTATCATTCGATTTCTCATTGTTGCAAGCAGACAATAACACCATCCCAATAATTGTTACAAACAAACCTACCATCCATTTCTTCATACTGCATTCCCCTTTTCCCTTTGATTTTCCACATGTCGGATACGACCGAGTGGTTTTTTTGTTGAAAGACTTGCTGCATAGTCTGCAGCATCCAACAGTTTTTGAAAATCAACCCCTGTTGAAATGTTCATCCTTTCGAAAAGATAAACGAGATCCTCTGTTGCCAAATTACCTGCGGCACCCGGTGCAAATGGGCATCCCCCAATCCCGCTCGCAGATGTTTCAAAAATCCTGACCCCTGCCCGATAAGCCATATATGCATTTGCAAGTCCAAGTCCTCGTGTGTCATGCAAATGGATGGCAACTGGAGTGTCGCCTGCAATTTCAAGTACCTTCTTCATCAGTCTTTCGACATGATCCGGAGTTGCAATTCCAATCGTGTCCGCAATGCCGATCCTATCGACGCCGGCTTCTTTGACACGCCGGACAATTTGCAGTACCTTTTCTTCCTCCACATCCCCTTCATATGGACAGCCAAAGCTAACTGCAACGGAAAAACATGTTTTGATGCCGTCCTTTTTTGCTTCATCTAAAACCTTAAGGAACTGGGACATATTCTCCTCAATGGACATTCCTATATTTTTCGCATTGAAGGTTTCCGTAGCTGCACTGACCCAATTCACTTCAGTCAATCGATGCTCCCTTGCCCGCTCATATCCCTTCAGATTCGGGATCAAAGCAATTGTTTCAAGGTCTTTCTTATCGGATAGTGCCTGAAGTACATCATTTGCATCTGCCATTTGAGGTACTTTCAACGGATGTACGAATGAGGTAACTTCTACGTTTTGAATCCCTGCATTGACTAACATGTCAATAAGTTTCAGCTTTTGTTCTGTTGAAATCGGTTTAGGCTCGTTTTGTAATCCATCCCTTGGACTGACATCTATAATTGCGACTTCTTCCATTAAATGACCCCCCTTTCCTTTAGCTGTTTTACTTCCTCGGGCGATATGCCGATGAATTCCGTGTACACTTCTTCGTTATGCGCGCCTAATTCCGGCCCATTCCATTCGATGTCTCCCGGTGTTTCGGAAAGCTTCGGCACAATCCCTGGAACCATTAATTTCTTGCCATCCGAAAGAACAATCTCCCTCAACATGTCGCGGGCTTGGTAATGTTCATCCGTTATAATGTCCTGAACACCATAAATCGGCCCTACAGGTACGGATGCCTCATCCAATATCCGCTGAACTTCCTTTAGTGGATATTGTAGTGTCCACTGTTCAATTTCATGGTCTATGAATTCCACATGATCGGCACGGCCTTGATTTGTTGAAAAGCGAGGGTCGTTCGCCAAATCCTCCCGGCCAATTGCAGTCATTAAACGCTGAAAAATCCGGTCGCCGTTTCCTCCGATGACAATATGTTTTCCGTCTGCACATTTATAGGTGTTCGAAGGCGCAATTCCAGGTAAAGTAGACCCTGTTCTCTCTCTCGCCACACCCGTCAAATCGTATTCCGGAAGAATGCCTTCAAGGAGGCTAAATACCGCCTCGTAAAGGGCGACATCAACGACCTGCCCTTTCTTTTCAGGGTCCTCGTCTCTTGCGCGCAATGCCATCAATGTTCCAATAACTGCATATAAGCCCGCTACCATATCCCCGATTGCAATTCCTACCCGTACCGGAGGCCGATCCGGATAACCCGTCAAATAGCGTAGACCGCCGATTGCCTCCGCCACACTACCAAATCCCGGTTTTTCTCTATACGGTCCTGTCTGACCATAGCCGGAAATCCGAGTGAGAATGATGGATGGGTTCTCATTCTTCATCTCCTCATAGCCAAGGCCCCATTTCTCTAATGTGCCGGGCTTGAAGTTTTCGAGCACAACATCAACCTTGCTGATTAATGTCTTAACAATTTCCTGCCCCTCTGGATCTCGGAGATTGATTGTAACCGCTTTCTTATTTCTACTTTGGACATACCACCAAACTGAGGTGTCCTCATGCATTACTCGCCAATTTCGAAGCGGATCCCCATTTTCAGGCTCCTCGACCTTGATCACTTCTGCGCCAAATTCCGCAAAAAGCTTTCCAGCAAAGGGAGCGGCAACTATATTACCTAATTCTAAAATTTTTACGCCTTCAAGCGGTTTCCTTTTGTTCAACACTGTTGCGTTACCTCCTGAATGGCAGCTGATTTTGTGAACATTTTATAGTCATGTTCGATATGCCGCCTCATTAATTGCCTCGCCTGTTCGGGTTTTTGATTCGCAATTGCTTCGAAGATTTTCAGATGATCTTCATAAGCCTTCTCTGCGTATCCTGGATTGGCTTCTAAAATCACTTTTCTGTAAAAGCTGTTTACTCCTCTTAACTGCAATGTCATTGATACTAGAAATGGATTTTTGCTTGCATAGACGATCAACTCGTGGAATTTGAAATTGACATCAAGTAATTCTGTAAAGTTATCGTTGGCTTTTTCTTCTTTCATCTCATTAACATAGGATTTCAGCTCCTCAACTTCAACGTCATCTCTACGTTGGGCAGCATAAAATGCCGCAAGCGACTCCATTTCCACTCGGATTTCATAAAGATTACGAAAATCATCTACAGATGGGTTGACGACAGTCACACCTCCAGTAGTATGTACTTCCAACAATCCATCCTTCTCAAGCATTCTGACTGCTTCCCGGATAGGGCTTCTGCTCACTTTTAGTATTTCAGAGATCTTTTCCTCTATCAGTCTCTCACCCGGTTCAATTTGGCCCATGATGATGCCGTTTTTCAAATAATCATAGACTTGATCCTTCAATGTCGTTTTCTTTACAATGAACTGCGACATACTGACACCTCAATTCTCGTCGACTGTATACAGTATACTACTTAGAGTCAGAATAGATTAATAGTTAACGCTTGTCAATTTTATTTTAATATAGTAAATAGACAGCTAATAAAAAAAGCAGCCTACTACATTTTCATGTTAGTGGCTGCCCATTTCTATTTACACAATTGTAGTTAGTATCGTTCAATCCAAAATCTCCGAACGACATTGCCATGTGGTTCATTTTGCATTGATTCTTTGAAAATGATGGCATCCCATATTCAATTGGAATACCCTACAGAAGATGAACTGTAAGGAGAGAAGTGGATTGCAAATTCATGTAGTGGAGCAGGGAAATTCAATATGGGGAATTTCCAATCAGTATGGCGTAACGATGGATCAGATAATTGAAGCCAATCAATTGGAAAATCCGAATGCACTGGTCATTGGGCAAGCTCTTGTCATCCCAACCGTTTCCGAGTCAACCGTTCCGAAGCCGGTTATTGATGTAAATGCCTATACGATCAACACTGGGGAAACAGGTGCACGTGAAATTCAAGAAGTCGGTCAGTACTTAACCTATTGGATGCCATTTGTATATAGTGTGAATGAGGATGGTACCTTATCTACGCTTGATGATACGGAAATGTTGAAATCCGCTTTTGCGGAACGGGTTGTACCGATAATGGCAATTACAAGTTTCAGTGCAACAGAATCCGGTTCAGACCTCGCCCATACTGTACTTTCCAGTAAGGAACTTCAAGAAAAAGTCGTAACGAATATATTAGCAGTGATGAAAGAGAAAGGTTATCAGGGATTAAACATCGATTTTGAAAATGTCTATCCTGCTGATCGGGAGCATTATAATCAGTTTTTGCAGCTTGCGGTTGATCGATTACATCCAGAAGGATATTCGGTATCTTCAGCGCTTGCCCCAAAAACAAGCAGTGAACAAAAAGGATTACTTTATGAAGCACATGATTATGAAGCGCATGGCAGGATTGTAGACTTCGTTGTGCTAATGACATATGAATGGGGTTATCGAAAGGGACCTGCTCAAGCAATTTCACCCCTTAATGAGATAAAGAAGGTTCTTGACTACGCTGTTACCGTCATTCCAAGAGAGAAGATTCTATTCGGCTTTCAAATATACGCACGGGACTGGACGCTTCCGTTCGTTCAGGGATCGGAGGCCGAAACATTCAGCTCACAGGAAGCGGTTCGCCGAGCAATCGAACACCAGGTAGCCATACAATATGATGAAACTGCTCAAGCCCCGTTTTTCCGTTACACCGATTCAGAAGGACGCACCCATGAGGTATGGTTCGAAGATGCCCGCAGTGCACAAGCAAAGTTCGATATGGTGAAAGACTATAAACTTCGAGGCATCAGTTATTGGGTCCTCGGATACCCCTTCCCTCAAAACTGGCTCTTACTTGGAGATAATTTTACGATACGAAAAAGGGTCGACTAAGATTGATGAATTGAAAATAGTAGGAGATCCAGTGTCAAACTGAGCCTCCTACTGTTTTTGGTTCATCATTTTATTTTCAATAAATCAAAAGGGGTTATGATTCCGATTAATTCTTCTTCAGGTTTAGCATTTTCAGTAATGAGTAATGCTTCCAAACGAGTACCCCTTGTAATCGCCCTTTTGAAATAGTCATCAGCTTCATACACGGAAAGATCTCTTTCGACAAATTCAAACGACTCTTTTCGCTTTTCATGATTATAAACATCGGATAGTGTCGGTATTTCCCGGGGAATGGAACCTTTTGTCGTTTGACCTGCCAACCAATATGTAATGCCCACTGCTGTTATCAAGCCTTTGAATTTCCCATCCTCATAAATGGGTACTTGGCTGAACTTGTTTTCATGCATTAACTCCAAAGCGTCTGACAGGGAATCTGTTGTTTGCAATGTATGCACTTTGCAACCGAAAAGAGCGCCAATACTAAGTGGATTACCTAATTTCCCTTCGATTTGCTCAATCCGTTCCACAATTTCATCATGAGGTTCAGCGATCACAAAATCTATCCCTGTCCGATTATGGACAATCGCATTTCGCAAATCTCCAAACTCCCGCAAGTCATCTTCATATTTACGAACAACAGAGTTTTTAATCTTCACTTTATCAATAAGACGGTAAAACGGAAAATAGCCTTCCTCATCCACTTTCGATGAGAGTAATTTCTCAATCCGATTATACGCAACTATAAAACGATCCGAGTTCTTAACAGTCATTTAGGTCAACTCCTTTAAAGAAGTATACCCAGAATTTAATTTGGATAGTGCGATATAAGAATTAGCCAATATGCTTCATCGCTTCACGACGGCTTAATGGCTTTAATGTAGACTCCCCTACAAATTCTCTAACAGCTTCCGGATTCGTTTTCGCATACTCGCGCAAAGCCCAACCAATTGCCTTCTGAATGAAAAACTCATTCGAATCGGCATGTTGCTGAACAATGCGAAACAATAGATCTTTGTCTGTCTGATTCTTGAACTTTAACTGATGAAGGATTGCTGAACGGTTTGTCCACATATTATCTGCATTAGACCACTCCAGCATAATCTTCTCACCATAGTTTCGATCAAGCTTCGCAAGAAGTCCGACGAATGTCGGAGCTATCGAATCCACACTATCCCACCAGGACTTTGTTTCAATGAACTGTCGAAGCACCGGAAAATCCTCCGTTGTCAGATGCTTTTTCATCTTATCGATCAACCCAATTGCTGCATATTGATATTCACGCTCCGGCAAATCATATAGCTTCCACGCCTCTGAAAAAAGAGACTCGGGTTCTGGTAGTTCATATTCAAGAAACTGTTCACGCATCAACGACTTGCGCAAGGGGCTTTTAATCCCTAAAAACGGGAAGTGGTTCTTCATATATGCTTCCATCGGACCAGCTTGTTCGTCATTTCGGTTCGCTTTAAACTTCTCAACAATCCCTTCATGATTCCATGCTCTCTTCATCAATGTCACCCCTATTAATTTTTGGCTAATGCAACCTTGCGCAAATTCGCCACGTGATTTGCGTTTTTCTCCCATTTATTTATAAGTTCAATTTGTTTCATCTTCAGTTTCTCGTCCGGCTCAGCAATCACTTCAATCCGATTGAATTTCTCCTCGAAAATTGCCGTATCCTTCATCTTTAAAAATCCCCCAAATCCCTTGTCGTCATTCAGCAGCCAGACAACCCGTTGAATCTTTGCAAACAGAATCCCGCCAGTACACATTGGGCAAGGTTCCAAAGAACTGTAAAGGGTGAATTTCTTATTATTTATTTTTGCATCAAAAATAACTTCGCCCGCATTGCGAATCGCTTCAATCTCAGCATGTGCTGACACATCCTTTTTAGGATGAACGCGATTTCTCCCCGTTGCAATGACATTGAAATCCTCGTCAACAAGAACAGCCCCAACAGGATAGGTATTATCTTGTAAAGCTAACTCAGCTTCAGCCAAAGCCATTTGTAAAAACTCTTTGTCCACATCAGTAATCATTTATCCCCCTCTTTTCATATCGGAATGGCGTCTCCTCAAAAGGGTAGACGCCATAACATAATTATTCGACTACATATCTCCTAAATCGCAAATAACATAGACCGATTGCTATTACCCCAATCATACCCAAAACCATTAATCCATTACCTACTGTTATCGCTTCGTTAAAATTAACAACGGCGAATTCCCGATTCACTACTCTGTGAATATCGACATAGGTGAATGGGTTATACGGTGCCTTTGGCAAAACAGTCATCCCGAAGAAAGTTACAATTAGAAGAATCGCCGCGTTAACAGTCGGATTTTTAATAAATAGAGAAAGGAGGTAGTAAATCGAAAACATGAAAACAATCAAAACAACCGTTAAAAGCAGAACTGTACTGAAATACTCTCCTAAGGTAATAAAATGAAATTCATCCGTCCATTCATTTAAGATGGTCGATTCAAATCCAAATGGGCTTTCCGCCGGGCCATCGTAAATTAATACCGGATATTGCAAGCTGCCCATACCAGATGTGAACAGACTGGAAATGAGTGGCACACACAGAATAAATACAACAAAAACAACCGTTAACACTAGTCCGCTGAAATATTTTGAGAAAAAGAGCTGTCCTCTTTTTAAAGGAAGGACCGCATACAAGTTCAAGCCTCTTTTTTTCTTCGTCGCTTCGGAGGAAACGTTATTTCCAAAGACAAAGCAACCAATCAGAATGATGAACGGAATAATGAAGGCGGGGATGACTTGATATAAAAAATAGGACCCCTGCTTCCCGTACCGTTTCGTACCCAATTCCCACATTTCCAATACCTTGCCGTCATGGTTATCGTAGGCGGTTGGATGATAAGGGGCAAAGTAATCCCATTGCACGAAAGGTTCAACCCCTATTTCCGCCACAAGCCTTCTCTCTTCTGCGGATGCCCTTACCGTAAACATCGAAACGTGTTGATCCATAATTGAGTGCACAGGAAAGTTCTGGCTCTTAGAGGTTACGGCAAAGTAATTCAACTGTTCATACTGTTTTTCCGAAATTGCCGCCCAATTACCATCCATAATGTTGTCCCATTGAAACTTTTTATCTTCAAGCATTTTTTCATAGATACTAATCCCATGCTCTATATCAAGAACCCTTGCGCTATCTCCGGCCTTCTTTGCAGCTTCAAGATCTATCCGATCCTTTGCAAGTTTTTCAGGAATATCGATTTGACTTGTTTCCAAATCAAGCATTCGAGTCTTATGAACTCGTTCAGCTACAGAATAATTAAAGAAATAAAACCCCGCTATCGCCACGACTGATAGTATCATCGCAACCCAAATCGATTTCTTCTTGATCATCTTTTTACATTCAAAAAGAAAGAACTTCATCTCACATCCCCCGCTTTCGGTTGATCAGTATTGTAGACCCCAACAAAATCAGAAGTGCCACAAATATGACCGTAAGGCCAGCAGGAAAATATTGAGGTTTTTGTAGAATAGCCTGGTCTACCATTTGATAAGTAAATGGATTAAACATATTCTGAATCCCATAACTAGTGAGAAGCCACCCACCCGCCATGATGAAAAGCAATGCTGAAAACGTGACGACGGTATTTCGAAAAACATACGCCAACAATAGAAGCAACCCTACGGAAAATATCATAAAGCTGAAGCTATACAAGACAGCTTCTATTAAATACTTTCCCGAACTAATAAATGTATCTTGGCTCGTATAAATCGGATATTGAAAAATATTCCCTTCCGCGCGGCCCAATAGTTCACCTAATAGATATGAACTTCCGAAAATCAGCGCAAGCCAAAGTACTCCGCTCGAAACGATCGTAATGAATTTGATGGACATATACTCTATTCTTGTCATCGGTAATGTGAACACTTGTCGGATTGTATTATCATCAAATTCCTTTGTCACAATGAGGCCTAAAACGAATAGCAGCATGACAAAACCTATAGGATTCATTACTAACGAAACGACTTTCTTCATAAAGATTGATGTCTGGATGGATAGCTCAAAATCTTCTTTTGGTAAATTTCTTTTCAGTAATTCCTCATTCAGTTTAATGATTCTTTCCATATCAATTAAACTTACTCCGAAATATGCACTATCATATGTTGTGTATTGGATAGCGGTTTCGTAGACTTCTATTTCTGTTTGTAATTCTGCTTGCCAGTGACCGCTATGAATGGTGCCTATCAATTGTTGTAACTTAGCGGAAAGTTCCGCGCCATAATGCAGTTGCCCGCTCAGCCCCATGGATGGTCTCTTTTTATGTTCTTCTTCCGCTTGAAGAAGCTGTCGGCTGACATCTTTACGAAGTTCTGTAAAATACTCGGTCTTTTTCACTTTAATTTGATCCTGAGACATGTGGTTATAGAAATACAAACCGAAAACGAAGACAAATGTGAGCTGCAAAAAAATCAGAAACACTTTAAGACGAGAGATCTTTTTCCACTCAAAAATGATCTTTTTCATGTTTTGGCTCCTGAAAAGATCTCTTTATATAGTTTTTCCGAACCTGTTATTTCTTTTTGGATATCCAAAATTTGAATCTCTTCAGATTTGATTAGTTCTATTACCTTGTCCAATTGTTCATTCCCCAATTGAATACGGATTCTCTCCGAAGCAATTTCCACTTCATACCCATGCTCTTTCAACATACGATGAGCAAGCCCATGATTGGAAAGATGAAACTCATAGTAGGTTTTTTCAAAGTCATTCATATCGACTTCAGTCAATTTCCCGTCTTTTAGGAATAATATCTGTTTTGTCACACGGTCAATTTCCGATAGATTATGTGACGATAATAGGTTGGTCGTACCTTTCTTAGCAAGTTCCATTAATATTCCCCGCATTAAAATGGCGCTTGTCGGATCCAAGCCATTTAATGGTTCATCTAAAAGCAATAGTTTCGGCTCATTAATGAGCGCCATCGCTAACAGCAAATGCTGTTTCATCCCAAGAGAATAGTTGCCGACCGTCTTTTTCAAATAGCTTTCCATGCCGACATACTCCGTCACTTCTTTGATCCTCTTTTTATGGATCTTCTGCACATCACATATATATTTAAGATGATCGTACCCCGATAAATAATCAAATAAGACCGTATTGTCCTGAAGAAATGCAACTTCCTTGAATACGGATGAATCTTTATTCGTCTTCCCCACCAATTCAACAGCACCTGAAGTAGCTGGAAGAATATTTGTAATAACATTTAGAAACGTCGTTTTCCCTACCCCATTCGGACCAACCAACGCCCAAATCCCAGGTGCATCAATCGTAAGACTGATCTTATCTAACACTTGATGATTCTTATAAACTTTCGATAGATCCTGAACAGCTAAAATAGCCATTGTCCTCCCCCTCCCCCGTCCTCCTTACATATTAACATACTATTTAAATAATTAGGTCACCAAAAGGAAAACTTTGTAAATAGGCGCTTCTGAACAAAAATACACTTAACCTCTCTTAGTTGAATATAATAGGCAATATCGAGGAAGGAGAATGATATGGTTAATAACAACAATAACTTTCAGGTACCATATAGAGGACAGGAACAGCAAGCTTCATCCTCTTTTATAAATGCGGTGGGGCCGGATTTATCCATTCCGGGAATACATTTAGATACTCATGACTTGGAAAATTATGATATGAAACAACAAGACGTTCATCCAGCATTATTCGATCAAAATCAATTCGCAAACGGATTTGGTCCAGTCTATGCCATTCCAACCTATCCATCGCAATATAATCTCACTCAAGATCAAGGAACTTTTCAAAGGCAACAGCCTAATAATCATCCCGCCTTGTTCGGTCAAAATCAATTTATAAACGGTTTCGGCCCAGTCTATGCCATCCCGACATTTCCGCCAAATCATGGACCTATTCAAAATTCAGGAACTGAGCAAATGAATTATAGTGATGGGCAGTTTATGGGAGGCGGTCAATGTCAACAGTGTGGTCACCATAAAGCAATGATGCCTTTTTGCTGGTTCATCCCCATGCATTTCCCTTGCGTACAGCAATAATAATTCACGATAAAAAAGGACCCGTTTGGAAATACACTCCAAAACAGGTCTTTTTTGCTCTCTTTTCCATAATAACTATTTTTCGTCCATCACGTAATTCTATCTTCCTCCAAGTTTCTCCATAGGTGATGTGCTTCCCTCGCTATATGTTCCAACAAATCCGGCGGTGATGTCGTAGCGATTGCACATGTTTTAATGAGTTCATCAATTTCTAATTTAAATGCTTCCAGACTCTTGGCCTCTTTAATAATCACATTCTTAAATTGTGTTAAAATCGGCAAAGTTTCTTTCCTTGGAGTACGAATCATTGTTTGTAGTGCAACTGCCTGCATATACAGACGCTCAAACTTTTGCATCATCTGCATCACTTGGAAATTTACGTCGTAATTCGATACGTCCGAATAATGGAGAATATAGCCTAAATGATCTGCCATTTGCCTTAACCAAAAAACGCACTCGTGAATAATTGCATCCGAAGGTGAAATCTTAGTTCCGCTTTCAATTAATTTATAAACCCTTTGGGACTCTTCAGATTCCCGTACCATGTGGTCAATGAGCGACACTGGTGTCGAAATAATAACGTCACAATGCAAGGACTTATCCATCGTGTAGGCAAGAAGACTGTGAAATTCGCTTGTCGCATGCTGGGCCTCGATAAGCAATGTACCAATGTCTCCTTGTTTTTTTTCCGCCTTTTCCCATACTTTGCCCAAGCGCTCAATATTATTCAGATTTGCACGTGCCAATTCCGTCTCATAATGGCTTATTTCTCTGTCAAAAAACCGGCCATGATCATAATCATTCCGTAACCAGAAAGCAATGATCCCATAGGTATCCCTTTCATAGTTATCCGTATACGCCATAAACCCACCCCTTCAGCATTTATTTTGCCGACCAGATAAATTATATTCGTCGTAGTTTGTCCATTATGCCGAAGTAAAGATGGATATTGTAAGCAACAATTTCTATGGTGAATTCGGTATTCTCTCCAATATCTTCTTAAAGCTCTCTTTATAGGAGTACATTAAATATCCAAGGGCAATGACAATCAAAACAGCAAGCGGAAGCAGTGAGTGGTCGAGGAATAGATGGAGTAAAAAAATATTTACGACGATTGGTGATAATATTGCAATGGCAAGTGGGACGAATTGGTTTGATAATAGTAGAATCCCACAGATGATCTCCAATGTCTTTTCAACAATTAGTAAGTAGTTAAATTCGAATAACACCATCGCTTCAGGGCTCGTTGCGATAAAAGGCTCCATTCCGAAGATGACAAAATAACCGTTAATGCCTGCAACCAAAAAAACAATACCTAAAAACAACCTGCTAATTCGCATTAAAATTTTCAAGGATTTTCACACCCCCTAATCTATTTTTGTACTACCTTTCCAAAAAATCCAGAGGCCATTTTCTCACATGAATAAACTAACAATATGAAGAAGTCGCAATGGTCATGACAAAGAACTGAAAGGACAAACAGTACAAAAAGAAAGGGTTTGAAATAGATGAAGAAATCATTGGGCAAATGGGAGCAAAATTTAATCTTAAAACAACAACCATTACTTGCAAGACATCTTCCTGAAACCACTGTATACAGCGAAGATAACTTGAACGAATTATTGAATCGCCATCAATCTGTATATGTGAAACACGACACATCGGGACAAGGTCGAGCTATCGTAAATATTCGGAAAAGCCTCGGCGGGCATTACTTTGTGAACGGGTATACGATTCAAGGGAAACGCGTCAAAAAAAGATTCACAAGGGTGCAAGAAATTAAACAACTGCTTCATCCATTTTTAAAGTTGGGTAGGGAAAGCGGACTTTATATTATTCAGGAGGATGTAAAAAGCCATACTCTTAATGGACAACCTTTTGCAATTCGGGTTCATGTACAAAAGCTTAGGGGCGAATGGATTGTCGGCGGGATGTTCGCAACGTGCGCGAATTTCGGACGTTCGGCAGATAGCGGGATAGCGAATCCGTATAGGGACGCCAAAGTAGTGACGATTTCCAATGTATTATCACAAACCGTGTTACAAAACAAACAAGAGGAAACCATTAAAAAGTTAGAAGAACTTGCAATTGCGGCATCAAAGAAAATCCATTCCGTCTTACCATGTAGAGAATATGGGGTTGACTTCGGGATCAATCACGTGGGGAAACCTGTCATTTTCGAAGTGAACACGACACCAGGAATCGATGAATTCGCGCTCATCGAGAATATGGCAATTTGGAAACGAATTGTCGGGATACGAAGAATACAGAATAAATATATGGCATTGAATGCTAAAAGAAATTGGAAATCAATGTGATTACTATTTAAAATTAAGGGATTGTGGGAAGTCGACGTATTTCTCTTGGAAGTAGACGCGCTACTATGGAAAGTCGAAGTCAAGGTGCCGGGTTCTATAAAGTTAATTAGCAACCCGGCACCGAAAATTATTCACGCCTCTCGAAAAATATTCCTTCCTTTTGCAGCGTCTTCAGAAGAGTATTGTGGAAAATGCGCATATGCCTATTTTCAGGTAGTGTTATCTTTTCCCCATCCTTAAAATAGAAATCAAACTTAGGAAACCCACCATCATGCGGGTACTGCCTATAAACGACCCGCTCAATTTTATCCCATGTATAGTGCTGATTCGCTTCACTCATTCCTTGTTTGAATAAAATTCCATCCGACGCCACACCTACATAACGTCCAGCTCCGTCTGCAATAAAAAATATTGAAATCAGAATACATAGTGCAGCGAGCCATTTCGATATCCTATTCACTGATAAAGTCCAAAGTAAAGAAGTAGCAATAATTAGAAAAATAATTCCAATCCCGTACAACAAATAAACCTTTGCAGGGACAACAACGACCCATGAATTTGGCTTCTCGTATAGCGAATTGGCAATAAATGATGGTATTAGCACAAGAACCACTGGCGAAATCACCAATAGACCTAATGTAATTGCCATGAAGAAGTGTCTTGGCTCATTTTTGTTTAACATCCCCCCACCCCCAAATTGTAATACGGCAGAAGAACACAAAGGTTTCATTTAGTTACGACAAAATTGCGAAAACAACTTCCTTGTAGTTTGTTACCCAAGAAAAAAAGACCCTAAGAATAGGGTCTTTTTTAGGTGATTATTAAGCTTTTTGAACGTTAGCAGCTTGTAGGCCACGTTGTCCTTGTTCAACGTCGAATGTTACACTTTGACCTTCGTCTAAAGTTTTGAATCCGTCGCCTTGGATTGCTGAGAAATGTACGAATACGTCTTCTCCACCTTCACGCTCGATGAATCCAAAACCTTTTTCTGCGTTAAACCACTTAACTGTACCTTGTTCCATAATTGTTTGCCTCCTGATGTGGATATCCACACATTATAATACTATCCTTGCTCAAAACCTTAGACGAAAAACAAAATATATTCAGATAAAATATATTCTCAATCTGAATTAGAACAAAAATAATTCTCTTTAATAATAACAGGTATTAAATTAAATAGCAAGCATTAAGATCATTAAGGTAAAATGCCACCGAAACAATACACATTTCTTAAATTGCTAATCGGATTTGCTTTATCCCGATCCTTTCATTGAAGCACTCTATGAAGTGGCCTTCTCAGCTTACGGTTAGCCCCGCGAAGAATTGGAGGAGCATATCAGTCTTGAACAGATGGCAATTTGTCCATCATGTCGATACCCTGAACCATTGGATGAATTCACAGAAATTAAAGAGTTGAAGCAGTATGTTTGTGAGGGCTGCTCAGGGCCGGTTGCAGCAGGATATGTTAGGTTGGTGGAGTAGTACTCGGGGCAGTGTAAAAGAAATGAACAAGCAAACCAAAATATTGACGAGGTTGGCTTGTTCATTTATTGTATTCAATTGCAGTTTATAGTTTGAATAGTGTGCTGCAGAGGCGCCTATTTTATGTTATCTACGAATTCATATAATTTATCTAACGTCGTTAAATGATGGTTGCAGTCTGCGGCGTCGTGGCAGATATAGTTCCCTTTTCTTGTATAAGTGCCGATGATGTCGCCTTTTGTTTTTGTCATGAACATACAGACATGCGTGAAGCGGTTACAAATTGAACATATTTGCTTTACATTCATTTCCTCGTAAGTACCCGATAGTCCGATTATGCCTTTTTGACTTGGTGTGATGATATGTCTTTTTTTCGTTCCGATATCATCGAAGCTTAAAAAGGACATTTTCTTATAGTCGCCGTCAGTGGGCAGCTTCATTTTTTTCACCTTCGGGAATAGCTTTTTAAGCCTTTGCTCCGAAGGTTTGGTGAACGGAATGACGTAGGATTCCAAATCGAATAGGTATTGTTCGGCTTCTTCTTTATCCGAAATCTCTACAATTTTGTTGAGGACTTCCTTTTGCTCGTCTGTCATTTCCGTAAACAAATCATTCACTTTTTCAATAGATAGTGATTCAAGTGCGCCAATGACATGTTTATCATTAACCATCGTGTTGCCATTAACAAGTTGTTGTACTTGTCTTTTAATAAAATTATATTGATCGTTTCTTAGAAATTGCTTATTCTTCATTTCTGTTAGCTCCTTTGTTTTTTATTACGTAAACAAAGCGCAAAGCCTTCAATTCAGAAATGGAAACCTTTCTATAGGCGATTAAACGTCCATTCGCCCCATGCAAAGTATCGCCCTTTCCTCATTCGGCTTTGCATGAGTTTTGTTAGAAGCTGGCAATGCCATTTGATTTGCCATCTTCACATCACCTCCCGCTATATAGCCCTAACGATGCTACGTCAATTAGCATACAGCTTTCTGTTTTTCGAGACAAGTATTTTTGCCAAACTTATTACGGCGTCTGTGCAGTACGCATTAATGTTATTAAACCTTTCATCTTTTAGGTTATATTATGAAAACATTGGGATGGAAAAATAATGGATTTGTATTGCAGGAACAGTACTTAGGCATATTTGGAACACAGATGTAGTGCATATTAAACAAACGGCAAAACCCCTTCAAGCTTTTTACAGCCTGAAGGGGTTTGTTGTTGGTATTATGCTTTACTTACAACAATCTCTTCATCCACAACATCGACATGGACTTTTGCAATATCGTCTTCTTCCAAAATAAGATCTGTTAATGGATCTTCGATTTTGTCTTGGATAACTCTACGAAGTGGACGTGCCCCAAAGCGTTTGTCGTAGCCTAATTTTACTAATTCCCGTTTCGCTTCAGGCGAGATTGAAATTACGATGTTGTTTTCTTCAATCGCTTCTTCCAAATCAATGAGCATCAAGTCCACAATTCCAAGGAGGTTGTCTTCTGTCAATTCATTGAACTGTACAATCGCATCGAAACGGTTGAGGAATTCCGGTTTGAAGTAGTTACCAAGCGATTCAAGCATGGAGACCGATTCATGCGCGGTTTGATTGAACCCGACACTTACCTTTTTCTCCCCTGTTCCGGCATTGCTCGTCATGATGATGACCGTATCTTTGAAGCTCACTGTTCGACCTTGCGAATCGGTTAATCGACCGTCTTCCATAATTTGAAGGAACATATGTTGAACGTCAGGGTGCGCTTTTTCGATTTCGTCAAGGAGTAGAATCGAATACGGGTTGCGGCGGACTTGTTCTGTTAATTGGCCCGCTTCTTCATGCCCTACATAACCCGGAGGAGAGCCGATAATTTTAGAGACGGCATGTTTCTCCATGTATTCACTCATATCGAGACGGATTAAATTGTCACGGGAGCCGAATAGTTCTTCCGCCAGCACTTTTGTAATTTCTGTCTTACCAACACCTGTTGGACCAACGAATAGGAAGGATCCGATGGGACGGTTTTTCGATTTTAATCCCGCTCGGCTTCGTCGAATTGCTTTTGCTACCTTATCAGCCGCTTCTGCTTGTCCGATTACTTTTTTACGTAGATTTTCTGATAGATCTTTCATTTTTGCTTGTTCGGATGCTTGCAATTTTGTTACTAAGATGCCCGTTTTTTCTTCAACGATTTGCTCAATATCTTCGACTGTCACTTCGTGGATAGGTTCGTCGTTTTCCCTAACATCCTCAAGTTGTTGACGCAATTGAATTTCTTCTTGTCTTAAAGCTGCCGCCTTTTCATAGTCTTCAGTTTCTGCGGCTTGTTCTTTTTGCAGAACGACCTCTTCAAGGCGTTTACCGATTTGCTCGGCATCTGCTGTAGATTGTTTAAGATTCAAGCGTGCACCCACTTCATCCATCAAATCGATTGCTTTATCCGGCAAAAATCGATCTTGGATATAGCGTTGTGATAATGTGACGAACGCCCGGATTGCATCATCGGAATAACGAACTTCATGGAAAGTCTCATAACGATCTTTAATGCCGTGCAAGATTGCAATCGCGTCTTCCATTGAAGGTTCTTTTACAATAATCGGTTGGAATCGCCGTTCAAGTGCTGCATCTTTTTCAATTTGACGATACTCTTTCAATGTCGTTGCACCAATCAGCTGCATGCCTCCGCGTGCCAATGCAGGTTTCAAAATATTCCCCGCATCCATCTTTGAGCCTTCTGATGATCCTGCACCAACAAGAAGATGAATTTCGTCGATAAAGACAATGACATCTTTACGGTTTTCAATTTCCTCTATTAATTGCTTCATGCGCTCTTCAAATTGACCTCGAATACCTGTGTTTGAAACGAGTGAAGCTACATCTATGACATAGACTTGCTTATTCAATAATTTTGCAGGAACATCGCCTTCACTAATTTTAACTGCGAGTCCTTCTGCAATCGCTGTTTTACCGACACCCGGTTCCCCGATAAGTACGGGATTGTTTTTGTTTCTTCTATTTAAAGTTTCGATGACGCGTTTTACTTCCTGATCACGACCGATAACGGGGTCAATTCTTCCTTCATCCGCATCTTTCGAGATATTTCTTCCCAGTTGGTCTAACAGGCCATTTCCTTGATTTTCATCGACTTCTCTAACTTGTGTGTAAGCTTGCGGTTTGCCATTTGCTTGGAAAAATTGGCTTGCATCATTACCAAGCGAAGCATTCAGTTGTCCTTGGAGCTGTTGGAAACAGCTATGACACATATGCATCTGCATACGTTGATGGTTAACCTGTAGTCGAAAGCTCATAGTTGCTTCGTTTTTACCACAATGTTGACATTTCATAATCCATTTCCTCCTTATATAGTTCGTTTTTATAGCGTTTGACATTGACTATCTTTGACTTATGTTTTTATTATACACTGACCTTCTTTGACTTTCAAGATTTTTGATTGATTTATTTATGAAATTAAAAATGGTACTGCAATTTAATGTCAATAAAAGCAGTACCGTCTTTGTATAATTGTTTTCTATTTTACTTACTTTGCTTGCTTCAGCATAAAAGCACGCAATACTTCTGCCCCTTCCATCAGCTGTTCCATTGTCGTATACTCTGCCGGGTTATGACTTAGTCCATCCTTCGACGGGACGAAAATCATGCCGGTCGGACAAAGTAGCGCCATATTCATAGAGTCATGTCCCGCACCGCTTGTCATTTCAATCCACTCCACTCCTCTTTCTTCGCAGATTGTTTTCAATTCCGCTACAAGTACCTTGTCCATTTGAATGGGTTCTTCGCTTGAAGTTTCTTCCATCCAAATTGTTAGGCCACGCGCTTTTGAAACACGTTTGACCGCGGTTTCAAGTGCAGCAACCACTCTCTTTCTTGATTCACGGTTTGTTCCCCGAATGTCTACGGACAAATCCGCTGTCCCTGGCACAACATTCATCGCCCCCGGTTTTACTGAAAAGACACCAACCGTACCAACAGTACCGTGCTCAAGCTCCGCAAGTGCCGCCTTTTCAATGGAAAGTGCGATTTCTGCTCCTCCAAGCAAGGCATCATGACGGTAATCCATCGGCGTCGTGCCGGAATGATCTGCTGTCCCATCGATATGAACATGAAAGCGGACTGGCGCCGCTATAGCAGAAACGACACCGATTGCCGCCCCTTGTTTTTCAAGAACAGGCCCCTGTTCAACATGCAATTCTACAAATGCTTTAAATTCATCTCGAAATCGCTTTGCCAAATGGACTTCTTCCAAATCAAGCCCATTTTCTTTGAATGCCTGAAACAACGTAACACCGTTTTTATCGGTCAGTGACCTCGTATACGCGGGGTCAAGGCTGCCTGTCATCGCTTTGCTGCCAAGGGTGGATGCACCGAAGCGGGCGGATTCTTCGCATGCGAAAATAATAACTTCAAGCGGATGCTCTGTTTCTATGCTTTCGTCCGCGAGAGAGCGCATAACTTCGAGTGCGACAAGAACGCCCGCAGTGCCATCAAATTCACCTGCGGCGTATACTGAGTCGATATGCGAACCCGTAGCGATAACCGGAAGGTCGGGAGATTTCCCCTCCCTACGCGCAATGACGTTTCCTGCGTAGTCGATGCGCACTGTTAGCCCTGCAAGTTCAAATTGCTTGCTCAAATAATTACGTGCGTTCCGTTCGGTTTCTGTGTAAGCAAGCCGATTGATGCCTTCACCTTCGTCTGTGAATCTTGCAAGTTCTTCAAATGACTGACGCAATCGATCCAGCTTCATGGCAATTCCCCTTTTCGTTATCCCTTTATTAAAAGTATCGCAAGTTACATAGGAGAAATCAAACTGGTTTAGTGCTTTTAGCGGAAGGTGAAGGACTTATATGAGAAGTTATTGTGGGCAAAGGAGAAGTAATAGTGAATAAAGGAGAAGTCTTGTTGCTTTAATGAGAAGTCTGTGAGCTTTAATGAGAAGTTAATGCACATTAATGAGAACTCCGTGCACTTTATTGAGAAGTTAATGCACATTAATGAGAACTCCATGCACTTCTATGGGAACTACACCCGTTTCCATGGGAAGTCCGCGCATCCTCGCATAAAAAAATACGCCTTGGCGAAGGGTATTCCCCTCTCATGGCGTATTCCTGATTTCCCTACTTCACTACCGTTACGGGGCAATCCACATGTTTCATCACTTTATGACTTACACTTCCAAGCAGCATTTCTTGAAATGCATTTAACCCGCGACTGCCGACGACAAGCTGATCCATCGCATTGGAATTAACATAGTTTATGATTTCCTGACTTGGATTTCCTTTAAGCATCGTCATTTTTGCTTTTACGCCAGCTTCAAGAGCCATGTCCAAAACGGGGTCCAATTTTTGCTTTCGTTTCAGTAATAGACTTTCCTCGCTTTGTGATAAAAGCCTTTCATCTCTAACTTTATTGTAATCTGAGACAAAAATGACTTCCAATGTTGCTTCCGCGTATAGCTGGGCAAGTTCAATTGCATGTCTTGCGGCCCGTAGAGCGTTTTCCGATCCATCAATGGCTACAGCGATTTTCATGTGGTTTCCTCCCTTTTCGTAATTCTATTGTAACTTTGTGTACAGTCGCTCACTTGAAGAATTGAGACCTCGTATTGTTACCATTGTCCCTTCTTCTTCAAGCTTCTGCTTCACTTTAACAATTGCACCAACAGCAGACTCATCCCATAGCTGGCTATCTTCGAAGTCAATAATGATATCCTTTTCCTTAACATCACGGAAATACTGGATGAATTTCGTAGTGGAAGCGAAAAATAACGGTCCTCTTATTTTATATATGTTAGATTCAGGTGTCACAGTCACGCGGGATATTTTCGAGACGAAAAATAGTGAACTCAGAATGACACCGACGACTACACCGATTGCGAGATTATGCGTATACAAAATAATTGCAACGGTAATAAGCATAACGAGTGATTCCGTTTTTGGCGCTTGCTTCAGGAACTTGAACGAGCCCCAGTTAAATGTTGTCGCTGCGACCATGATCATAACTCCAGCAAGGACGGGCATAGGGATTTTCACGACAACATCGCCTAAAACGATGATCAAAAACATTAGGAAAACACCCGCAGTGAAAGTGGATAGACGTCCACGACCACCTGACTTGATATTGATCATTGATTGACCAATCAATGCACATCCTGCCATCCCACCGAAAAATCCTGTGAAAAAGTTAGCGATTCCTTGTCCACGTGCTTCTTGGTTTTTATCACTCTCTGTATCGGTCATATCGTCCAATACTTGTGATGTAAGCAGTGATTCAAGTAGACCAACAATGGATAATGCCAGTGAGTAAGGGAAAATGATTTTCAGCGTTTCCAAGTTAAAAGGAATATCCGGAATAAAGAAAGTCGGCAACGAATTCGGCATCTTTCCTAAATCGCCAATTGTCTGTAGCGTAACGCCACTCATCAAGGCTATTCCCGTCATGACAACAATCGCAATAAGAGGTGCAGGAATTGCCGTAAAAAAACGTGGGACAGCATAAACTAATACCAAAGTCGCGATAGCAAAGATCAATGTCATTGCGTCATTCCCTCGCAAATATGGAAGCTGGGTGATGAAGATCATAATGCCAAGCGCATTCACAAATCCTAACATGACGGAGTTTGGGATAAACCGCATCAAATTTGCGACCCCAAGCCCCCCAAGAATTAGTTGAATGATTCCAGTCAAAACAGTCGCGGCCAATACGTATTGCAAGCCATGGTCCGCCATCAAGTTAACGAGAACTAACGCCATTGCGCCAGTTGCAGCTGAAATAAGCCCCGGACGCCCCCCTACGAATGAAGTAATAACAGCAATTGCGAATGAGGCGTATAATGCGACACGCGGATCCACGCCAACGATGAACGCGAATGCTAAAGCTTCAGGAATGAGTGCAAGTCCCACGACGATTCCCGCCAATATATCAGCTTGGATGTTTCCAAACCATTGTTGTTTCAACGTATGCAAGTTCTATTCCCCTCTCTTGTTGTCTATACCATGCATACTTTCTATAGATGCAGTAAAGATCGGTTTTTTCGTTCTATTATAACAGAATGGCTTCATATTCACTCTATGTATACAACTACCTAATCATCTTTCCAATCCTACATCATACAATTGTACTTCACTACTGGTTAATTACTATGAGAAATCACCGAAGGAGATGGTACATTGAAAAAAACTGTGTTCGGCCTTTTGTTTGTCATTTATTTTCTCTTCGCAAGCATTTCTGCACATGCTGCCTCCCCTACATTTACGGACGTTCCCACCACCCACTCTTCAAACAAGGAAATTGAGTACCTTGTCGGTGCCGGTATCCTGACTGAAGCTCTAACATTCGGTATCAATAATGCCATCTCGCGAATTGAAGCCGCAGAAATGATTGTTAAAGCGTTAGGAATTGAAACGGGAGCATTAGCAGATGTTGACTTCATCGATGTTGATCCGATGGATGAATTTTACCCAATTGTTCAGGCAGCTGTCTCTGAGGGATTCATGGTTGGTAACGGAATCGGAGAGTTCATGCCCGAGGCTCAGTTAACACGGGCACAGGCTGCTTCCATTTTGGTTGCCGCATTTAATATGCAAGGAAAATCCGAATCCCAATTCCGTGATATTCCTGCATCCTATTGGGCGAGTGATGCAATCGGTACTTTTATAGATAATGAAATAACATTCGGTTATCCGGATGGTACATTCAGGCCGAATACCGCATTGACAAAAGGGCATTTCAGCACATTTTTAGCACGAATCCTTAATCCAGAATTCAGAGTTCGCCCCGCATGCTACTCAGCTGAAAGCAAAAAGTCGTATGCCATTAATGTACCGGTGACGAACGTTTGGCGTTCACCGGGTAAGACACGTCCAATCGACAATATTTCAATCCAAGCAAATCCGGATATGAAAAAATGGACGTCCCAATTGACAATCCCAGACAAGCATTGGCTCATAGGAAGGACAGATACGCAAGCCTTGTACGGGGACGCAGTCGAGATTATTAAGACAAGCGGAAACTGGCATTATATCGCGATAAAGGACCAAGCGAAAACCGGAAATATAAAAGGCTATGAAGGATGGGTACCAAAATCACATGTTGCCGCCTCCGTTATCAACAATACGGACTGCCCAATTGCCATCGTGAATGCAAAATTCGCCACACTCTACAATGTACCTAAATGGGATGACAAGCAGAAATGGCTGGAGGTAAGTTACTCAACAATCTTGCCAGTCGTAGCGGAGCACGGTCAGTTCCTTGAAGTTTTAACAGTTGATGGCGGGACGAAGTTCATGTTAAAGCGGGACGCTAAAGTATATTCGCATTATGCGGCCGTTCCGAAACCGACGGCGAAAGACATCGTTGACAGTGCTAAACAATATTTAGGACTCCCTTACGTCTGGTCAGGGATTTCCGCTTACGGTTTTGACTGCTCTGGACTGACCTATTCAGTTTTTAAAAACCACGGCATCCTCATTCCGCGTGATTCCTTCGTTCAAGCAACTCAAGGAAAAGCGGTTAGCCGCAGTCAACTGCAACCGGGGGATCTACTGTTTTTCGCGCATAACGGAGGAAAAGGGAAGGTCTACCATGTGTCGCTATATATAGGTGACGGAAAGATGATTCATGCTCCAAACTCTTCAAGAAGTATCGAAATCATCTCAATCGACACACCATTATATAAAAAGAACTATTCCGGTGCTCGGAGATATTTGAATTCAAATTAAGTGAATCTACCCATTATCCTTCCATTCTGTGAATAAAATCCCTGAATTTCGACAAGAACTATTCATAACCGACATATAAATGGAGGAGTTAGAGTGGGAGCGCCCAAAAATAGTAACCCTTCGAACGATCAAAAGAACTTGACTCAACCCTTTTCCTATGACTTTGAAAAGAATCTATCTCTTATAAAAGAAGCATTTTCTTATCCGACCAATCAATCACTTAAAATCCGGGACCTGACTATTCTGTCAGGGGCAAAAAAAGGAGTCATTTTATTTCTTGAAGGCACTGTCGATACAAAAGCAATTGAGGAAACTATTATTGGTCCTCTAATAAAAATTACTGACATCCCTGAAGACGGCGATATCATGTCTATAATCGAGGAGACTATAGTTTTCACGACGGGTACAAAGCAAGTAGAGAAACTACAAGATGCTGTTAAAGATTTGTTGGGCGGTAACACCTTAATTCTTTTTGAAGGTGAACATGGAGTCATCTCTGCTGCAACGACTGGTTTTGAAAATAGAGGTGTAAGTGAACCTACAGTTGAGAACGTAGTTAGGGGACCGAAAGAATCATTTAACGAATCAATGGCTGTCAATCAGTCATTAATCCGAAAACAGATAAATGATAATCGGTTACTTTGCGAATCAATATCCATTGGAAATAAGATTGTAAAAGAAGTTTCCATTATTTATCTAAAGGGTGTTGTTGATGAGGAACTCTTGAAAGATGTGAAAAAAAAGATCAATGAGATAGAAAGTGATTTGGTACAAAACCTTTCTATATTAGAACAATATATAGAAAGCAGAACTTATTCATTAGTCCCGTCAACACTTTTAACCGAACGACCTGATCGAGCATGTTCATTTCTTTTAAATGGTCATATTGTGTTGTTAATGAATAGTGCACCATATGCCCTAATCGTTCCCGTAACTTTCTGGAATTTATTCCATACGATTGAAGACCAATACCTTCGCTGGGCGTATGCGAACTTCACCCGAATTATTAGTCTAATTTCTATTTTTATAGCTCTATATACACCCGCAATTTACTTGGCGGTTAGTACTTTTCACATTGAGATGTTGCCTCCAGATCTTTTGTTTGCTATCGCTGCGACAAGGGAAGTCGTTCCAATTCCGGTTTTATGGGAAATCATTTTACTGGAAATCGTTTTTGAAATTCTAAGGGAAGCAGGTATTCGAATCCCTTCGGTAATCGGCCCGACGATTGGTATCGTAGGAGCATTAATATTAGGCCAAGCCGCTGTCCAAGCAAACCTTGTCAGTCCAATTCTTGTCATCGTTGTAGCGATAACGGGTTTGTCATCTTTCGTAATCCAGGATTTGAATTTAAACTTCATGATAAGACTTCTTCGTTTTGGTTTTATTTTCATCGCAAATTTCATGGGCTTTTTCGGGATATTTTTAGCTACTGCCTGCCTATTTGCTTACATGGTTTCTTTAAAATCATTCAATGTCCCATTTTTAGCCCCTTACGCTCCTTATTTTCAGTCACCAAAAGGCTTGATTTTCCGTCCTCCCGTGTGGAAACAAGCATTGTTCCCTTTCTACTCGAATAGCAAAAATAATAAAAGGGGGAATGCATCGAAAGTGGGTTCTGCTGATGATTAAGGTAAGCAACGGCAAAATACGAAAAAGAGAATTAATGGGTGTCTTCATATTTTTTTATGCCGTTCAAGTCATGGACACAACTCCAGACTTGCTACTTAAACACGGGAAGAATGCCGCTTGGATGATGCCTATAATTTCTTTTCTATTTATGTTGATTCCCTTCCTTATTTTGTTAGGGATAATGAAAAGACGGAATACAGGACTTACAGAGCTCGTACTTACACTTATGGGAAAACGAGTTGGAACCTTTATCATGATACTATTTTTCATCATTATTTTCAGCGCAACTGTAATCAATAGCAGGAACTATACAGATATTTTCAACACAATGTTTTATCCGAAAACCCCGGTTTCATACCTTTATGTCATGTTAATGGGGGCAAGCTTGTACATAGCGAAGCGAGGATTAGAAAATATCGCAAGGACTGCTTGGATTTTTACGCCTATAATGTTAATTTTAATGTTTGCTCTTATAGGCTTTGTATGGGAGGAAATATCATTCAGCCGTATTTTTCCGATTGCAGGTCCGGGTTTGATACCAATACTAAAAGAAAGTGCTGTCCATAGTTCTATTTATGGCGAAAGCATATTCCTGCTTGTACTATACCCGTTTATCAAAAAGTACAAAGATTTGCAATGGGGCTCTTTGTTTGGGTGGATAATTTCGGTTCTATCACTTGTTATATTCATGATCGTATATGTGGTAGTTTTTGACTATCCTGCTGTTCAAAATATAGCATATCCTTTTCAACAAGTGAATCGATTGGCAACTATCGGGACAATTAGCCATCTTGAATCCGTATACTTGGCAATCTGGACGGTTGCTTCAGCAATTCACTTTTCACTTTACTTATATTTATCGGCCTATTTCTTATCAAAAGCTTTGCAAATAGATGAGTTCGAGCTTTTGTTGCTACCGTTAACAGCAATTTCAGTATTGACCGGATTGATATCGCCAAATATTTTTGTAGGGAATGCTCTTAGAGAATCTTTAATCCAAACAAGCTCAATAATCCTAATGCTTTTCCCGTTCGTTTTATGGATTTTGCATCGTAGAAAAGGAAGGATGAAAAATGAAACTGCTTAAACTATTTTTCTTGTTGCTCCCCGTTTCACTCATTCTTGTAGGATGTTGGGATAAAAGCGAATTGGAAGAAAGAGGATATGCCGTCGTAATAGGAATCGATAAAAGCGAAAAAGATCATATGGTTGATGTGACGTTTCAAATCGAAAATCCTCAAGTCGGATCTTCCAGCTTAGCTACGGCACCAAACGAGCCGCCCAGTGACATCATAACTATAACTGCGACAGATATTTTATCCGCAAAAGAATTGGCAAATAGTATTGTTTCAAGGCAAATTGATCTTTCACAGGTGGAAACTATCATTGTTGGAGAAACTTTTGCAAAAAGCGATTACTTTCACCATATTATGGCTTCTTCTATGCGTGATCCGGAAGTAAGAAGAAAAATCATTATGATTGTGAGCAAGGAGAGTGCACGCAAATTTATAAATAACAATCATTCGAAAATGGAAACGCGTCCCCATAAATATTATGCTTTCATGAGCGACAGATGGAAGGATACGGGTTTCGTTCCGATTTCCGATTTGAATCGTTATTTTCAGAGAAGCTCAAACGCCTTATTTTTAGCTATTTATGCAACCTCGGAAAGGGATGAAAGATTCCGGGAAAGTTCCGATAATTATAAGGCCGGACAGGTTCCACAAAAAGAGGGGGATCCTGTTCAAATGATCGGTTCTGCAGTATTAAAAAACGGTAAGATGATTGGTGTTTTAACCGGTGAGGAAACAAGAAATTCGCTTCTGTTGCGCGAAAAAAGTAAAACTCATCACTATATCGATACTTTCATCGACCCCAAAATGGAGGGCCTTAGAATTTCCGCTAGGGTGGGAAAGGAAGAACGTTCAAAAGTTAAAATAAATGTTAAAACGGAACCTCCAGAAGTGTTTGTCACAGTGCCATTGAAAGTTCAAGTCCTCTCAATACCAAGTTTAATTGATTACGCTAACAATGAGAAAAACCAAGCGCTATTAAAAGAGGAAATCAAAAAAGAGCTCGAAGAGAAAATTTCGAGCCTAATCAAAAAAACAAAAGAAGAATTTGGTGCCGAACCTTTCGTCTGGTATGAAGAAGCACGCCGTGAATTCTGGACAATGGATGAATTCATAAAATACGATTGGCAGGAAAAATACCGTGATGCAGATGTAAAAGTAGATTTTGAAATTACAATTGAAAGTTTCGGCAGCCTATTAAAACCTCAAAAAACTGGACCGGGGGATTGATTGTTTTGCCAATTCCCTTGGTATTCCTGTTTCTATATGTGATGGTTTATACGCTATCTTACGGGCGATTGATTTGGAGTTCCGGCAATAAATTGGCAAGTATGACCATTTTTTTAATGGCGGCATCAATACCCGCTCTATTGGTTTACCTGATGTTTTTTAGTTAAAGTTATGTAAAAACACAAAATGTGCGAGGTGCACATTTTGTGTTTTTGAAAGATTATTGACGAATTGTTTTCAATGCTGTTGCCCAAGGAACAACTTGGTCCAACATTTCGTTTACAGAATTCGCTTGTACTTCAGCCGGTTTGAACTCTGTGTAGTTTTCAAAATCTGTGAATAAAGATAGTGCTGGGTGTACGCGAACATCCGCGACTAATAATTCTCCTAAAATACCACGTAGGTGTTCTGCCGCACGAGCTCCGCCTACTGAACCGTATGAAACGATACCCGCAGCCTTGTTGTTCCACTCTTCACGCAAGTAATCCAATGCGTTTTTAAGTGCCCCAGTGATGGAGTGGTTGTATTCTTGAACGATGAATACGAAACCGTCTTGTTTTGCGATGATTTCAGACCATGCTGCCGCACCTGTTGCTTCGCCTTCACCTAATAATGGTAGTTTATAATCCGCGATATCGATAATTGTGTAGTTTGCATCTCCACGTTTGTCAGCCAATTCTTTTACCCATGCTCCAACTTGTGGACTTACGCGTCCCTCACGTGTTGATCCTAAAATAATACCTATATTTAAATTTGTCATTGTTGTTTCCTCCTCTTGTTGTCTTCCAAATAGCTTATCAAAAAATCCCATTGTTTCTCTTTCACCTCCTTACAAGTATTCTTTTTCAATGTTGCGCGTGCTGCGAACAGTATCGATTGGTCTTACCAATCTTTCAATTTGCTCCCGTTTTCCTTCAAGGAATGGTGGCAGCGATAGCTTTTCTCCTACTGTTTCATACGGCTCATCACCCATGAAACCAGGACCATCCGTTGCCAATTCGAATAGGATACCCGGGGCTACACGTGCATAAATCGATTCAAAAAAGAAACGGTCAATATATCCAGATGTATTGAAACCAAATTGTCTCAAACGGTCGTTCCATGCGTTCAATGTGTTTGTATCTTCTACTCGGAACGCGGCATGGTGCACTGTACCAAATCCTTGGCGCCCATTTGGCAACATAATGTTATGTTCCACAATGACTTGTGCACCGTTTCCGCCTTCACCAACTTCGAATAAATGCAATGGTCCTTCGATCGCGATTTCTTTGAACTCCATCGCTGTCTCAAGCACTTTTTTAAAGTAATCGAATTCCGCGATTCGTATATGGAGTGGCCCCAGTCCAGTAATTGCGAATTCAAGAGGAACAGGACCATTTTGCCAAGGTGTACCGGATGCCACACCTTTGTTGTTCTCATCAGAGATCAACATATACTGTTGCTCGTCAAAGTCAACGAATGAAATGGTCTTCTTACCGAACACTTCTTTGATCCCGTCATTTTTAACGTTATATTTCTCAAAACGCTTCACCCAATAATCCAAAGCCGCATCGGAAGGAACACGGAATGCCGTTTTGTAAATCTCATTTGTCCCGTGTGTCCCTTTCGGAATATTAGGAAAATCGAAAAATGTCATATCCGTACCTGCTGCCCCTTTATCATCAGCAAAGAACAAGTGGTACGTTTGGATATCATCTTGGTTCACTGTTTTTTTCACTAAGCGCATTCCCAATGTATAAGTGAAGAACTCATAGTTTTTTTCCGCGCTGCTTGTAATGGCGGTAACGTGGTGAATACCTTTTAAGCCGTTCATTCGACTCTCTCCTTTTTTGTAATTATATTTAAATATCTTTATTTAGAGATATAGAGACAAAAAAATTTCCCGATTATTATATTTTGCTCAACGAATTCTATAAACATAAACTATCTCGAATTCAAGATAAATCTTAACACGCATTTTGGGGAACGTCAACAGTTTAGTTTTAGCCTATTGTTTAAAAATGACAAAGAACCCAGACCAATATAGGTTTGGGTTACAAAGTTGCGCTATTATTAGGATGCCCTTACTCGTCATCTTCTATAGGATCAATGTCAGCATAGATATAGAAACCATTCTCCCAATGCGTCTTCAGCCAATCGATCGCTTGGACCATCTCCTTGCTATGCGCAGCGGCTTTTCCCTCAATATCTCGAGCCTCATTTAGTCTAACCGCACACCAAGCAGGATTCGGGAATGCTTCAAACCATTCCTTGTCGTCCTCTTCAAGAGGATCCGTGTAGGAAAGACAATCGTCAACTGGTAGCATTTTTGGCCAATCAAGCCCAAGTCCAACGTCTTCCATTAATTGACGTAGTTCAAGAGCAAATGTGAACTGTAAAATGTAGTACGAGACATCTTCATCTTCGTTAAGGATTTGCATCCTAAATTCTTTTCTATTCTCCTGCTTGAGCAATTTTTGAAAGAGTGACCCTTTCTTTGTGACTTCTTTAATTGTAAAGTTCCGGATGGCCGTCAATTTAACATTCTCAGCATATTGCTGTTCTGTTAAGTCCGGATATCTCTCCGCTTTGATTGCCATCATTTGATTCAGTTCATTTTGTTCAGCAAATGTCAGCTTGGCAGTCAATTCTTTTTTCCGGAGCTCCGGTACTCTAATGGCAATTTGACGTGATTCCTCTATATCGAAATTCATCTTCTTGCTTCCAGTCATTTGTAGTTTTAGTTGAAAGTTTGAACGATTGTTCCCTTCCCATCTTCCACATTTACTTTGGCAGATGCTCCGTTGATGAATGTAATTTGAGGTGGGACATGTCCGCAGTCGATATCGTATATGATTGGAATGCCTAAATCCTTGGTAAGATCTTCGTAAACGTCCTCAATTTCATAATTTCCCACAGGCTGATTTGCAGGACTTCTCCCAAAGAGAATGCCGGAGCAATTATCGAACCAGCCTGCATACTTCATCTGAACAAGCGTTCTACGCAAGTCAGTTGTAGTTAGTTCGCAGTTCTCAAAGTACCAAATGATAGGCTCATTGTTTGTGAAATTCTCTTGGAATGATGCGACATCCCCGTAAGGCGTCCCGATCAAATGCCGGATGACGTCAACGCAGCCCCCTAATAGCCGACCTTTCATCTCAACAGGTTCTTCAAAAATTGACTTCCATTTTGTTGTTTCAGTTAAATGGAAAACCCATGGTGATGGGTTGTCATGCTGCCACTTCTTCTGGTAGTTTTCTGAGGAATATTGGGTGACTGATTCTCCGGATTCCGTTTGCAATACGGATAGCCACATCGATGTTGTCGGGTCGGATTGTTCCCCACGCAGATCGACCAAGTTCGTTCCATGAGCAGTTGCGATTCCTGTTTTCAACGTCAATGCAAGAAGAAGCGCACTTGTGTCCGAATAGCCTAAAATCCACTTTGGACGTACTTTTTCAAATTCAATATGCTCTAAGATTTCGATCAATAATTCCCCGCCCCATGGAGGAAAAATGAGATCGATCCCTTCATCTTGCAGCATCGAATTCAATTCCTTCGCACGTGTTAAAGCTGGAGCTGACTTCGCCTTATCTTGTGTCCACACCGTTTCTCCGGCAACTGTACGAAAGCCCTTCGACTCCATTCGTCCGATTGCCTCTTTTACGATGTCTTCGAGTTCGGTTTGCACACCGGATGATGGTGCGGTGATGCCGATAGTTGCTCCGTCCGGCAAATAAGGATATTTAATCATCATACATTCCCCTTTCCTTTTCCTAATTATAGCAAAAAAAATGCCTGCCGCCGATGCAATTTCGAATTGCTTCGGCGGAAGGCTGATTGACTTCACGATCATCTTGGGAACACATTCTCCAGTTCACTCCAACTGTCGAATAAATTATAGGCACCATCAAATGTATAATATATTTTATTTACTTTCGAATTCTTGAAAACCGCTTCATTCAAGGCATCTACGAGTTCAACTTGCTCATCCCATGATAAACGACCGACTAACTCACCGAAATGTTGAAAGTCAACTACGGCGATACCCTCTTCGTTCAAATAAGCGCCATGTAATGTGTCCTTTAACTTTGCTTCGAATAAATCCTTGTCTGCTAAAACAGCTTCGACTTCACTTTCAATGCGTAGATCCCGCTCGCCGAATTCGTCAATATCAATGTTAAAGCCGTATTCAGCATCCGTCAGTTCTGGCGCCTTCAGTTCAACAACTTGGAACACCGAATCCTCCCCGCCTTCTTTCGGCAATAGCCAGATGGCCATATTTCCGCGGATTGCAGGGAATTCACCTTCACCTATGATTTTAGTTTCTTTCCGCACAAGTGAATACACATAGATTTTATGATCACTTTCCCAAATAACAAAGTCGTCCCCGATTTCGAAGCTGTTGATATCCCCTTTAAACACTTCGGCTTCTTTCCTGCCGTACTCCGCAGGCATCACGACAAGCCTCGTTTCACTCGTCTCGGTCTTTTCCTGCCAAACGATATACTCATCGTTTACTTTCGGGAACATAAGTTCATACTTATTCATTGTCCTGAAATCCACTTGTCGTCGATTCAGAGAATAGATGGGGAACTCGGCTTTGAAGTCGGAATAGACAAGATAATGGTTTGAAATTTGCGGGAACGTCCCAAGATTTGAGGTTTCATCAACCGTCACAAGTTCACGAGAATTCAGGTTGTACAATTGAATTACCACTTTATCCTCCCCGGCTACAGGCTCCACCCATGTCAACAAGTTTTCATGTGTGCTTAGGGAAAGGCGAGGATTCACGATAAGCGGAGTTCCATAGCCGGCAACCTGTTTAGAATGGCGGATAAGATTTTTCTCGTTTGTATTTCGGTTCAGCGCATATATTCTCCATTCATACTCGTCGTCTACAGTACCGGAATCGACCCACGTAATCCAATCATCATTCACTTGCCCGTCGCTTACTTCCCCAGCTATCTCCGATTGAAACGTTTCGTCAAATTTTTCGGTTGCTATATTGTACTGAAACAATTCAAAGTCGAAAGAACCGGAATCCGGAACATCTTCGCCTCCCGACCAAATGACCGTATCACCGTGAATGTCTTGATAATGAACCTCTTTCTGCCCCGTTTCAATTGTGTAGCGTTTCCTGATGAAATTCTTCTTATAGATAGCTTCTTCCGTCGGCAACGACAATGACGGGTCGATTTCTTGTGGATCTTCGGTTGCGAAAAAACCAAGCTCCTTACCAGCAATCCCCCCTAATATGATGAGGAACGCACAGATGGAAATAGCAGTGAGGAACGCTGGCAACGGATTGAACCGTTTCGCCGGGGCACCGCTTTTCATATTCTTTATTCCTTTTCGAATCCGACGTTTATCCTGTTCCGTGAAATAATCGTCATCCGAAATAACTCTGTCTAATTTTCCTTCTAACCCTTTCAACTTCTCATCCATTAACCTCACCTCTTTCCATTAGTTCCAATGGTATCCTCAACTTCTCCCTTCCCCGGTGTAGCCTTACTTTCACTGTACTTTCGCTAACGGCTAAAATCTCACTTACTTCTTTAATTGATAAATGTTTATAGTAATAAAGTAAAATCACTTCTCTATATGGCACAGCTAATTTTAGAACAAGATCGACAAGTTGCTCGCTTTCAAGCTTTTCAAGTACTTCATCGTGTGGTCCTCGTCGGCTTGATTTCAATAAATCTTTTATATTTTCCTGCACAGTGATCTTTCGCATATGCCAACTCTTCAGGTAATCTTTACATTTATTAATCGCGATGGAGTAGATCCATGTTTTAATAGAGGACTTCCCTTCGAATGAATTGAGTTTCAAGTAAATTGCTATGAATATCTCCTGCGTTAAGTCTTCTGCCGCAGGATGATCTTTTACGTATGTATAGACAAGCCGCTTTATCTTTTCCCCGTATTCATCCATAAGAAATTCAATCTGCTCATCTCTGCCCTTAGCTTCCCAATCCAACTGCCCCATGTCCTCCCCCCTTCCTTACCTGTTAGACGACGCTCGGATTGTATCGGTTACAAAAATGATGCCGGCCGCCGGAAAATTCTGTGCCGGGGGCAGGCATCAAGTTTCATTTCTTTTCTATTTGATCCGCCACTTGCTTGGAAAGCGGATTTCCTTCATTCCGTAAGTTCTCGATAATGTTGTTATAATCGGTTTCATTCCGGTTTTGGCTTAATTTATATGCTGCTTGGATCTCAGTTACTTTTATCTTAAAACCGATATTTCCTTTTAATTCGCTTTCGATGAGTTTCAGTGAAAGGGTAGCCCAAAGTACAGGATTCTCACGATGCCCCTCGTATTTATTGAGCAACATAGTCAGATTCTCTACCAACTCTTCATTTGTTAAAATGCTTGCTTTGCCATACATATGAACTGCTTGATAATTCCACGTCGGTACATTTTCATGCGAATACCAGGAAGATGAGACATACGCATGCGACCCTTGAAACATGACAAGGACTTCCTCACAATTTTCGAATGTCCGCCACTGCGGATTGCCATACGCCATATGCCCAGTAATATACCAATCATCATCTTTTTTAATGAATTGGAAAGGCAAATGAGTCGAAATCGGTCTCCCTTTTCTTGTCGTGACAAGCGTACCGAAAGAATTTTCTTGAATGAAACTCAGGACTTCATTCATATCTGTGACTTTGAATTGTTTTGGAATGTACATGGAATTCCCCCTAATCAGTTCCTTATATCTCAGTAGTAAATATATGTCGTTTAATCCAATACAAATAAAAAGCATAAATTATAAGAAATTGATTTGGCTGGATTTCTTACATTTACATAAAGGCGAACCGCATCATAATTTTACTTCAATGTAAATATTGATGTTGTTACAAGCGAAATTTCAATTAAAATACTTTAATCCAATACTATATTTGATTGAACTGACAATGTATATATAATATTTTTTAATTTTCACTTTATAATAACTATTCGACTACTTAAAATAATACAACAAAAGAATCATTGATTATTTATCAAAATATGTCTACTATTTAAATGTAAGAATCTAACAAAAGGGAGGTGTTGTTATCTTTAAGAAGTTTTTTGTTGAAATATGTCAATTGGACAATTCAAGTGCATTGGGAATTTAATCTCATCGGATTCCAAAATTCAAGTTTTTCAGGGTATTATTCCCCATTCCCAATTTATGACTAATATACAAGGAGGATAAAAATGAAAAAATTTATATCATTATTTCTTGTTTTCAGTCTTGTATTTTCGTGTTTCGCTTCAAATACCTTCGCCAAGTTGAATAATAATTCCGAGAACATTATATTAAATCTTAAGTTGGACCTAGATGACAGTTTAATTGACATCAATAAAAATATTGAAAATAATAAACAAACCCTCGAAAAGCTTAATATTGATTTAAAGAATCAAAAAAGTATAAATGCAACCAGAAATGATAAAAACAACAAACTGCACTTAAATCTTAAATTAACCCAACAGGATGAGGAGGTTAATCTGTTTGGAGTAATGGGACATTCTTCTCTAAAGATGAACGGCAAAGAAATTCCAATGATTGCAGAAGGTATGTTGACAGCTGAACAAATTGACAATAAAACTGTATATCAGGGATTACTATATTTAGATTTAGAAATTGGTGATACTACTGTTCCAGGAGCTATGCAACTTTGGTACAGTGAAAATGGTCAAGATGCATATGCTACCATCTCAGCTGGCAGTTTAGACAGTGAAAACGGAGTCGCCTTCTTGAAATTTGGAGTACCTTTTAAAGAACAGAAGATTATTATTCAGAATAACAGAGAAAATGACGAAGGAAAAGAAAACAGTTCATACTTAGAAAAAGATTTCGTTAAAAGCGTTAAAAGTGTTCCTGAGGAAAGTCAGACAGCCAATAGTACCTGGAAAAAATTCAAATATGAGGGGTCTGGATATTCATATACCTATTCCTCAAGCTTAAAATCTGGAACAGCTTCAGAACCAGTTGCTATTGTAGATGTTTTTGCTAGAGAACCGAGGGATTTAGGAGAAAGCAATGGGGAAGTTGATGTTAGGGTATTACCAAATGTTGACGGGGTTAACAAATCTTTTAGCGGTGATTATCGCTTTTTAGGCGCATCAGTGTCATCTGCCACAGTTAATTGGGGTTGGACAGAGAGAGATGTCGCTTCTATTACAAATGCTTATCCACTTACAAGTAATAATGGAAGCCTTATATCGACTGCTTGGAATATAGTTAATGCATACACTGACTTAAACCCACTTTGGGATATTGCGATTAGTTACGTTTTAGGAAACACGAATTCCTCATGGGAAATAAGCGATAATGGAGATATATTTGTAAACAGAGGTACTAAGACTTTCTATAATTTAAGCAGTGTAAAGTCTTTGCCTTCTAACGCGCCTTATTATGATTCCGAATTACATGATGGAGGGGTATTCGCTGCTTTCTTTATTCAATCAAGAGGAAACAATATATGGTCAAGCAAAGCCGAAGCTGAAATAGTTTATAATGTTCATTGGCTTGAATATACTAATACATTTCCTCTTAGGACTGGAAAAGTAGTTGTTAACCATTTCATAGCAGGTTATTAAGCATGGTAAATTAAGAACCAGCCGGAGGCGGAAATAATGAAAAAAAGAATAAGTATAATATCCATTACATTGTTACTTATCTTCATTTTGTTCTATTTTTCATCCGGAAAGAGTATTGCTGGATATTACTATCATCCATATTTGCATGAAAAGATTGTTATTTCTCCTCCGTATCATATAAAAAATAAGATACAACCTATTATTATTGAAGATAAAAAGGAAATTAAAAGGTTTTTAAATATTGTTCATGACTCAGAAATTGATGCAACCGGTGATGGTGTAGTTAAATTTAATAAATATCTGAATAACAAAGGACGATTAATTTTTAATATAGAAGTACATTCTAATTTCCCTGAACGCAGTATTGCATGGGAATACTGGAGTGATGATGATGATGATAAGGCTTATCTGTTCCCTACACTTCCACATTCTAAAGTAAGAGGAGAAGCAATTATCGTATCACCAGAGTTAATTGAATGGATGGATGAACAGGTTAAAATAAATTGGCCTGAGATTAACAATTACGTAAGTGTGATGTTGTGAACACATTGTTTGTAAATCGAGCAGTAAGAGGCGACTAACTCCCTCTCACACTACCGTTCGGCCTACGGCGTATAAATTTCGTAACAAGCTATGAGACATATGAGCCCTTGGGAACTTCAAAAAAGAATCCCAAGGGCACTGTCATGTATTGTCCTTTTGGATATTCCCCGGTAGCTTTTCGTAAGTTACCTCAATCACATGTTTTTCATACCGGGAAACCTAATACGATGATCTTTCCTACCTTGTCAACGGACCATTCATATTACAAGAGCGAAGCGGAAAAGACTACGTATGGTCCTTTTCTCACAGGAATGAGAACATCACTTGAAAGCTTATCAGGCCGGAGACTTCCCGTTAAAGACCGAAGACCTCCCATTGAATGCCGATGACTTCCCGTAGATTGTCGATGACTTCCCATTGAAGGCGAAAACTCCCCGATAAAATGCAAAAAAGCCTGCCACCAACACAAATCTGATTGGTGACTGGCCCTCACATATTACTTCTTTTCAATTACAGTAAAATAATTATCCTCTTCATCAGCAAAGTTAAAAAGTTTGCCTGTTGGCATTTCCATTAGATCCCCGGTCTTTACACCTTTGCTCTTAAGATCGTCGTATAACTCGTCAACATTATCTGTAAAGAACATTAACGAAGGTGTCCCAAGATTCAATTCAGGGCTCATTTTTGCGATGAACTCTTTATTGTGGATAACGATACTTGTCCCCCCGGCTTCCGGAGAAACCTCAATCCATCGGAAACCTTGTCCATTATCTTCTTCCCCGATTACTCGAAACCCCAATTTTCCCGTCCAAAAGCTACGTGCTTGATCTTGATTTGTAACATATAACATGACTTGCCCCAATGTATGAATCATTTTCTTCAACACCAATTAATCGTTATAGGTACAAATATTGATGGACGGACGGCTTACAAAACGGATGCCCAAGGACTTTCACTTGGATTAGCACAATGGAATGATCGTGGAAAGGTTGATATTTCTGCAAAAGTTTGGAGATCACATGAGGAAAATGGTCTCGCCAATCAGAGGAACTTCCGCTTCATCGTGTCCTTGACCTTGCAATTTTAGTATGTGAGGCATAGCTTTACTTCAAGGACGCTTATCGATATGAAGATTTATATGATCCTGAAAATCCAGTCATTAAACGTGTCGGGCTGCAAAGGGATGCAATGACAGTCGAAGTATGCACAGAAAACGATCAAATTAAAGAGGATATCCAGTTGTTCAATCAGGCGTTAAGTGATGACGGTGAATTAATCGGCGAGCGATTGCGGACATTGTCACGTGTCTTGAAGGAAATGGGTTATTAATCCACAGTTGAGAGGAATAAAACAGGACACTTCTATTCGGAGCTGTACTGTTTTTTCAATAGCATGGACATAAATCATACTGATTCCCCATACAGTTAACTATGCAGCTCATAGAGGGGAGGAGACTTGTGGCAGGCTTGGATATTTTACTTGCGAATCAACTGACTTGGCATTGGCCACTTCTCATTGCCGTGTTCTGCATTTCTTCCTTATATCTTCTTTTCATCCATCGATATGCAAAAGAGGAGATTGCTCGACTTCAACCTATCACTTTTTTAACAGGCCTTGCATTGTTGGAACTTGTTATCGGTAGCCCATTCGCCACAATCAGCCACTTATCATTCAGCTTCCATATGATACAAATGAGCATCCTTTACTTCATTATTCCTCCACTTGTCTTATTAGGAATACCAGAGCAGTTGGTAGACATCCTACCCCGTTTAAAAAGACCGAGATGGTTGAACATTCCCCGCTTCCCTACAAACATGCCCCTTTATACATTCGCCGGCCTATTTTTTCTTTATCACACACCTATCATTCTTTCAACCTTAGTGAGTAATCCGGCTTTAAAATATTGTTATTTGTTTGTTTTGTTTGCTCTTTCATTTGGCATGTGGCTTCCGATTGCCTCGCCAGTTCCCTTGCTTAGAAGGTGTACATGTAAATTGAAACGTTATGCCTTCATTAGCGGTATCGCTATCACGCCGGCTTGCCTTCTATTCATCGGAACCGCTTTGTTAGGAATTTCAAGCAACCCGCTTTTACTTCAACTCGTCGCTCATCTTTGTGGTCCCTCTTTTGCAACAACCATTCCAATCGAATTGCCTTGGCCAGTTAACACGCGTTACGACCAAATTCTGTCGGGCTTTCTCATGATGGGGATGCATAAGTTTAGTCTAATTATGGCGCTTCGCCTTGAGCGGAAAGTATCATTTAGGTTTTACGAAGAGCTGGAAAGGGATATTCAGGGGTGCAAATGATATCTATCAAAAGAGAGGACCTGTCCATTTGGAAAGGTCCTGTTTTTTACTAGTATAAAAGCTTTTTCACTTCTTCATACTCTGCTTCCGTAAATACTCGAGATTGTATGATAAAATGCTTATCCTCAACACTATCAAGTGAAAAACTGGTTCCCCAACCTTCACTGACGTCAAGGACTAACTGTGTGTGCTTCCAGTAGTCATATTGGCTTTTGCTTCTGAACTTGAAAGAGCAATTTGATTAATGAGGTTCAATTAATCCATTTTTCCGCATGACCCTTGTCGCAATATCCGCTGCCGAACAGGGATAGGCAATCGACTTTCAGATCCCGACAGTGTTAGGGCAATTTTCGTAGATGAATCCATGTCAATTTGATTACCTGGGGAAATGTAGACCGGTTTAACGCCATCGGATGTCCGAAGCACTCTACCGATTATTTCTCCGTGTTCAATGATGTCTGTGAAGTTTCCTTTCTTCCAACCGAGTTCCGTCAGTTCCGAATCGCCCACTTTAAAAAATGTTTTTGCAATACCAATTGTCGGAGTCCCAAGGAAAAATGAAGCTTGCGTCGCGATTCCCATCCTCCTTGGATGCAGTATTCCATTGCCGTCAAATAGAAAGAGGTCGGGTGCATTTTTCAAATTGCCCGCCGCTTTTAGTATCAATGGAAGCTCCCGGAATGCAAGAAAGCCCGGTATGTATGGAACTGTGATATGACCCTTGCTCTCTGCATGGTCTATAATTTCCATTGTAGCGAGATCGAAAACTGCGATATAACAGAATCCCATCTCTATTCCATTCGAGTTCGTGTAAGCCACATCCACACCGGCGACTGTTTGGATATCATGAAGGTGTAGTGGCTGGCTAACATCTAACTGTTCCGCCAACTTTTCCTGAATGGAAATGAATTCTTTTGGATTTATATTTAGTGCATGGATAGGATAAATTTTCAAATTCGCCTCTACTCTCCTTTGTCAAAAGCTGTTATTAAGTAATGTGCCCTGCTGGCCCATTTTTTAAATTCTTGAGTTCCTTGGAGTGTTGATTATCGAATAAGGTGCATTATTTACAGGTCCATTCTTTCTATGCCCGGCTCCATTATTTTCTACAAGGGCCCAATCTTTCTATGCCAAGGTCCATTCTTCTTTACAAGAGCTCATTCTTTCTGCGCCAAGGTCCATTCTTCTCTCCAAGGGCCCATTCTTCCCCTGCAAAGGTCCATTCCTTAGAATTACTTTTAAAAATACAGCTACAAAAGAAGTTATCATCAACAAAACAGCCACCTATGCAGTATAGAATTGCATGGGTGGCTGTTTCGTTCATTGACCGTGTCTTTCTTCTTCCTCAGCTATCGCCTTTGTTGGATGAACTGTGCCAAATGGATGGTGCGGAGGCGCGTAAAGTACAAACAGTTTCATCGGTGTAGGCCCAGTATTTGTAACATTATGCCATGTTCCAGCCGGAACCACTATCGCAGAATTCACGGTTGCGTTTCGAACGAAATTCAGATTATCCTTACTTGGTCCCATTTGAACAAGCCCCTGGCCTTGTTCAATATAGATGAGCTGGTCTGTATCCGGATGAATTTCCAAACCTATATCGTCCCCGACATTGATGCTCATTAACGTCATTTGAAAATGTTTCCCGGTCCACAATGCAGTTCGATAATTATTGTTTTGAATTGCTGCCACCTTCATATTTACAACAAATGGGTTTGGTCCATAATCTTGCAGGGGAATCGACATATTTCCGCCCGCTTGCCATTGTGTATTTGGCTGTGGCCATTGAACAGGCATCCCTTGGGGCGTGGTCATCGGGACAAGATAGTAAGGAATCATAGTAGGGTAATTATAAATTGTTCTCAATCCTTTCATTATCCTAATCTCCTTATACTATGTCCCCTGCCTAAAACGGGTGCCTGCTATTCGTAACGACAAATCGCAGGCACCCATTTTCACTTTCCAGTCCTCACTAAACTGTTTCTTACCAAAAACCGATCATTAAACGTAATTGGCACGCCTTTTCCGTCTAATTCAGCATGGATATGCAAATGAGGCTCACTCGTATTACCGGAGTTGCCGACCTTACCAAGCAGCTGACCCGTTTTCACTTCTTCGCCCTCGACAACTTTAACGCTTCCTTTTTGCATATGTGCGAGGAAAAGCGTAGCTTCATGCTGCTCGCACACCAAGGCAACATAGTTCCCTTCCGGATTTTCCGGATTCATTTCTGGAGGCGTCAGGTCCGGTAGGTCGTTCCTCGATTCAACGACTTTTCCATTGCACGGGCTGAATAGTTCATCCCCGTAAATGGCGTATTTATATAAATCTTTTGGATAAAGTCCACTCGCACGTATTCCTAGTTTATTCAACTTCAGAATGTCCAACGCGAACTTCTGACTCTCATATGCATGATGGTAATTCATTTGCGTGCTATTTCCACCATGACCGACATAATAAGTTCCTTGTCTGAGCGGAAATTCCAGTTCAATTGATTCTTCATTGACTGAGTAACTCGGAAAGATGAATACGTTATACGCGCCGAACACTAAGAGAAGGAACACATGGATACCAATTGAACTTTTCTGGTTTTTATCATACTTTATAGTGAAAGGCAAACTGCGCATCTTTTTCCATGAAATCATTAAAGCTACAATAAATAGACCTAACCATAAGTAACGGAAAAAATAACCGACCCAGCTCCAATTGCCCGACTGGAACAGCCAAATCAGTAACACACTCGTAGTCAGCACATCCAAAAGCCATTCCAACTTCGTCTTAAAATTAGCTTTCCACAGGACCCCAATGAACACAATTGGCAGTACAATGAGCAACGCAACTGAAAAAATGATCCCGAACATTTTGCATCCCCCTTGTTTTAATGTCATACCTATCTTCTATGAAAACATCTGTATTTACCATACGTTGGAAGACTCTGTTAAGTTTCAAAGAGAAGAAAGGTTAGGAGAATATGTTGTGATACGGCGGTTACATTGCGATACGAACCGATTACGTTACGATACGAGCGCTTTACATTGTGATACGACGCAAGTACATTGCGATACGAGCGCTTTATGTTGTGATACGAGCGCTTTATGTTGTGATACGACAGGTACATTGCGATACGAGCGCTTTACGTTGTGATACGATGCAGGTACATTGCGATACGAGCGCTTTATGTTGTGATACGACGGTTACATTGCGATACGAGCGCATTACGTTGTGATACGACGCAGTTACGTTGTGATACGACGATTACATTGCGATACGGACGCATTACGTTGTGATACGGCGCAGGTACATTGTGATACGAGCGCTTTATGTTGTGATACGACAGTTACATTGCGATACGTACGCTTTACATTGCGATACGAGCGATTTACGTTGTGATACGGCGCAGTTACATTGCGATACGAGCGCTTTAATAACTTTGTGAAACTGACCGATATCTCACCGAACCCGCCCGATATCCTAAAACTGGACGTAAAAAAACCAACCGGCCATGACCGGTTGGTTGGTGTATTCAATTAATTTCTCACAAGATAATCAACTGCAGCTAGAGAAGCTGTTGCGCCTGATCCCATGGAGATGATAATTTGCTTGAATGGGCTGTCCGAGCAGTCCCCTGCTGCAAATACGCCAGGGACGTTTGTTGCACCGCGCTTATCAGTAAGGATCTCACCGAATTTGTTGCGCTCAACGGAGTCACCAAGCCAATCCGTATTTGGTACGAGACCGATTTGGATGAAGATACCAGAGATTTCGATATGCTTTTCTTCGCCTGTTTCGCGCTCAACATATGTTACACCGTTTACTTTATCTGTTCCTGTAATCTCTTTCGTTTGGGCATTCGTTACGACAGTGACATTCGGCAAGCTGCGTAGACGCTCTTGTAAAACAGAATCCGCCTTCAACTCATCATTGAATTCAATCACTGTTACATGGGTAGTATAACCTGCGAGGTCGATAGCCGCTTCGATACCGGAGTTTCCGCCACCAACAACTGCAACGTTTTTACCTTCAAATAATGGACCATCACAGTGCACACAGTACGCGACGCCTTTATTTCTGAATTCTTTTTCTCCGGGAACTCCGATATTTCTCCAGCTTGCTCCCGTTGAAAGGATAACGGATTTACTCTTCAGAACAGCTCCGTTTTCCAATTCAATCTCGATAAGGCCTTTCTTTTCAAGACGCTTTGCACGTACTAAATTCATAATGTCGATATTGTATTCTTTCACATGTTCTTCAAGGTCAGCTGCCAGTCTTGGACCTTCCGTGTGGTTTACACTAATGAAGTTTTCGATTGCAGCCGTATCCAAGATCTGTCCGCCGAAACGTTCTGCGACAATACCTGTGCGAATCCCTTTACGTGCCGCGTAAATTGCCGCGCTCGCTCCTGCTGGGCCACCACCGACAACAAGTACATCAAACGGTTCTTTATTCTCAAATTCAGATGCATCCGGACCGTTCCCAAGTTCAGCAAGAATTTCTTCAATCGTTTTACGGCCATTCGAGAACGGCTCGCCGTTTAGGTATACAGTTGGAACTGCAAGAATGTTTTTGCTTTCAACTTCTTCCTTGAACGCTGCACCGTCAATCATCGTATGAGTGATGTTAGGGTTCAGCACGCTCATTAGGTTAAGTGCTTGTACTACCTCAGGGCAGTTTTGACAGCTCAAGCTAATATATGAGTCAAAATGTAATGTGTCTTTAATATTTTTCACTTGCTCGATCACTTTATCATCGACTTTTGGGGCCCTACCACTTACTTGCAGTAAAGCAAGCACCAATGACGTGAACTCATGTCCAAGTGGAACACCAGCAAATACAATGCCCGTTTCTTCTTCAGGACGGTTTACACTAAAGCTTGGTGTTCTTTCTAAATCTACCATTTCTACTTTAATGTGTGATGACATAGTTGCCAATTCATCGACAAGTGTCGCCATCTCGCGTGACACTTTGTCTTCTCCGACACTAACTTTCAGATGGACATCGCCTTCCATCAATTCAAGATATTGAGCTAACTGTGCTTTTATATTTGCATCTAACATGTAATCTACTCCTCAAATTGTACTTTATCTCTAAAAAACCAGGCATGAACGCTTTAGATTTTGAATCGAATTAAGGTGCGTGTTGTGTGTCCATTATCGTGCTGGCCTCGATTCAAAATCTAAGACATCCACCGATATCCAATAAAAAACAAGAGGCCCCTTTCCCTTAAAAGGGAGGGGCCGTCCCTGTTATGATTCATGTAGTGAAATTAGATTTTACCTACAAGGTCAAGGCTTGGCTTAAGTGTTTCTTCGCCTTCTTTCCATTTTGCAGGGCAAACTTCACCTGGATTGTTGCGTACGTATTGTGCAGCTTTAATTTTATCGACAAGAACGCTTGCATCGCGGCCGATACCGTCAGCATTGATTTCAGCTGTTTGAACGATACCGTCTGGATCGATGATGAACGTACCACGCTGTGCAAGACCTGCTTCTTCATCAAGTACGTCGAAGTTGCGTGAAATTGTTTGTGAAGGGTCGCCGATCATGATGTACTCAAGTTTGCTGATTACATCTGAGTGGTCGTGCCATGCTTTATGAGTGAAGTGCGTATCAGTAGAAACTGAGTAAACTTCAACACCAAGTGATTTCAATGTTGCATATTGTTCTTGTAGGTCACCAAGCTCTGTTGGGCAAACGAATGTGAAATCCGCTGGGTAGAAGCAAACAACACTCCATTGTCCTTTTAGGTTCTCTTCAGTAAGTTCGATGAACTCACCTGAACCGCTATTGTAAGCAGATGCTTTAAATGGTAGTATTTCTTTTCCGATAAGTGACATGTGAAAATTCCTCCTATTGATTTAATCATAGTTAGTTTGGGTCATTTCATTAAAACTTAACCCATGCAACAAAAAAGTTGTAAACTCCGCTGCTTAACTATAATAATTCTAATTACATATTCATTATCATTTAGTTGTCGTATTTTGTCAACTGATACACTTTGATTCATCACAAACCTTTTATATCAATAGTTACAGAGTCGTGAAGGTGTATAACTCATACTAAACTCAGGCGGAATTATATTAATTAATTAGTAGTATTTCTCAACTACCTAACGCCGTTATCAATTATTGATTATTTAGAAGACGGTAAATACACATAATATAATAAAAATATGATGATTTCCTAAACAAAAGCAATTAGGAACCATCATATTTTTAGCAATGAGACCTATCAGGTGTGCCGCATCAGCATCCGTGCACCTATAAAAATCGAAGTACTTAAAGCGAACGGCATCGTCAAGGCAGGTAGTCCGAAAGGCAAAAGCACGGTATGGACACTTCCGATAAGCATGTTGTCACGATATAGGGAAATGTCATTGTCGGCATACCAGCAGGCTGCAGAAATCTCATTACCGAAGCAGTAATTACAGCCGAAATGACCGCACCGAATAAAGCAATCCCCCAACTCACTGGCCCTTCAAGAAAAAGATAAAGTGCCATCCCTGTCAACACGGGATATTCACACGCTATCCACTTTACGACCCAACGCTTTCACATCACTACCAGTCGGATTTTGAAACAAGCGGAGCCCAAACTCTCCTGCAACCGCAAAAAGATGATCAAAAATATCAGCTTGCACAGTCTCATAAATTGTCCATTGAATACTGTTCGCAAAAGCATAAATCTCGATTGGCAAACCATGTTCACCAGGGGCCAACTGACGGACCATCAACGTCTTTTCCTGATGTATACCGGGATGATGTTTAATATATTCATTGATGTACGCCCGAAATACCCCTATATTGGTGAGTGCCCTACCGTTGACGATATTGCTGCGATCCACCTTATTTACACGATTATACTCCTCGATTTCTTTTTCACGATTGACAATATAATCCCGAAGGTAGTGTATCTGTTTATAACGCTCAATCATTTCCTCTGTGCAAAACTGAATGCTTGACGTGTCGATAAACAACGCTCGCTTAATGCGTCGCCCGCCGGATTCCTGCATGCCGCGCCAGTTGATGAATGAATCCGAAATGAGCGCGTAACTCGGAATCATCGTCACCGTCTGGTCAAAGTTTCGGACTGCTACTGTATTTAATGAAATATCAATGATATCTCCATTAGCTCCGTACTTCGGCATTTCAATCCAATCACCGACTCGTACCATTTCCGTCGCGGACAGCTGGACCCCTGCTACGAGTCCTAATAGCGAATCTTTAAAAACTAACATGAAAACCGCTGATAAGGCTCCAATCCCACTAAGAAGTATAAATGGGCTTTCCCCCATTAAATTGGCAATCACCAAAACGGTACCAATTATGATGATCATAATTTTAGCGACTTGAATATAACCTTTAATCGGCTTTGTTTTTGAGATTTCATAAGTTTGATAAATATCATTGAACACGCTTAACAGGCGATTGACAACACTGAATGCCACAATCATGATATACGTCAGTGCCAATGTTTGGATTGCTATTTTGTAAGTAGGAAAAGATGCTGCAAAATAATAAATGATAATAGCAGGCACAAAGTGAGATAATCTACGGAACACTTTCCGTTCCATTAGAATATTGCCCCACTTAATATTATGTTTCTTAATAATATGGGTGATGAATCGGATAATCACTTTTTTCGTCACAAAATTCGCGATGATACAAAGAAGCATGATAAAGCTTACAAGGATGATAAGTGCAAATGTATCAACGAAGGCCACATCAACCCCATACTCCACCAATCGGTTACGAATAAAATTCAATAGTTCCCCTCCGTATTATGTATTGTTGGTGGCCATTATATCATAGTGATAGAGGCACTGACACAATTCCGAATCGTGTACCCTATAGATCATATATTTGACACTCATGCATATCTACAATCTCCTCTCGCGTAAAATAAGTGATGTTAACATTCTATTAGATAAAGGAGGAATGATGTGCCAAGTGGAACTCATAGCACGTTACTGGATCTACCTATAGAGAAGATATGGGATTTCGTCAGTGATATGAATAGATGGGCGCCGCTCGTCCCAGGGTATGTTGGGCATGAGATAGTAGGTGATAGGCAATCGACATGGACGTTCAAAGGCGATATCGGCATTGTGCAAAAAACGGTCAAGCTGCAAATTGACATCACTGAATGGAAGGAACCGACCCTTGTCACTTTCAACTTAAAAGGTTTGAATGAAAACTTTGCCGGCAATGGTTTTTTTAAAGCTGAAGCTACGACCTCGGATTCCCTTACAGTGATGCATGGGAATCTGGACATAACTGCAAAGGGGGTTATGGGACCTATGATTAATGCGATTCTCAAGTCATTCGTCCCAAAAACTGTCGAAGATTTTACGAACGCTGTTGCAGAGGAAATTACGAATATTGAACTGAAAAGAGTGTAAATCTAAAAAAAGTGGCAGTCACCGATTAACATCGGCAACTGCCACCCTTTTTTATTATTGGTCAAACCATAGTAGTTCATTGTCATCCACTTCGCCATTATAATTGATAAGAATTTCTTCTCCCGCTTTTATATCTTTATAAGCATAAAAGTCAAATGTATGTTTTTCAAAGCTGATTTCATACGTTGCATTCGGGGTATATGAATGGTTGAATAACATTCCATATCCAAGAAGGATTGCGGTATGATTCACCCCATATTCAAAGGCGTAATCGGCAAGAATGGTATGCTCAATATGTGTATGTTGATCATTAGGATAAGCTATTACTGGTGCTTCGTGGATAATTGCACCTTTTTGGATATCGCAAGTTGCGAATACCCCTCTGTTGAATTCTCCGTCACTTAGTGCAGATGTCTTTACTTCGATCATCTTGCTCACCTACTCACTTCTTAAATTTACTTTCTAACTATAACATTAATCAACATAGTTAGGGAAATTCATTTTTTTCAGAGCGTAAGTGACGCACTTCAATTCTCCCTTAATTAATTTTGTTCTTGAACATCAAGACCGATTCCCGAAAGGATATAAGGAATCGCTGATTTGATGTACACTTCCGGTTGAACTGCACTATTCCTTTTCCACTCTACAGAAGCCCCGTAAAGCCCCCAGCCTAACATGGCTGCAGTAAGCTTCATCCCATTGTCTTCTTCGACAGGTTGCTGTTTTACCAACATTTTATAAAAGATGACCTCAAGCTGTTCACGTATAATACGAGCAATCGTATCCTCATATCCCCTATGGCAGCGATTGGACAACGCCATTTGAAAATTGGTGATGACTTTAAAAATGTCTACAAGCGTCTCCTTGTTTAACTCCTTATTTTGGTACGTAGCACAATTCAAATCAATTAATAACACATCCGATAACGCCTGTTCCAATAGGTCGTAAATATCTTCAAAGTGATAATAGAACGTCGCCCGGTTAATCATAGCCTCCGTTGTAATATCTTTGACGGTTATATCCTTGAATTCCTTCCTACTTGAAAGTTCTATAAAAGCATCTGTAATTAGTTTACGTGTTCGAAGAATCCTTGGATCTACTCTCGCTTCAGTCATTTTTATCACTCCTGCACTTAATTCGACTTAACTACCAATTATAGAGCAAATTTTTCAATAAGGTAAAATAAAGGGCTTTATACCCCCAAATCTATTGGCTTACGATTTTATTTTCAAAACTTGCTATAGTAGACATATCCAAAAATTACAAGGAGGAATCCGACATCTATGAAAAAAATACATATACTGATGGTTTCATTTGTCTGCCTTCTTTTATTAGGTGCCTGTGCGAATAAATCTGCTTCAGTGGATGAAGTGCAGCAGCAAGCACCTGTTCAAAAGCAGGAGAAAAAAGAAGATTATAAAGCAGCCATCGAAAAGAAAAATGCCGAACTTGAAATGACACCTTTGGAACTAACGAGCTATAGCGAAGAAGTGGGTGCCGCATTGGTAGAACCAACCCATACAAACTTTGCGGTGAATGAATTTGTCACAGTCGAAGGAACTGTTGAAAATCAGGATCTATTACAAGAAAACTATGTATGGATCAAAATCAAGTTTGACGGAGAAGCACTTTCCGACGACTCGATGGAATACTACGCACCTATCCGTGACGGTAAATTCAAGCAGGATGTGAGGCTATTCAATGGAGAGGGCGAGTACCGGGTAACCGTAATGCTTCCAAGCAAAGACCGGAAAAATTATTATTATGATCTTGCAAAGTTCACCGTGTTTAATGTTAACCCAGAAATGCAGCGAGATCTTACGTATACCCCATTTGCCCAAGATGCTGGATTATCACTTGAATCACCAGCAAGTGGTTATGTTAAAGAAAACGAGATCTTCACGCTTCGAGGGAAAATATCTTCTATTAAAGGACCAAACGAGGCGGTTATGCTGGAACTGAAAAAGGACGGAGAAACATGGAAACATGTATTGCCTGTTAAAAACGGGGAATTTGAATATGACGTCCCTTTATTTTACGGAAAAGGTATCCATGAGTTAAAAGTCTACGTGCCCGACAAGGAGAAAAATAACTATTTCCAGGCAGGTACAGTACTTTACATCGACAATGAATCTGAACTTATCACTGAGCCGATTCAGTACATGACGACCTATCACGAACGCGGGGTCAATCTTACCTATCCTACTGCTGGAGGTGAAGAGACCAATTTAACGTATCGTATAAAAGGAACCATCGATAAAGATGCACCATTCGCAAAAGAGACGACACATCTTTATATTACGACGAAAAAAGATGGTGAAGAGGCACTTTCCGTCATTCCTGTAAAAGACTATTCATTCGATGATGAGTTCTATTTGCGCTTTGGACCTGGGACATATGACGTAATCGTGAGTGTTCCGGAAATTAAAGAGAAGAACAGTTCCAAGTTTTATTATGAATATGTTGCCCAATTTTCAGTAGAGAGCACAGGCACTAAGGATCAGCGTGATTTATTGCCTTCCCGGGGAGTTCAATCCGATGCCCCTGAAATTATCGCAATTGCCGAAGAACTGATGACTGACGGTATGACAGAGCGCGAAAAAGCGAAAGCCGTCTATGAATTTACAGCAAAGTCAATTGCCTATGATGTACAAAAGCAGAAAAACAGTGAGTTTGAATGGGACGATAGCGCACTAAAGGTGCTCGAGCTTGAAAAAGGGATTTGCCAGGATTACACCTATCTTGCCCTCGCGTTGCTCCGTGCGTCCGGCATGGAAGCAAGATATATAGCTGGAACGGCTGGTTCCGGATTCAACTTCGCTCGTCATGCATGGGTAGAAGTGAAGGTAGATGGTGAATGGCTCACGATGGACCCTACTTGGGGTGCTGGTTATGTACAAAAAGGTGAATTTGTGGCCCACTATACAGAAGACTATTTCGAACCAACTGAAGAAGTATTCAAGACACACTCCCGCCACGGAGTTCAGTATTGATAGGCGATTGATTGTACGTATACACGGCATCCGGTATTTAAATAAAAAAAAGAAGTCAATCAGCATTGAGTTGATCGACTTCTTCTTTTTTAATTCGTAGTAAACATTCTTTCATCGCTTTCCTTTGTCATAAATCTCACCTAACGCCCTCGGAGCACGGTTAGATTTAGAGAAAAAGATCAATAACAATAACGTTAATACGTACGGTAAAATCATGAATAAATCAGTGAAACTGCTTGGTAAAGCCATAGCCTGAGCAATGAACGTACCCCCGGACTTTGCAAAACCAAATAACAGACAAGCTACCAAAGTCGGTAAGATTCTCCAGTTACCAAAAATCAGTGCTGCAATCGCCAAGAATCCATAACCCATATAAATTCCTGATGAAAATTGTGCTGATATGGAATAGGCAAAACACATGCCAGCCAAACCAGATAACAAACCTGAAATGAGAACTGCTGAAAACCGTATTTTAGCTACATCCACGCCAGCAGTATCGACTGAATGAGGATTTTCCCCACTTGCCCTCAGACGTAAACCAAATTTAGTTTTATATAATACATACCAAGCAATAATGGCAATCACAATGATGATTACTTCGAACGTATAGACATCCGTAAAAATCGCACCTATCACTGGTATATTGGCTAAGCCTTCGATCGTAAACCGCTCTGTTACACCTAACCGGAACTTGTCCGAAGCCGCTCCGAATACAATCGCGTTGATCTGTGTTGTTAAGAAAGTTGTTAATGCCAAAGCCAATATATTGATGACAACACCGCTGATTACTTGATTGGCCTTGAATTTAATGCTTAATACTGCATGAATAACTGAAAAACCCATTCCGCCAATCATCGCAAATAATAATGCCACATAAAATAGATTTTGAACGTCCGTTCCAGAAGCATGCGCGATCAACACAGCCGTCATAGCTCCGATAAATGCCCCGAAGCCTTGGAATCCTTCAAGTGCTAAATTGGTAATTCCGCTTTTTTCACTATATATACCGCCTATTGCCATGATAAAAAGAGGCAGAGCAAAGGATAATCCATCAATAATAATCGTATCCATTTATGACTCACTGTCCTTTCGATCCACTTCTTTTTCCTTCAAGCGGCTAACTTTATGCTTCACGTACGCGCCACAAGCACTAAACAATAGGATTAGCCCGATAATCACCGAAGCGATTTCTTGTCTGATTCCCGCCTGCGAACTCATATACGTGCTGCCTTGGTCAATGATCGATATTAAGAAGGATGAAAAAATAATACCAATCGGATGAGAGTTTCCTAATAGGGCCACCGCAATGGAGTCAAATCCTATGTTTGTTAAAACCTTTGGTTGAATAGATGCAAAATCACCTAAATAATACGTAACACCTGCGAGGCCGGCCAAACCGCCTGAAATGATCATTGCAAGGATCATATTACTTCCGACCTTTATGCCTGTATATTTCGCTGCATCACGGTTGGATCCAACTGCTTTTATTTCAAAACCAACAACTGTTTTGTCCAATAGAAACTTAATGAAAACTGCGACTGCAATTGCCAAAATAAAACCTAACGGAATATCCATTTTCAAGTTTGCGAACTCGAAATTTACTAACGTCAACCTTGCTGCTTCTGAAATATACTTAGATTGTCTTGAAACCGGGTCAATATAATACATATGGATGAAGAAACTTATCACGTATTGGGCAATATAATTCAGCATAATTGTTGTTACAACCTCATGAATGTTGAATCTATATTTTAGCCACCCGACTAAGCCACCCATCAAGCCTCCCGCAATAATACCGATCAGCAGCACAAGCGGCTTAGCTACGACTGCATCTAACCCACTGTAGCCAACAATAATAGTTGCTAAGAATCCGGAAACAAGCATTTGTCCCGAAACCCCAATATTAAATAAACCTGCTCTAAGAGCAACAGCCACTGCCAAACTGGCAAACACAAGGGGCGTCATCGCGTCTAACAAACTTAAGAAGTCAGTCAGCATGCTCTTGTAGCCAGCATACGTTGCTTTAGGCAAAATTCCTGAACCTTGGAACAAGTTATAAAAGGCTTGTAATGGATTTTTGCCAAGTAACAGAATGACTATCGCTGCAGCGATGAAACTGACTAATATAGAAGCGACTGGAATTGTGATCGGTTGCCATTTTTCATTTTTAATTGGCCATAACAGACGATAACTTAAGCTTTTTTTCTTTTTATCTTTACTCATGCTTAGCCCCCATCATATATTCGCCGACTTCATTCGTCGTTAACGAATCACTGCTTGCAATTTTTTGAAGTTGGCCATTATAGATCACGCCGATCGTATCCGCCACATTCATAATTTCATCCAACTCTAACGAAACAAGTAAAATCGCTTTACCTTGATCTCGTTGTGCAATCATCATCTTATGAATATTTTCAATCGCACCAATGTCTACTCCCCGTGTCGGCTGAACGAAAATCATGAGCGGGGATTGTAATTCGATCTCACGAGCAATAATTGCTTTTTGTTGGTTACCGCCACTCATCGAACGAACTTGAGTCTTATTCCCTTGCCCACTTCGAATATCGTATTTATCAATCAACTGACCGCCAAATTGCTCAAATTCTTCTTTACTCAAGATTCCTTTTGTAGAAAACGGCTTTTTGTAGTACTGCCTTGAAGCCAAATTCGTAGATAGGTCAAAGTCCAAAAACAGCCCAAATCTTTGACGATCCTCAGGTATATAAGAAATTCCTGTTTCCGTCCTTTTTCTAATGCTGTCATTCGTGATGTCCTGTCCGTTAAGGAATATCTTGCCACCGGCTGCCTTTGTTAAGCCGGCAATCGCATCCGCTATTTCAACTTGACCATTGTCGGCGACACCCGCAATTGCAAATATTTCACCACTGTGTATTTTAAAGGAAACGTCTTTGACCACTTCAAATCCGTCCTCATTTTTCACGGTTAAGTGTTCCACCTTCAAAACTTCCTCTTTAAACTTTGCAGGTGCTTTTTCTGCTTCAAAGTTCACTTCCCTGCCTACCATTAGTTGAGCCATAAGGTTGATTGATGTCGTTTTCACATCCAACACATCTATCAATTTTCCTTTGTTCAAAACTGCACATCGATCGGCAACTTTCTTAATTTCATCTAACTTATGTGTGATTAAGATAATTGTTTTTCCACTGTTTCGCAGTCCTTCAATAATACCAAGCAAAAACTCAATTTCTTGTGGTGTCAATACTGCCGTTGGTTCATCGAAAATCAGGATTTCAGCTTCACGATAAAGCACTTTTAAAATTTCCACACGCTGTTGCATCGACACGGTAAGATCTGCTATTTTTTTCGTTGGATCTACTTCCAGACCAAAGTTCTTGGACAAATCTTCAATTTTACGATTGGCACCTCGAATGTCTACGTAAGGAAATAGGCCAGCAAATTTACTGATCGGCTCAACCCCTAAGATGATGTTCTCTGTAATTGTATAATCCTCGACTAACTTAAAATGCTGATGGACCATTCCGATGTTCAAGTTTGCGGCATGGTTCGGCGAACTGATTTGCACCTTCTCTCCCCGGATCTAGATTTCCCCTTCTTCCGGTTCATACATCCCGCTTAGAATGCTCATAAGTGTTGACTTGCCTGCACCATTTTCTCCTAGTAATGCAAAGATTTCTCCCTTTTTAATGCCAATGGATACGTCATCATTGGCTACGATTCCAGGGAAGCGTTTGGTAATGTGTTTCATTTCCACGATATATTCGGACATGGTTCTATCTCCTTCCTCACAACAATAGGAAAAATAGAAGTCCATCACTCCCTAATCATTAGGGAGCTGATAAACTTCTACTGTTATTGTGTTTCTAATTCGCCTTATAATCCTGGAAACTTTTCAGGAGTGTGCTCATTGAAGTTAGATGCAGGTACGATTGTGCCATTTTTCACTAATTCATAAGCCTCATTCATTTTAGCAAGTGTATCTTCAGATAATTGTTGACGACCTTCTTCTTTGATAAATCCAGTTGAATCTGTATCTGCATAAAGAACAACGTTTCCGCCTTTAAACGTTCCATCCGCAACAGTATTCAATGATTTTTCAATGTTCATAGCCATGAATTTCACAGCAGATGTTAATACAATATTTTTAGAACCGTTTGCACCGTCATCATATTGGTCAACGTCTACACCAATTACTTTTACATCACTTTTAGCTTCCTTAGCTGCTGTGAATACACCATTTCCAGTACCACCTGCAGCAACGAATAGGATATCTACGCCTTGTTTGATTAACGCATTACCAATTACTTTACCTGTTGCTTCGTCTGCGAAGGATCCTGCATAGTTACCACCAACATCCGCACCTGTAACATCAGTTCCTGCATATCCAGATAGTTCAACAAGTTCAACATTTTTTCCGTAAAATTTGTTTGCATAATTTACGCCTGATTCAAAACCAAATTGATAGTTAACATTTGAAGGGTAAGCAATACCATTTACAACTGCTACTTTGTTTGTCTTAGTTTCAAGTGCTGCAGCCATACCTGCAAAGAAACCACTTTCTTGTTCTGCGAAGTTCATTGCATAGATATTATCGAACTCAGTTTGGCCATCTACTGGAGCTGGCTCAGTGTCATTCATGATGAAAATCTTATCAGGGTTTTCTACAGCGATTGCCGAAACTCCGGCAAATTGGAAACCAGGTGTAACAATTACATCATAATCTGCCACAATATCCGCAACAGCTTGTACAGCCGCCGCTGGGTCACCAGTTGGTTCTTTAACAGCCTTTACTGTTGCTGTTGGATTTTTTTCGATAAATTTCAAGATTCCGTTATAGTTATCTTCATTGAAGTTACCATCGTCAACGCCGGAGGGGCTTGTTACAATTGCAATTCTCAATCCTTTTTCGCCAGTTCCAGCCTTATCTTCCTTTTTATCAGATGAGTTATTTCCGCATGCGGCTATAACAACAGTCATTAAAGCAAGTAATAATACCATTGCTATTTTCTTTGCACTTTTAATCATTGAAATGATCCTCCCTGTTATTCATGTTGTTTTGTGAAAAATAAAAAAGCACCGAGTGATAACCGGTGCTTGACTTCAGGAAGGTAAATATTAGAGATGAAAAGTGCATCCCTATTGTATATACACAACCTCGTAGTCAAGCTATTTACGGCAGCTTGGTAGAAACTTTCGGGCCTTATCCCCAATGTTATACGAGTATAATAACTATTTTTCACTAACTCATCATAACATCAGAATTACTCTCAGTCAACAGAAAACGAATAATGATTTGAAATTTAATCACATCGTTCGGGAATTCTGTGAATGAAAAGAATTTTCAACCAAAATTCATAGTTAGTATTCGCCTATTTTGTATTTTCTAAACTATACGACGGGAGAGAAATATTGGAAGCTTTGTAATGGATTTACTTTATTTGTACAATTAGGGGGAACACTTTAGTAAAAGGACTGCAAAGAAGTGTTAAATTGGTATTCATACAAAAATAAATCGGAGGTATTTGAAAGTGAATAGCAACGCTTTCCGCCAGGCGTGATTAGCCGGATTTATGCGTGGGATTCACGTAATATGCGTGTTTAGGGGAATTCATGCGTGCATTACTGTGGTTAAGCGTGATTATGAGGTTTATGCATTTTTAGCCAATAAAAACCCCCGCCTTGTGCAACCAAGGTGGGGGTATTTTATTTACATCATTCCGCCCATTCCACTCATGTCAGGCATGCCTGCTCCTTGTGGTTCTGGGAGGTCTGCTACAACAGCTTCAGTGGACAAGAACATTGCCGCTACGGATGCTGCGTTTTGAAGTGCTGAACGAGTTACTTTAGTTGGGTCTACGATACCAGCTTGCATCATGTTGACCCACTCGCCGTTAGCTGCGTTGAAGCCGATGCCGACTTCTTCGCGTTTTAGGCGGTCCACTACGATTGAGCCTTCAAGGCCAGCATTGTTCGCAATTTGACGAACTGGCTCTTCAAGTGCGCGAAGAACAATCTTCACACCTGTTGCAACGTCGCCTTCTGTGCTTTCAAGAAGTGTTTCGACTTTCGTATATACGTTGATAAGTGCCGTACCACCACCGGATACGATTCCTTCTTCAACTGCTGCACGAGTTGAGTTCAATGCGTCTTCGATACGAAGTTTGCGCTCTTTCAATTCTGTTTCAGTTGCTGCGCCGACTTTGATAACTGCTACGCCGCCAGCAAGTTTTGCAAGACGCTCTTGTAGCTTCTCTTTGTCGAACTCAGAAGTTGATTCTTCAAGTTGTACACGGATTTGGCTAACGCGTGACGCGATTGCGTTTGCATCACCATTTCCTTCAACGATTGTTGTGTGATCTTTTGTAACAACAACTTTTGCAGCACGTCCAAGTTGAGTGATATCAGCGGATTTAAGGTCAAGACCAAGATCCTCAGTGATAACTTCTCCACCTGTAAGGATTGCAATGTCTTCAAGCATTGCTTTACGACGATCACCGAAACCAGGTGCCTTAACAGCCACTGCGTTGAACGTTCCACGAAGCTTATTCACAACAAGTGTTGCAAGTGCTTCACCTTCTACGTCTTCAGCAATCATCAACAACGGCTTGCCTTGTTGAACAACTTGCTCAAGAACTGGAAGGATTTCTTGGATATTAGAAATCTTTTTATCTGTTATCAAGATGTAAGGGTTATCTAAAACAGCTTCCATCTTGTCTGTGTCAGTAGCCATATATGCAGATGCATACCCACGATCGAATTGCATACCTTCTACAACGTCAAGCTCAGTCGTGAAGCCTTTTGACTCTTCAATTGTGATAACGCCGTCGTTGCCAACGCGCTCCATTGCTTCAGCGATCAATTCGCCGACTGCTTCGTCGCCTGAAGAAATAGCAGCAACTTGTGCGATTTCTTGCTTGCTTTCAATTTCATCAGAAATTCCTTTTAATGATTCAACAGCAGTTGCAACCGCTTGTTCGATTCCCTTACGGATACCTACAGGGTTTGCCCCAGCCGTTACGTTTTTCAAACCTTCACGAATCATTGCTTGTGCAAGAACTGTCGCTGTTGTTGTACCGTCACCAGCGATTTCATTCGTTTTGGAAGCTACTTCAGCAACGAGTTTCGCTCCCATGTTTTCGAATGCGTCTTCAAGTTCGATTTCTTTGGCAATCGTTACACCGTCATTTGTAATAAGCGGTGAACCGAATTTTCTTTCAAGGACGACGTTTCGTCCTTTTGGTCCAAGTGTTACTTTAACAGCATCAGCAAGTGTATCTACACCACGTAGCATTGCACTGCGCGCATCTTCATTGAATTTAATTTCTTTAGCCATTTATGAATACCCTCCTATTTTTGTAAGTTGTCTTTATATAAGCGCGTTTTATTAGCCGATAACAGCAAGAACGTCGCTTTCACGCAGGATCAAATATTCATTTCCTTCATATTTAACTTCAGTTCCAGCATATTTTGAGAAGATGATGCGGTCGCCCTCTTTTACTTCCAAGTCAACGCGCTGGCCGTTTTCAAGAACTCGTCCAGTACCTGCCGCAACAACTTTACCCTCTTGCGGTTTCTCTTTTGCAGAATCCGGTAATACGATACCGCTTGACGTCTTTTCTTCTGCTTCGATTAGTTCGATTACGATACGGTCACCTAATGGTTTCAACAAGTGAAACAACCTCCTCAGCATTATCTTATCTTTTTAGCACTCAGTAAGTGTGAGTGCTAATACATTTATTATCATAATAAAGTTGCCCAAAAAATGCAAGCAAAATACTCGCGTCTTTTCTCTTTGCTAAACTTCCATTAAACAGCTAAAATTAACTCAGAAGAAAGGGCGTTTTACTATGAAAAATTGGAAAATCTACATATGGATTATCGCAATCTATATTGCGATGCAATTTACAAGTGTCCCTGTCTCCAAAGGGATGATCAGTTATTTTCAAAATACTTTCGGTATGGAGGAAGCGGATGCAAAATATTTTGGATTCGCATGGGGTCTCTTCATCGTGAATATCATTGCCGCTCCACCGATTTTATACATGACGACACGGAATAAAAAGTTCTGGGATATCTTTAAGACCGGAAAGAAAGCTTCTATTGGAAAGATCATACTCTGGGGAGTCCTTGGATTATTTATGTCGATGGCTGGTCAGATGATTGCCGGCATTATTGAATTGGCTTTCGGTGTCATGCCTGGCTCAGAAAACACAGCCCTCTTAGGTGAGGTTGCGAGAATGTCACCGATTGTTATCTTTTCAATTGTTATTTTCGCGCCTCTATTTGAAGAAATCATATTCAGAAGAGTATTATTTGGTGGCATTTATGCCAAAACGAATTTCTGGGTTGCCGCTCTAATTAGCGCATTTGTTTTTGCTGTCGTCCATGGAGAGCTTCACCATACACTCATTTATATGGTGCCGGGAATCGTGTTCGCTTTCCTTTATTATCATACGAAGAGCATATTGGCACCGATGATTTCGCATCTGTTAATGAACAGTTTCGCAGTCATTGTCCAGCTGAATCCCGAGGTTTTCAAGCAGCCTGAGACTATAAAGCAAGTATTCATCTTCTTGTTGCAATGAAACACAAAAACGACTTCCCGCATTGGGAAGTCGTTTTTATGTTCATCCAATCGTTGTAAACAACGAAAAGAGAAGGATGCCAATTAAAATTGAAAAGAGTATCCCAATGACTATTCCAATACCCATAAGAATTGCAATAACACCGAATCCACGGAGTGCTGAGAATTTATGGACAAGCCCAATTCCTTTACTCATGATGACAATACTGTAAATTCCTACGCCAATTGTAACGAGGTTCATCAAGAAATAAACGCCAAGCGGTAGATTGGTAATCCCAAAATTCTCAGTAGGCACTTCAAATAGTCGAGATCCGTATATAGCAAGAATAAGAAAATTCATCGGCGCAAGCCAAATACTTAGAATCGTCGCTGCCGGCGTTACATGCATCATTTCAGAAAATGTCCCTGTTCCTCCGAGCCACTTTCCAATCCACGTATATAACGCTGACATGATTACCCATCCAATTATAGCACCGCCATATGTAATGATAATGGACAGTAATACGATCAAAAAGACCGGTAGACCACTAAACCAACCGGTTGTTGCCATGGCGATTGATCCACTACTGATTGAACCTAATAGAAAAATAATAAAACCGTACCCAATCGACTTCTTTTCAAGCAAGTACTCCATTGTCTTCGTCGGTTGACTCCATATGGATAACAATGGATTCATACAAATCATCCCCCTTCTTAATGTTATATCCTATGTAGGTGCATGCTATGTTCAGTACGCCACTTCTTTCATCATACAGAAATTGGCAGCTGATTTCATTACAAAAAAGCCCTTTTTCGGAATTCAGTCCGAAAAAAGGGCTTTTCCATTTATTTCTCCAATTTCCCCATTACTTCATCGATTTGCCGCTGTTGCTCCGCCTTTATCTCTTCAAGCTTACGTTTTTCTTCAGCTTTCAAGAACTTCCGATATCCGACTCGGCAGATGACGATGCTGATTTCGTAAAGGAGGAACAAAGGAACAGTCACTAACAAATGGGACATTATATCAGGTGGTGTAATGAACGCCGCTATGACGAACAGAACAAAATATGAATATTTCCTGATTTTCACTAACTTCGCAGGATCCAATATGCCAAGCCTTGATAAAAACAATAGAACAATCGGTAATTGGAAGATGACCCCGAATGGGATCAAAACCTGGAATAGGAATGTGAAATATTGATTGATCCCTACTGTTTGCGTAATTCCCAAATCTCCCGATAGATTCATCATGAAATTCATAACAAATGGCACAAGGATAAAATACGAGAATCCAATTCCGATAAGAAATAGGATGAAAGCAAACGGAATATAGCTTAAGGTCACCTTCCGCTCAGTTTCATGGAGGCCCGGCGAAACGAACGACCAGAACTGATACATGATAATTGGTGAAATAATGACGACTGCAAGGAAGATGATGACCTTCAAGTAAATGACGATTGGATCGACAACATTGAATGCGTGGAACTCCTCATATCCCCCCTCATTAAGTAAAAACTCAATGACTGGTTTTGCAGCGAAAAAGCTACCAAGTACCGCAACAACAAAGAAAACGACGATTACAATCAGCCGTTTTCTAATTTCTTCTATATGCTCAATGACTGTTAAATTTTTCTCTTTCATAGGACAGACATCCTTACTTACTGCGCGTCGTTTTTCTTACCTTCAACTTTCTTTACTGTATCTTCATCATCCGAAGCAAGTCCCTTGGTTGCGTTTTTGAATTCGCGTAATGAAGAGCCAAATGCTTTACCGATTTCAGGCAACTTCTTCGGTCCAAAAACTAACAAAGCAATAATTGCGATAATAATTAAACTACCCACACCTGGAGCCATTTCGGACACCTCCTTCGTCTGTTGTCTATTTTACACGAAAACTGCTTGTATTACTATTGACAAGCCGTTTATAATTGTGAATCTTTTACGTCATTTTTGATGAAATAAATCAATGTCTGCAACTCTGCTGATAAATCAATCGTCTGTACACGCATGTAGTCCGGCACCGTTAGACGAACTGGTGTGAAATTCAAAATCCCTTTCACTTCCATTTCGACAAGACGATCCGCTGTCTCTTGGGCAGCTTTTGTTGGAACAGTCAGAATGACGATTTTAATGCCCATCTGCTGTATCTTCTCTTCCATCATATCTGGATGAAATACAGGGATGTTATTTGTGATTCTACCTTCCTTAGGTGCCTTCGGGTCAAACGCCACAACTATCCTCGTATTATGGGTTTTCTGGAAGTTGTATTTCAAAAATGCACTTCCTAAACTACCAACGCCGATTAATGCGACATCCGTTTCTTCGTCTTGATCAAGCGTCTGACGGAAAAAATGAAGCAGGTCATCTACATCATATCCGTACCCTTTTCTACCAAGTGCCCCGAAATGGGAAAAATCTCGGCGAATCGTAGCGGCATCTATTTTCATCGCTTCGCTCAATTCACTTGAAGAAACACGTTTTTTACCTGCATTCGAGAAGCTCTGTAGGAATCTATAATATATAGGAAGGCGTTTTGATGTCGCCTGCGGAATTCTTGGAGTTACTTCAGACATTTCCTACCTCCTGCCCCATAGAATTAAGTTGGGATTTCACAGATTTAAATTAGGGACTTCCCTGAATTAAACCGAACAATTTCTATCGTACAGCAGAAAATGGTCGATGTAAAGCCGACCATTGCGCGCGTCTCCGCATTCGATTAAACTTAATGTATGAATAGAGGTGTTCTGAATGATTGTTTTACAGGTGAATGGACTAACTAAATCCTTTTCAGGGACTGATATATTGGAAAGTGTGAGACTCGAAGTACAGCATCGTGATAGAGTTGCACTCGTAGGTCGCAACGGTGCCGGCAAATCCACATTGCTCAAGATTATTGCAGGAGAGATGACAGCGGATTCGGGTGACATTATCATGCCAAAAGACGTTCAGATAGGATATCTTGAACAGCATGCAGGGATTGACTCTTCACGTACTGTTTGGGCAGAAATGATGACCGTTTTCGAACCTTTGCTATCAATGGAACAAAAACTTCGCATGCTTGAAGCACAAATGGCGGATCCAACTGTTTACGGGATTACTGAAGAATACGAGCGAGTCATGAAGGAGTATGATGCCCTCCAGATCGAATTCAAGGATTCCGGAGGCTATCAATACGAATCTGACATTCGTTCCGTTCTTCACGGCATGCGATTTTATCCAGATGACTACGAGAAGAAAGTCAATCTTCTTTCAGGTGGGCAAAAAACACGACTTGCTCTCGCAAAGATGCTGCTGAGCAAACCCGATCTTCTCATTTTGGACGAGCCGACGAACCATTTAGATATCGAGACGCTTGGCTGGCTTGAAAAATATCTTGTCTCTTATGAAGGAGCGATTCTTATCGTTTCACATGACCGATATTTCCTTGACCAGATTGTAACAATCACGTACGAAGTATCCAGACGGAAAGTGACGAAGTATGTCGGAAACTATAGCGCGTATTTGGATGAAAAAGCAAAGAACTACGAACGTGACAAGAAACTGTATGAACGTGAATCAAGTGAAAAGGCCAAACTTGAAGAGTTCATTGCTCGAAATATCGCACGAGCTTCCACTTCCAAAATGGCAAAAAGTAGACGGAAACTCCTTGAACGGACTGAATGGATGGATGCACCCGACGGGGATGAACGTTCCGCAAGCTTTTCATTCTCAATCGAAAGGCCAAGTGGGAATGATGTACTGAAACTTGAGAACATCGCAATCGGCTATAATGGCAAACCAGTTTCCAAAAACATTAATATGCATGCCTACAAAGGTGACAGGATTGCCATATTAGGTCCGAATGGAATCGGTAAGTCGACATTGCTCAAAACGATTGTGAAAATGCAAGAACCATTAGACGGGACGATTCGTTATGGCACTAATGTCCAGTTCGGGTATTACGATCAAAATCAGGCGACAATCATCGGTACGGGGACGGTCCTACAGGAGCTTTGGGATGAATGGCCAATGATGAATGAAAAGGATGTCCGTACAGTGTTAGGACGCTTCCTCTTTACTGGGGAAGATGTTGAAAAATCAGTGACATCGTTATCAGGTGGTGAGAGGGCTCGCCTTTCATTGGCAAAACTGATGCTTCAAAAGTCGAATACGCTCATCCTTGACGAACCAACGAATCATCTTGACCTCGACAGCAAAGAAGTACTTGAAAATGCATTGGACGACTTTCCTGGAACCATCCTTTTCGTTTCGCATGACCGATACTTCATCAATCGGATTGCGACAAAAGTAATCGATGTCACAAACGTAGGTGTAACGGAGTATCTTGGCGACTACAATTATTTTATCGAAAAGAAGACAGAGCTTGCCGAGTTGAAAGCGGAAGAGTCTTCGTCACAACAGAGGATCCAAACGAAAAACCATCGCAACGAGGATGACAAAGAATTCAAGAGGCAGGAACGCCGACTGACAAGGGCAATAGCAGAAATTGAAACATCATTAGCCAAAATGGACGAAGATATTGCAAGTTTACAGGAAGAGCTCTTACAACCAGAATTTGCTGATGACCATATTAAACTAATGGAGCTTCAAGAACAGATTGATGCATTGCAGATGAAACATGATGAGCAGTCGGAAGAATGGTTGGCTCTTCAAGAGAAGTTGGAGAATCTACATTTACAATCATAATAAATGCTGTCGAAAGGCATCGCGCCATTCGACAGCATTTTTATGTTTTCGACAAAGATGAATTTTCTTTTCCACAATCTTATTCACATTGTAAACATTGATACTATAGGATATTAACATAGTTATCCACGTTTTCCACACTGACATCTTGTTTTACCCACATAGTTATCCAAAACTTGGACAGCTAATACACAATTGTTGAACAATTATCCACAACTTATCAACAAATGTGCATAAGTACGAACGTTCCCTCTTGACAAAAGAATCCATTTCGTGGCCAAATAAAAACGGAAATCGTCAAGACTCGACGATTTCCATCAGTTATTTGCTCCAAGATGTAAGTGGCATACCCGGACGCCCGTTCATTTCCATATTACCACTTTTCCCATCCATAAACATCGCTGTTCCAGCAGCAGCAATCATCGCTGCATTGTCAGTACAAAGAGAGATTGGGGGAACGAAAAATGGAATTCCCTCTTTATCAAAAGCTGTATCGAGTGAAGCACGCAGGCCTTTATTTGCAGCAACTCCACCCGCGGCTATAACTTGTTTCACATTATATTCTTTCGCAGCCTTTAATGTCTTCGCTGTTAGAACTTCCACAACACTCTGCTGAAAACCAGCGGCCACATGCGCTGGTACGATTGATCCACCTTTTTGCTCGAGATTATGCTTATAATTGATAACGGCTGATTTTAATCCACTGAAGCTGAAATCATATGAATCCGGCTCAAGCCAAGCTCTTGGGAATTCTACCGCATCATCACTTTCAAGTGCAAGCTTATCAATCGCTGGACCACCGGGATACGGCAAACCAAGAACTCGTGCAACTTTGTCATAAGCTTCTCCAGCGGCGTCGTCACGCGTCTCCCCGATTAGTTTAAAGGATCCGTGCTCTTCCATCAATACAAGCTCGGTATGGCCTCCTGAAACGATGAGCGCAAGGAGCGGAAACTCCATTGGCTGCATTAATTGATTGGCGTAAATATGCCCGGCAATATGGTGTACACCAATAATCGGCAATCCATTCGCAAACGCAAATGCTTTTGCTGCATTAATACCGATCAAAAGTGCACCGACAAGTCCCGGTCCCTCCGTCACAGCAACCGCATCCAAATCAGCCGGTTCAAGATTCGCTGTTCGTAATGCTTCTTCAATAACAAGTGTGATTTGTTCTACATGGTGTCGCGAAGCAATCTCGGGTACAACACCACCGAAACGTTGCTGGCTTTGGATTTGTGAAGAGACAACATTTGAAATTATTTCATGGCCATTCCTAATGACAGAAGCTGCCGTTTCATCACAACTCGTTTCAATACCTAATATATAAATGTCTTTATCCATTAAAATTCCACCCACATGACGAGCGCATCTTCATGGTCGTCCGTATAATAGTTTTTCCGTATACCGCCATCTTGGAAACCCAACTTCCGATAAAGGTTTTGGGCTGTATGGTTCGACACTCGCACCTCAAGCGTCATCAACCTCACTTCATTCGCCTTACACAGTTCAATTGCCTTACGCATCAGCGCCTCACCGACCCCCTGGCCTCTCAAACGCTTCCTGACGGCAACATTTGTAATGTGACATTCATCAAGTACAACCCACATACCGCAATGCCCAATGACTTCTTCATCTTGAACTGCGACAATATAATGGGCATAATCATTCCCTAACATCTCATGTTCAAAAATTTCATGCGACCATGGCGTCGTAAATGCCTCATGTTCGATTTCGACAACAGCGGAAATGTCGTTAACGGTCATTTTTCGATATTGGATTCCATTTGCCATATTACTCACTGCCTTTTTCCTTCGATTGTTGCTTCAACCAATTCGCCTCTGCCTCAGCAATCCTGCGGTATTCGGGCGTAAATGTATGTGTATTCTCTTCATGTCCAGATTGCTCTGCTATGTAAATCAATGCCGATGCACGTGGCAGGTTCAATGGAAATGGTGCAATTACCGAATTCTCCTTCAATCTGTCCGTAATCAGCTCTTCATACATAGCGACATCCTTACCGATGAATAATATGGGACGGTCAAATTCACTTAAGGCATCGAGCAAAGCTTCTATTCCAAGGTGCTGATCTTCATGTATTGCCACAAGGGCACCACCGACATTTTCATAAACGCCTGCATACACATTATTCCGTCTCGCATCCACTACAGGGCAAATAAGACCATTAAAATAATTAGCATTAGCCGCCAATGTTTTTAGACTTGATACACCGACAAGTGGCTTGTTCAACGTCCAAGCCAACGTCTTTGCAATCGTCACGCCAATCCTGACCCCGGTATACGATCCCGGTCCTTCAGAAACCGCAATCGCATCAATCTCTTTTGGTTTCAATTGCACTGTCTCAAATATTTCCTCAATAACCCGCATCGCACGTAAAGAATGATTGACCGCCATCGAAGAATTCACTTCAGCTAAAATCGTCCCGTCTTTCACGATTGCTACAGACAAAGGTGTATTAGCTGTGTCTATTCCTAACCATATCATACTGTCATCGCCTCACAAATCATTTCATAGCGCCTACCCTTAGGGGCAAATAAAATTTTTCTTGATGTATCACCGGTATGGGTTAACTGGATTTCCAGTCTTTCATTCGGAAGATCATCTTCTATTAAATGTGCCCACTCTACGACCGAAATTGCATCTCCGTAAAACAGTTCATCCCAACCAAGGTCCTCGTCACTATCCGCCAAGCGATAGACATCAAGGTGATTGAAAAGAAAATCCTCCCCTTCATACTGCTTGAGGATTGTAAAAGTGGGGCTGTTTACGGTACGTGTGATGCCTAATCCCTTCGCCAATGCTTTCGTGAAAGTCGTTTTACCGGCTCCGAGATCACCTTCTAACGTTAAAACATCAGGCGGTGAAAGCAAGCCCGCTAATTTAGTAGCAATTTGTTCAGTTTCCTCCTGGGAATGAACATCAAATTCTATAGTCATAGTAATTTCCTTTCATCTCCGCTATATTATTGTTAGTGTACCGAAAATAAGATGTTACTGAAAGTATTGGGATTGGCGAGCAGTTAATTCCTGGATTTGTGGGATGCGATTGGTTATCTGTCGAATGTGCTCGTTTATTCGTGGAAGCGCTCGTTTATCACGGGAACCGCTCGTTTATTCGCAGAACCGCTCGTTTATCCCGGAAACCGCTCGTTTATCACGGGAACTGCTCGTTTATTCGTGGAACCGCTCGTTTATCCCGGAAACCGCTCGTTTATTCGCAGAACCGCTCGTTTATTTATTTATATTCTATTACAACAAAAAACCGATCCTGGATTAACTCCACAATCGGTTGACAATTTAATTAAAATGGCGGTCCCGACCGGGATCGAACCGGCGATCTCCTGCGTGACAGGCAGGCATGTTAACCGCTACACCACGGGACCATTTTATATGTATACTTTTCGAAAGAATAATAGGTTCTTTAACTGCAAATTCATGTACTTGATCAATTCTAACCAATTAACATTCTTATCGAAAAGTGATGGGTTGCCCGGCGACGTCCTACTCTCACAGGGGGAAGCCCCCTACTACCATCGGCGCTGAAGAGCTTAACTTCCGTGTTCGGTATGGGAACGGGTGTGACCTCTTCGCCTTCGTCACCAGACAATTGAACGATACTTGTTCGTTCAAAACCGGATAAAAGAGACATTGTTGCGACTTCAAGTTCAACCGTACTTCATAACTTAAGGTTAAGTCCTCGATCGATTAGTATCCGTCAGCTGCACGTGTCGCCACGCTTCCACCCCGGACCTATCCACCTCATCATCTTTGAGGGATCTTACTTACAAATGTAATGGGAAATCTCATCTTGAGGGGGGCTTCATGCTTAGATGCTTTCAGCATTTATCCCGTCCACACAT